>JAHCIP010000139.1 GCA_026129165.1 Anaerolineae bacterium
CCGCCACGGCCACCAATACGGCCCCTGCAACTTCCACGGCGACAGCTACCGCGACGGCGACCCGAACGGCTACCTCAACAGCGACTAGTACGTCTATCTCGACGGCGACGGCCACCGCCACCGCCACTAACACGGCCCTGGCGACTTCGACAGCCACAGCCACCGCCACCAATACGGCCCTGGCGACTTCCACGGCCACGGCCACGGCCACCAACACCGCCCTGGCGACTTCGACGGCCACGGCCACTGCGACAGCGACCAATACGGCCACAGCGACTTTTACAGCGACGGCCACGGCCACCGCCACTAATACCGCCCTGGCGACCGCCACGGCGACCAATACGGTAGCCGCCACCCTCACTGCAACGGCTACAGCCTCAGCCACCGCGACGAGTACGGCGACTTCGACGGTAACGCTGACGCCGATACCGGGCGCGACTAACACGGCCACGGCCACCGTGACCCTGACGCCGATTGTGAAACCGACGGAGACAGGTACGGTGACACGGACGGCGACGCCCACCCTAACGGTGACGCCGCTCGGTGGAGCGACGAATACACCGACAGCCACCATTACGACGCCCGCCACCTTGACCGCCACCGCCACCCCCTCTCGCACCGCGACGGCGACGAGTACCGCGACGGCGACGAGTACCGCGACGGCGACCAGCACCCTACCGGCCACGTCCACCGCCACCGCCACCGCCACGGCGTCGCGCACAGCCACGCCGACCAGTACGGCTACCGCCACGAGTACGGCGACGGCGACCAGTACCCTCGCGGCTACCTTGACCGCCACGGCCACGGCGTCGCGCACGGCTACCGCGACGGTGACGTTGACACCTATACCTGGCGCGACCAGCACCAGCACCTCGACGGCTACGGCCACGGCCACCGCGTCGCGCACGGCCACCGCCACGGCAACGAGCACAGCGACGGCCGTGAACACTAGCACTGCGACGGTGACGCTAACACCGATCCCCGGCGCGACTGGCACTAACACCTCGACCGCGACGGCCACGGCCACCCCGTCGCGTACGGCGACTGCTACCGCCACGGCTTCTCAGACCGCCACGGCGACAGCCTCTCGCACGGCGACGGCCACCGCGACCCCCGGCGGTCCTACCGGGACGGCGACGACGACCGCGACGGTCACGCCCACCCGCACTCCGCCCGCGACGATTAGCATCCTGACCGTCGTCGCGACGGAGACAGCCCGGGCCACCCCGGTCGGAACCCCGACGCCGACCCCATCGCCCTCGACGACCTGCCCTGGTGTCGGTATCAACCTGTACTGTTCCCTGATAGGCGCGGGCGATCAGAGCGTCATCGGCCCCGAGGATAAACCCTACACCGACCCGAACGCCCCCTTCGACCCCCAGCACCCACAGGCGCCGCGCGATTCCGTCACCTGGAACCCGGCCATCATGTCGGAACTCTACACGCCTGACGAGAATGGCCGGCGGGGGCTGTACAACCTGATCAAGTCCGGTACCAGTATTGACGCAGCCGAGAAGGTCTTCAGCCGTCTCTGGTATGAGTGCGACCGCCTCGACAAGGATCAGGATGTTAGCGGCAACCTGACACCGGCTGACATTCACTATCCCGCTATCATGCAGGAGTGGACCTACCAGTTCATCGGTCCTGGCCCAGCCGATACCTATCCGCGGCCGCTACCCGCCGTGCCCGGCCGCTCCGCCTGGGTCTTCCCGGTGGGCATGCGGGCCGCCGACCTGTTTGGGCTGGACGGTAACATAGGGACCAATGACAATGGCGTGGGCACCGTGGGCTATGGCCTGACCAGCCTGGACGCCGACTTCGACGGCCAGCCCGATATTGTGGAGGTCAATAGCGAGCGTACGCTCGCCAACCTGACGGGCGTTGGGTTGGACCTGAACAACAACGGCAGCCTCGATGGGCTGGACACCGACGGAACGCCGCTCTCCGGTGACGAGGTGGTTGCCTTCTCGGTCACGACGGGCGCTCTCACCACTGGCCGCGCCGCGCAGTTCCTCGACCACGTCGCCGTCGTCGAGTCCTTCTTCAACGAGGCCGTTCGTCTGCGCCTGTACTGGACGGGCAGCATCGCGCCAAAGGACCTGGGCACGGTGCTCCTGCGGCGTGGCGATGCGGCGGTAGCCTTGCTCCAGGGACCGGCCCAGATCGTCCCCGCCGGCGGCAACAACCTCGGCAATGCGCGCGGCGCCTGGTTCGTCTACGTTGATCAGGTCGACTCTGTTGACGGGACGGTACGGCTCATGGTTGGCCGGGGCCTGGGTGCTACACACACTCGTATGGAAGCCGCCCCCGGCTCGCCTAATCTGGGCGTCAACCCGTGGTACACCAAGCGCTTCTATGTGGACGGCCACGAATACAACACCGTCGCCGTTTACACCCACGGCAGCGGTGACGACGCCACGTTCGAGTACATTACGCTGCGCTCGGTGACGCCCAAGTTCAACGACGTGACGAATGCCCAGTTCTCGCTCATCCAGGACGCCTACCAGCCTGGCGAGGGGTTGTCTGTCTTGCCGCCGTTCAACTACGAGCACTACATCGTGACCGACATCCTGGATGGTCCCGTGCCCACGGTCCCGAACGTGCCGTTCTGGGGGCGGGTGCATGGCCCTGTGGCGCCCATCCTGCAAGGCAACCAACCCTTACCGTACGCAGCCTACGGTGGTCCGACCTACACCCAGCCCGCGCCTTCCTGCTTTACCTACGCGCAGGAGACGCGCAACCCGCAGTTGCTCGGCGAGTTGACGGAACGGTACGGCCAGGCTGTGCTGAACGAGACCTCCGACCGTGAGTTCTGGTATCGCGTACAGACCTGGACGCGGCCCGACCAGTACACCATGTTTATCCTGCCGGATAACCCGCCCGCCGTCACGGCTCCCGATCCCGAACTGTACCTCGTTGTCACCCAGTGGCAGGCCCCCCAGGCCGAGTATCGTCGCTGGGTCCAGGATATGCCCGGTACGATAGACACTCGTGGCGGTTACGCCAAGTTCTGGTTCGACCCGAGCCGAGGCAGTCCCAACGCGGGCAAGATTTACACCGACCAGAACGGCATCCGCGTCTACGGCCGCGACGCCGAAAGCGCCGGCTCGACCGCCTTCCGTCGCACCACGCTCCCACCGGGATCGAATGCGCCGCTGGTCGAGGTGCTGCCTTATACCGATCCGGTAAGTATCTTCGACCCGCAGGGGCCGCAGGCGCCGGTCAAGGATAGCCTGACCCTCAACCCCGCTTACCTCAACGAGTTCCGTCGCGGCCCCGAAGACCTGGGCCAGTACTACGGCCAGATCGCGGTCAACAGCGGAACGACAGGTGTCGACGCTGGCGAGAAGGTCTTCCCCCGCCTGTGGTATGAGCCGTCCTACCTCGATAGCGCCTACCGCGCCGTGGCCGGCTCGGGTGGGGACGTGTACCCCACCGACAGCTTCCGCTACCCGGCCGTGCTGGAAGAGTTTACGTATCTCTTGCTCGATGCCCACGACCAGCCCACCGCAACCTTGCCGGGGGGACGCTTCCTGTTCCCAATGGCGACGGGAGCCGACGAGCTACCCGTGCCGCCGGTGGGAGCCACCAGCGCCTGGCAGCCCAACCCGCCGAGCTTCGGCTATGGCCTGACCAGCTTCGACGCCAACTTTGACGGCCGCGCCGATGTGGTACGCATCGAAACCGAGCGCTCGTTGGCGCTCATGACGGGCATCGGCGCTGACTTCAACGCTAACAACACATTGGATGACTTCGACCCGGACGGCGCTCAACTCTCCGGTGACGAACTGGCCGTGTTTATGCTGGACGGCGTCACCCTCGACGCTGGCTCGCCCAGCCGCCGCTCGGCCCAGTTCCTCGACTACATGGTCCAACTGACCGGGGTGGACTATATCAGTGGTGATGTCAGCCTGGCGCTGTGGTACACAGGCGGCGGCCTCCATTCTACTCCCAGCGGCTACTCCAAGTATCCTGACCTGATCCGCCAGATCACGTTGCGGCGCGGCGAGATGGCGATTGTCAATCGCAACTCGGTCACGCGGCTGCCGGCTGGCAGCAGCAACCTGGGACAGGCCAGCGGCGCCTGGTTCGTCTACGTCCAGGGCGTCGGCGCCCCCATCCCCGGCCAACCGGCGCTGGAGAGCGTCTCGCTGATGCTCGGCCGCGCCCTCGGCGGCGCGCAGGCGCCGATGTATCTGGGCAATGGTCAACCTAACCTGCAAGGACCAGCGCCCTGGTACCTCAAGCGGTTCTACGTGGACGGCCACGAGTACAACGTCAGCGCGGTGCTGACGGCGCCGGTGGGCGGTGGTGACAGCTTCAAGGGCATCACCATCCGCACGCCTGTCCCGAAGGTGGGCGACCGAGTGGATACCGTCCAATCGCAGGTGCTCCAGGCGTACTTCCAGGGCCCGCAGTTTGGGCTGGACACGTCGGCGATGTATGTCATGCCGCCGTTCAACGTGCCGCACACCATTCGTGAGGACGTGCGACGGCTGGCGCCCTATGAGTTCCTCCAGCCGCCGCTCCAACCCGACCTGGCCGGCTGTCTGGGACCCTGGCGCGCCGCGAATCCGCTGGTCGCGCGGATTGTCGAGGAGGCCACCGAGCCGCGCTTCCTGGGCCAGCTCCGCGAGGTTCCCTACTGGGCCGTACCAACCGACGCCACGCGCTGGAGTGTGGAAGGCTTCCACATCTTCCCCGACCAATTCACCGGCTTCAGCCTGCCCAGCGACCAGCTGTATCTCCTGACCAGCGACTGGCGGAGCACGGCCGGATGGCGCGCGTATCGCGGCTGCGATGCCTACTTCGATACGCAGAACGAGTTGGCCCAGGCCATGCCGTCTATCCCGCCCACCAACGATCCAACGGGTACCTACTTTCAGGCGTCGCCCAACCAGCCGCAGCGTCTCCAAATCTGGTATAGTCCTACCGAGACGCTGGACCTGTATGTGAACCCCGTGCCCAGCACGGTCAGTCAGACCGCGGAAGTGAGAGGGACCGTCACTCTGCAGGGCCGCACGAGCTATGGCGGCGTCAAGGTGGAAGCCGGCGGCTTCTGGACCTCCACCGCCCCCGACGGCTCGTTCACGCTCGCGGCCCCCGTTGGGCAACAGGTCGTCAAAGCCAGCTTCCCCGGCTATCTGCCCAGTCAAACCAGCCTGATGGTGGGGGTGGGCGCTCAGGCCAAGACCGACATGGCGACTACCTTGCTCGGCGGTGATACCAATAACGATGGCCGCATCGACCTATACGACTTGATTATCGTGGCGGTTAACTACGGTACAAGCCCGCCTGACGACGTCCGCGCGGACATCAATGGCAACAACCGTGTTGACCTGGCCGATCTGGCGATGGTGGGGAGCAACTTCGGCGCGGAAGGCGTGCAGTTCTGGGGGAGCCTCGCGCAGAAGTCGAATCAGACCGCCACGTCAGAGAAGGGGCTACCTTCCGCTCGCCTCGACCTCGCCGCGCCGGATAAAGTGGCGAAGGGCGAGGAGTTTAGCGCGACGCTGAACATTGTGAGCAGTCGCTCGCTCGTTGGGGCCGACGTCTCCCTCAGCTTTGACCCGACGCAACTGGAACTGCTTGGCTCCGATGGCGCGGCCGCCGAGCCAGGTGCCCTGTTCGATCCTCAGCATAGCTTTGTGGTTCTCAACCAGGTGAATCGCACCGAGGGCGATGTGCGACCTGCCCTATCGCAGGTAGGGTATGCTGTGGTGGGGCTGGGGCACACGACCGAACCAACGCGCGGGGCGCTGCTGAAGTTGCATTTCCGCGCTCTGGCCGATGGGGAACCACGCCTGAGCGTAGTGGCGGCTCAATTGGTGGATGTGAGCCTTGCTCCTGTGCCCATCGAGTGACGCTGTGGGCTTTCACATCCGATGGATCGAGTGGGGGGATAGAATACTTGTCAATACATCTCTCAGGGGTGTTGGTGCGGCGAGCCGCCGTCCGACACCCTATGGGAGGCGCTATGACTGGCTGCTCATCTACCCGACAGCACGTTCTCCCCACCACAAGTATCTGAACATGCCAGGCATCCAGCTCTTGCCCGCAGCTACACCTACGAGCCGGGATGCATTTGTGTGAGGAGGCGCTCATGTCGGAATCCACCCCACCACGAAGATTACGTCTGCCTGACCGCCTGGGTCTCATCCTGAGGCGACACCGCACGACCTCGGACGCCCGAGGTTGGTGGCTCCGCAGCCTCCTGGTTCTATTCTGGCTTGCCCTGGCCAGCGGAGTCTCATCCTCGGCTGGCACGTCCGCTCATGCCCAGGCGCCTTTGGCCGACCCCAATGCCCCGCAAAGCCATATCCTCCGCTTTTTCAATGGCGGCGGTGCCTTTGCCTGTCGCCCCGGCAGCTATTCGTACGACGTGCGCTTCGAAGCCGTTCAGCCCCTCGATCCCTCTGACCGGACTCGAATTGAAGGGACGCTATCACCCGGTCTCCAGTTCCTGTCATCGGTTCCGATTGGCATCTGCAACGGCGCTGGTACCAGTTTCACCTGCGGCCCGTTTACCCCCGCCGAGATGCCGGTGAAGTTCTCTCTGGAAATTGGAGTGCCCGCGAATACTCCACTCGGAAACTACACAGGCAGCCTGACTGGTATTCTCAATAATTTCGAAGATACAGTTGACGATCAATTCATGTTCGAAGTGCGCGACTGTTCAGCAGGTTCCACAGCTACCGCCACAGTCCCGACCTCCACCTCTACCGTGACGACCACCGTCACGCGGACGGCCACGCCTACCGTGACGCGAACCCCAAGCGTGACAGCCACCGCCTCGGCCACATCGGCTGTCACGCCTACCATCACGCCAACGCCCACGCGCACCAGCACACCGTCTCAAACGCCGACGGTCACCTCCACGTCCGTTCTAACAGTCACACCGACCCGCACGGCCACAGCCACCCCAACCTCCACGGCAACGGCGACGGCCCTGCCACCGACCTCGATTATCATCGGTACAGTATATAACGACCTCAACATGAACAGCGGGCGCGATGGCGGCGAACCTGGCATCCCCAATGTCACGGTGCAAGTTGTGGGGCCGGGGCCAGATAATGTTTTCGGCACGGCCGATGATATTGTGCTGGCTGGAATAACAACCGATGCCGTCGGCAACTACGGCTTTTCTGGCGTTCCTCCAGGCATCTACGGGGTGCGTGAGACCGACCCTCTGGGTTTTGTCAGTACTACCCCCAATCTTGTTGTCATCGTGGTTCCGCCGGGCAGCGTCAATATTGTTGATTTCGGCGATACCCAGTTGACCCCCACACCAACACCGACCCGCACGAGTACGCCGACTGTTACAGCGACCAGTACGCCTCTGGCCGGTACGATTGCCGGCGTTGTGTTCAACGACCTGAATGGAAGCGGCGCCCGCGACGGCGGTGAGCCGGGCATTCCGTCCGTGACCGTGGTCCTCTACTCGCCCGGACCAGACGGCATCCTCGGCACAGGGGATGACGTCCTGGTAGGATTTACGACGACGGATCCCAACGGGGCCTACACGTTCCCGAATTTACCGCCCGGCGTCTATGAAGTCCGCGAGACCGATCCAGTGGGCTTCACCAGCACCACCTCCAACCAGGTGATAGCCGTTGTGGTAGCGGGTGGAACAACCACCGTCAACTTCGGCGATCAGCAGCCCACCCCAACGCCCACCGTGACCCGCACGCCGACATCCACAGCGACGGTGACACGGACGCCTACCACCGCCGTCGCGACCATTAATGGCGTGGTCTTCAATGACCTGAATGGTAACGGGACGCGCGAGGGCGGCGAGCCAGGCATCCCCAATGTCACCGTCACGCTCTACGGGCCAGGCCCAGATAGTGTGTTCGGCACGCCAGACGATGTGCCGGTGACCAGCACGACGACCGATCCCAATGGGGCTTACAGTTTCCCGAACGTGCCACCAGGGGTGTATCAGGTGCGTGAGACCGATCCGCCGGGTTTTAGCAGCACGACGCCGAACGCGGTCGTCGTCAATGCGCCAGCTGGCGGGACTGTCACCGCTGACTTTGGCGACCAGCAAAACACACCCACACCCAGCCCATCGCCGTCGCCCACCGTGACCGTGACCCCGACGACGGCGCCGAACACGGGCACGGTGACGGGTGTGGTGTTCAACGACCTGAACGGCAACGGCATCCGCGAGGGCGGCGAGCCAGGCATTCCCAACGTCACCGTCACGCTCTACTTGCCTGGTCCGGACGGGTTGCTCGGCACGCCAGATGATGTGCCGGTGACCAGCACGACGACCGATCCCAACGGCGCCTACACGTTCCCCAACGTGCCGCCAGGCATCTACGATGTGCGTGAGACCGACCCTGTAGGCTTCACGAGTACGACGCCCAATGACCTGACGGCGGTGGTAGTGGCGGGCGGCACGGCGACAGCCAACTTTGGCGACCAACAGAGCACCCCGACCCCCACGCTGACGCGGACGCCGACGATAACCGCGACCCCCACCAGCACGCCGACGACCATCCTGGCGACTATCAATGGGGTGGTGTTCAACGACCTGAACGGCAACGGGACGCGGGAAGGTGGTGAGCCGGGCATCCCCAATGTCACTGTCACGCTTTATACCGCCGGGCCAGACAATGTGCTCGGCACGCCAGACGATGTGCCGGTCGCGTCAACGACGACCGACCCGAACGGCGTCTACACTTTCCCCAACGTGACGCCGGGTATCTACGAGGTACGCGAGACCGACCCCCTCGGCTTCTCTAGCACCACGCCGAACAATGTCGCTGTCGCCGCCCTCGCTGGGACGACGCAGACAGTCAACTTCGGGGACCAGCAGAACACTCCGACGCCGACCACCACTTCGACCCCCACGGCGACGGTGACGCCCACTCCTACCTCGACGACGGGCACGGTGACGGGTGTGGTATTCAACGACCTGAATGGCAATGGCATCCGCGAGGGCGGCGAGCCAGGCATCCCCAACGTCACCGTCGGTCTCTACGGGCCGGGGCCGGACAACGTGTTCGGTACGCCGGATGATACCTTGATCACCACGACGACGACCGACCCCAACGGCGCCTACACGTTCCCCAACGTGCCGCCGGGTATCTACGATGTGCGTGAGACCGACCCGCTCGGCTTCTCCAGCACCACGCCCAATGATCTGATTGCGGTTGTTGTGGCCGGTGGGACGGCGACGGCTAATTTTGGTGACCGCCAGAATACCCCGACGCCCACCTTGACGGCGACCGCGACCGCGACCCTTACCCCCACCGTCACAGCCACGCGGACGGCGACTGGGACACCGACCGTCACTTCGACGCCGACAACCTCGCCCACGGTGACGCAGACGCTGACGCCGACGGTCACGCCTACGACTGCCCCCAATACTGGTACGGTCACAGGTGTTGTGTACAATGACCTAAACGGCAACGGCATCCGCGAGGGCGGCGAGCCAGGCATCCCCAATGTCACCGTCACGCTCTTCGCGCCCGGTCCGGACGGGTTGCTTGGCACGCCAGACGATGTGCCGGTCGCCTCGACGACGACCGACCCCAATGGCGCCTACACGTTCCCCAACGTGCCGCCGGGTATCTACGATGTACGTGAGACCGATCCGCTTGGCTTCTCGAGCACCACACCGAACACCCTGACGGCCCTGGTCGTCGCTGGCGGGATGGTGACGGCCAACTTCGGCGACCAACAGAACACCCCAACGCCTACACCAACCGCTACGCTGACGGCCACCGCCACCTCAACGGCGACAGCCTCCCCCACCGCGACCGCCACGCCGCCAGCCACCACCACCGCGACCGTGACTGCCACCGCCACGGCCACGGCGACCGTGACCGCGACGGCCTCCGCGACCCATACCGCCCTGCCCAATACGGCGACAGCTACCCCGACCCCCACCACCTCGCCTACCACTACCATCACGCCGACAGCGCCGCCGCCGGGCAGCATCATGGGCGTCGTCTTCAACGACGTAGATGCCTCTGGCTTGCAGAATGGCGGCGAGACTGGCCTTGGGCCAGTGCTGGTCCAGGTCTTCTCGCCAGGGCCAGATGGGATACTTGGTACGCCGGATGATGTACTCTTTGGCGCCACCACCACCGCCCCGAATGGCTCCTACTCGTTCCCGTCGGTACCGCCGGGTAACTATTTGGTGCGCGAGGTCGATCCCTTTGGCTTCACCAGCACCACCCTCAACAACGTCCCTGTGAATGTCCTGCCTGCTACCACAACGGTCGCCAACTTTGGGGATCGGTTGCCAGGCGCGGTGACAGGCGTCGTGGTCAACGACCTCAACGGCAGCGGTAGCCCGGATGCTGGCGAACCCGGCATCCCCGGCGTCACCATTCGGCTGGTGCGGCCCGGTCTGGATGGCTTCCTGGGGACGATTGACGACGTTGTGGCCGCCACCACGACCACCGCCGCCGACGGTACGTATCAGTTCCTGGGCGTTACACCGGGTAGCTATCTCGTGACCGAGATTGACCCGGCGGGATTTGCCAGCACGTCGCCGAATTCTGTGCCTGTCACCGCCCTCAGCGGCGGTGTCGCCCATGCCGACTTTGCCGACCGCCAGGTCGGGACCATTGCTGGTATCGTCTACAACGACTTGAACGGCGACTCGACGCTCGATGTCGGCGAGCCGGGCATCGGCGGGGTCACGATTACGCTGGTCAATGCTATTACCAGCGCCACCGTCGGTACCACGACCACCGCCGCCGATGGCACGTATCTGTTCACAGGGCTGGCGGCCGGCCCCTACCAGGTCGTGGAGACCCAGCCGGCTGGCTACACCAGCACTACCCCCGACAGCGTCGCCGTTACCCTACCGCCCGGCGGGTTCGGCAGCGCTAACTTTGGCGAACTGGCTGTCGGGACCGTCTCGGGTGTCTCGTACATTGACATAAACGGTAATATGACCCAGCAGCCGGGTGAGCCTGGCCTGAGCGCGGTCACTATCCAACTTCTCGACGCGGGCACGCTGGCCGTCGTCGCCACGACGACCACAGCGGGAGATGGCTCCTACCTGTTCACGGGTGTTACCCCAGGTCTGTATGTCGTCCACGAGGTCCAACCAACTGGCTTCACCAGCACGACCCCCGATAATGTGCCGGTCAGTGTCCTGGCCGGCGGCGCGGCTGTCGCCAACTTCGGTAACCAGGCCATCGGCTCCATCACCGGTGTCGTCTTCTTCGACCAGAACGGCAGCGGTGTGCAGGAACCAGGCGAGCCGGGCCTGGGGAACGTGGAGGTCCGGCTGTTAGCCCCCGGCCCGGATGGTATCCTGGGCACCCCGGATGATATTCTGTTGCAGACGACGACCACCCTCCCCAACGGGAGCTACCAGTTCCTGGGCCTGTTCCCCGGTACCTACGGTGTCCGCGAGATCGACCCGCCCGGCTTTATTAGCACGACGCTGAACCTGGTGACGGTGGCTGTGCCACCCAACGGCGCGGGACACGCCAACTTTGGCGATCAGTTGGCTCTCCAGCCGACCAATGTGCGCATCAGTGCATTCAGCGTGACGGTAGAGGAAGGCCGTGTGCGTGTGCAGTGGTCAACGGCCGTCGAGACGGACGTGCTCGGCTTCCGCGTCTGGCGGAGCAAGAGTGAGGCGGCAGGCTATCGCCCTGTCAGCCCGCTCATTCCCAGCCAGGCGGCCGTCAGCGGCGCGGACTACTCGTTTGAGGACCTGACGCTGGCGGAAACGGCGGCCTTCTACAAGCTGGAGATTCTCGGCTCCGACGGCGGCACGCTGGCCTGGTATGGCCCGCTCAGGCTGGTGGTCAACCGCCATATCACGGAGGGTTTCGAGCCACTCATTCCGTGAACGAATGGAGGGGCAAATGATAACTATCTATAGCGAGCAACCGCGTTACCATACCATCCTTGTGCCGCTCGATGGCTCGGCTCTGGGTGAACTGGCGCTCCCCGTCGCCGAAGCCCTGGCCCGCAAGGCCGACGCCCGTCTTGTGCTGGTGCGCTCGGTCTGGCAGCCCGAGGCGCGTCAACTGGACCCCGTTCAAGCCCAGTTTGAGGATTTGCAAGCCGTCAGGGTCTACCTGACGGATATTGCCCAGCGGCTCGGTGAGCAGGGGCTGCTCGTGACGCGAGCCTTCCCTACTCTCCCGCCGGCCCAGAGTATTTTGAGCGAGATCGAGAGCCACCAGGCCGACCTGGTGGTCATGAGTACTCATGGCCGCACGGGCCTGGGCCGCTGGATCTTTGGCTCTGTCGCCGAGGCGGTGTTGGCCCGCAGTCCTGTCCCCGTCTGGCTCGTCCGCGGCCTGGGGCGGCGTCCCCCTGACCTGTTTGAGGCCGCCCATCCCCGTATTCTCGTGCCGCTAGATGGCTCGCCTTTCGGTGAGGCCGCTCTGCCCCATGCCAAAGCCCTTGCCCGTCTGCTAGACGCGACTCTGGTCCTGCTGCACGTTGTGCCCGCACCGTCATCCCCTGAGAAAGAGGAGGCTGCGACGGAAACGCCGCCGCTGAGTGAGCATCTGGCCGACGACACAGCCGCCATGACCTATCTAGTGGTTTGGGCCGAACGTCTTCGCCTGGAGGGTGTCCGCGTGGAGACAATGGTCCTTCCAGGGCCGACGTCTGACACCATTATCCAGGCGAGCCAGGTCTCGCATATTGATCTCATCGTCATGGGCACCCACGGACGCACCGGGCTGCCGCGTGTTGTCCTGGGCAGCGTGGCGCTGGAGGTTGTACGCCGGGGCGCTCTGCCAATGGTTCTAGTTCGCCCGAGCGATCTGGTTTACCCAGAGCGGCTGAGCGAGAACGAGGAAGCATCGCGGTAGAGTCGAGAGTAGTAGCCAGTAGAGACGCGATAAACCTGCCTGCCCTATCCAGGTTGGGTACTCAGGGTATAGCGCGTCTCTACTGTGATGCCTCCGGCAAGTGAGCCTGGACCAGGCGGTAACCGCGCTCCAGGCGCGCCTGGAGGCGCTCGCGCAGAAAGAAGCCCACCGCTTCCTCCAGCCGGTCAAAATCCCAGTTGCGCATGCCATACTGGGCCATGAACCAGTTGTCGTCGCGGGAGAGGCGCAGGCGCTTCTCCGTGCTGTAGTCGGCGTGGACATGCCAGGGATGGCCGCGCTCGGTGCGCGGCTGGGTCTGCGTCATCCAGGTCGCGTACCAGCGGCCGTCTGGGTGTTCGAGATAGGCGTAGTACGGCGGGGGGCCGTGACTGACCCCCTCGGCTTTGCTTGGGGTGGCGCGCTCGCGCATCGTTCGGCTCCTCTCCTCGGTCTGCCCGGTTCCCTTCAATCACATCATCTCGCCCATCATCTCCGCCCGTGTATCAAGACCCATGCCGAGCGGCGTCCAGGTGGAGAAGTCTCCACCCCGGGTAGCGGTCTCTGCTACGCAGCCGGGCCGGAAATGTGCCATACTGAAAATGCGGGGTTCCCCGCGATTTGATACGCTTCGCGCAGTCAGGAAAGATTGTTTCGGCCTGGCACAGCATCACAAGGGACAACGATGCTGCATCCTCTGTATCAGGTAGTACCTTATGCAGAGACAGTGAACAAGGGTCACTCGACCGTTGTGGCACGCACCAGGGCTGAACGCTTGTCGGAAGGCTGTGCATCTTGCGTACCAGTCGCGCGGAGCCTCGTCGCTTTTACTGTGTGCCATCCGCAAGCATAGCAGCATGGTAGGCAGTTGTCCAGCGGGTAAGGAGATACTTTATGAACGTTCTCTCGCGTGAAACCCTCAAGGCCCTGGCCCTGGCACAGGGCGGCCCCCATCTTTCGCTGTTCATGCCCACGGCCCGCCGCGGGCCAGCCATGACCCAAGGCCCCATCCGTCTCCAAAACTTAGTACGCGAGGCGGAGACGCATCTCGTCCAGTGGGGAGTACGGGCCTCGGAAGCCCGCCACTTTCTGTCGCGGCTAGACCCACTCCTGGCCGACCTTTCGTTCTGGCAGCATCAGGCGGACGGTTTGGCGCTGTTCCTCTCGGCCAGTGAACTCTCCTATTACCAGTTGCCGCTGACCCTGGCCGAGCGCGTCGTGGTCACGGACCATTTCTATCTGCGGCCCTTGCTCCCTGCCCTGGAAGGAGATGGCCGTTTCTATATCCTGGCCTTGAGCCAGAACCAGGTGCGGCTGCTAGAGGGCGACCAGGACCAGGTGGCCGAGATCGAACTGCGTGACATGCCGTTGAGTCTGGCCGAGGCCCTACGCTACGACGATTTACACAAGGAACGCCAGATGCATACTGTGCCTGGGGGAGGTGGTGGGCGCGGGGCGGCCATTTACCATGGCCAAGGCGTTCGCAGTGATGCCATCAAAGATGAAATCGTACGCTTCTTCCGCGATGTGGATGCGGGCCTCCAGCCCCGCCTCAAGCGCGCCCCAGCGCCCCTGGTGCTGGCTGGCGTCGCGTACCTCTTCCCCCTCTACCGCCAGGCAAATGCCTACCCTGACCTGCTGGATACGGGTATCGAGGGCAATGCGGAAGACC
>JAHCIP010000014.1 GCA_026129165.1 Anaerolineae bacterium
CCCCCCCGGCGCCCCATTCCCGGGGGCCCGGGGGCCGGGGGGGGGGGGGGCGTCGTGGATACCTGGGGGACGAGGATGCCGACCGGGCTGGGCGTTGGCACCAGCGTAGGAACGTAACTGCTGGTGGGTCGCGCGACGACCACCGTCCAGTAGTGACCGTAGCGTGTGCCCTGGCGCTCCGCATGGCCGACACCCAGTTGGGTCAGGTCCGAGGTCAGCAGGATGGCATGGTGTGGGTCGCTCCGTAACCACGCGCCAAACGCCTCCTCCGGCGTCCCTTGTCCCGCGGTGATGACCTCGCCAATCATTTGGCCCTGGTAGCCGGTGGCGCTGACGCGCTGCCAGTAGCCCCGACCGTCCGAGCCGGTGTGGTTGACAAAGTCATTGCGGGCCATGTCGTCGCTGTGGCTCTGAGCCGCCGCCGAGAGACGGACCTCAGCCACGAGGGGGGCTAAACCGTGTTGAGCGCGATCAGCATTGATGCGCTCGACAAGCGTGAAAGTATCGACAACACTGGCAGCCGTGGTGGGCCGACTCCATGCCCACACCAGACAGACGACAACCAGAACCCAGAGCCAACTGCGCGGCGGCAGAACGGGCATAGGCGCTCAAGGCCTCGCTCTCAGCAGAGTGAGTCTATATATAGGTACGTTCTGGCGGGGGCAAGAATCACGGCCTACCCCACAGTTTTGTGAAATTGTATAAATTTCAAGTACAATGGCAGAATTGTAATCAAATCTTCACGGATAGCCAAATCGCCTATGCCTACCACCCCCTCGTCCATGCTCGCTCTTTTCGCCGCCCAGGTCCAGCGTCGGCCCGACGCGCCGTGCCTCGCCTGGGACCACACGACGTGGACCTACCACGAACTCCAGACGCAGGCGCTCGGCGTGGCCGCCGGTCTGCGCGCCTGGGGCCTGACTGCTGGCGAGCGGGTCGCCCTGGCGCTGGACAACGGGCCGGAGTTTGTCCTCGCTTACCTAGGCATCGGTTGGGCCGGTGGCGTGGCCGTGCCGGTCAATACCCAGTACCGCGCAGGCGAACTCCGCCACATTCTCAACGACGCGGGGGCCGCGCTAGTCATCAGTAGCGGTCAGGCTGTGGAAGAAATTGCCGCCCTTCGGCCAGAGTTGCCGGCCCTGCGCGACTGGGTGGTCGTTGGCGCGGAGCACGGGGGCGCGCTGCCGTGGTCCAGCCTGCTCGCCCCGCCGACGAGCCTGCCGCTCCCCGACCCGACCAGCCTCGCCTTGCTGGTGTACACCTCTGGTACCACAGGACGCGCCAAGGGCGTCATGCTGACCCATGCCAATTTAGCAGCAAACATTCAGGCCGTCAGCCAGGCGTGGGGATGGGCAGCGACCGACCGCCTGCTGCTCATGCTACCGCTGTTCCATGTCCACGGCCTGGGGGTGGGGCTGCATGGGACGCTGTCCAACGGCGGGAGCGTGGACTTGCGCCCGCGCTTCGACCCGCTAGAGGCGCTGACAACCCTGGCGAGCGGGAAGGTGAGCCTGTTCTTCGGCGTGCCGACCATGTACAGCCGCCTGCTGGCCCAGGCGCAGGCGCGCCCCGACCTGCGGCCGCAGGGGGTGCGGCTATTTGTGTCCGGCTCGGCCCCCCTCAGCCCCGATGTGTTCCAGGCTTTTGAGAGCGTGTTCGGGCAGACCATCCTGGAACGCTACGGCATGACCGAAACAGGCATGCTGACGACCAACCCGTTGCATGGGCCACGTCGGGCGGGGACGGTGGGCCGACCCTTCCCCGGCCAGGCCGTGCTCGTCGGCTCCCCCAGCCAACCGGCGTCCACTGGTCAGGTTGGCCCGGTGTGGGTGGCCGGCCCCAATATCTTCAGCGGCTACTGGCAGAATCCAGAAGCGACGCGGGCGGCGTTCGAAGGCGAGTGGTTCAATACGGGCGACCTGGGCTTTTTGGATGAAGCGGGGGTGTTGACGCTGGTGGGCCGCGCCCGCGAGTTGATTATCACGGGCGGCTTCAATGTCTACCCCCGCGAGGTCGAGGAAACGCTGCTGACCCACCCCGGCGTGGCCGAGGCGGCTGTCATCGGCCTGCCCGACCCCGACCTGGGCGAGCGGGTGGTGGCGGTAGTGGTGGTGGGCCGGCCTGAGGGGCCAATGCCCACCGCCGATGACCTGATGGAGTTCTGCCGCGCCCAGCTGGCGCCCTACAAGAAGCCGCGCCAGGTGATATTCGCCGCCGCGCTCCCGCGCAACGCCATGGGCAAGGTCCGCAAGGACGTGCTGCAGCGGGAGTTGTCGGAGAGATAGCCGCCCGCCAGAGGCTAGAAGCCCCTGGCTACCGAGTGGAAGCCTGAGAGGCTGAAATCAGCCCCCGAAGGGGGCTTCCATAGATAGCTTGCGCTGGCCCTCTAGCGAGCAGTTGACACCTATGGTCCCGGTGCTATAATCGGCGCATCCGACCCGCCGCCCGGACCTGCCGCTATGAGCCGCCTGACCGTTCTCGCCCTGGCCTGGTTCGCCGGATTGAGCCTGGCCGCGTGGCATCCCCCCTATGTACCGCTCGTCGTCCTCATCGGCCTGGCCTACCTGGCGCTCCTCGTCTGGTTCCGGCAGCGCATTCGCCTCGCCCTGCTGGTCGGCCTCGCCGTCGCCGGTCTGGGCGGCCTGGCCCTCCTGGTTTGGTTGGCGCCACCGCTACTCCTCCCCCCAGCCTTCGTTCGGGCGCTCGTCGCTTTAGGTGGTCTGGCCGTTTTGGCCTGGCTCGGCCGGCAGATGTACCTCCCGCCACTGGTGGTCCTGGTCGTGGTGGCGCTAGGCGTTGGCCGGCTGTGGCTGGCCGACTGGCGACCCGCAGCCGAAGCCTGGCCGCGCCTGCTGAACCAGGACGTGACATTGACGGGCATGGTGGATGAAGACCCAATCAATGTCAAAGGGGTGGTCACGGTGCGCTTGCTGGTGGAGCGGGTGGAGGTGAATGGCAAACCGCAGTCGCTCACCTCCATCTGGCTCGCTAATGACCCACGGCCTCTGCTTTGTCAGGCGCTCTCCTGGCTGTGCGCGCCCGGCGCGGCCGATCAGACGCCCTCGCTGATATGTCCTCAGGCCCCCGTGGCCTGGTGGCAGACGGCGCTATGTCCCCCCAGGCCGGCCATCCAGGCGCGGATCAATGTGGACCAACTGCCGTACGGTGAAGGGGACCGGCTCCTGCGCTACGGGAACCGCCTGGTTCTGACGGGCAAGCTGCGCGAGGCCCCGGAGTTCGACCTGTTCCCCTACCGCCAAACGTTGGCCCGAGACGGGGTCTACGCGCGGCTGACGCCCGTCAAGACAATACAGGAGGACGGCGCTAACATCGGCTTTCCCCCGCGCGTCGGCGCTACGACCTTGCGCCGCCAGTTGGACGCTATCATCCGCGAGTTGATGCCCAACAGCCCTCGTGAAGCTGGTCTGCTAGCGGGCATCCTGCTAGGGCTACAGGTCCGCCTGACAGATGAAATGGTGGAGGGATTGCGCAGCACCAGCCTGTCCCATATAGTTGTCGTTTCGGGATTCAATATCGCGATCTTGACGATGGGCATTAGTGGCTTCCTATACTTCGTTGCTTGGGTTCTCGCGTTGGTAGCTGACCAGGCTCTCATCCATCGTCGCTTTAAGACTGTTGACTGGCTACTAGCCCTGCAGCGTCGCTGTCTGCCCATTTCAAAGACCTGGGTTCTTCTCCACATCGTCGCGCTGATCGCCTACACCTTCTTCGTCGGGCTTGACCCCTCGCCGGTGCGTGCTGCGCTCATGGGCTGTGTGTATGTCATAGCGAAGCACATGGGCCGGCCCTCGACAACGCTCACTAGCCTCACGGTAACGGCGTGGGTGATCACCGTTATTACGCCCTGGGCGCTACTCGATATCGGGTTCCAGTTGACTTTTATGGCGGTCCTGGGTCTAGTTCTTTTGCAACCCGTGCTCAACACCTGGCTCTACCGAGGGCGGCTCTTCCCGCCTTTCGACGCCCCCCGCCGCGACTGGCCGCACCTCCCCCTGATGCTGCGCGGGCTGGTCAGCACGACCCTGGCTGCCACCCTCATGACCGCCCCCATCATCTCGTACTACTTCAACCAGGTGTCGGCCATTGGCCTGCTGGCGAACATCCTGGCCTTGCCGGTCCAGGCCGCGATTATGTTCATGGGGCTGGGCGCGGTCTTGTTAGCGTGGGGAGCATCGCTTGTCGGCGGCCTCCACGACGGCCTGATGTTTATGGCCCGCCTGCTGAGTAGCCTTACCTGGCCCTTGCTGCGCTATACGGTCGAGGTGATTCTGACGCTGGCGCAAGCGCCCTGGGCGGCGTTCGACTGGCGAGCGTCGGGGCAGGCCATCGTCTTTATGTACAGTGTGATAGGAGCCGTCGGCCTGTGGCTGGCCTTCGCCTTGCGCCTGGTCAATTTCCGGACGCTGTTCCTCGATCCGTCTCGAGCCGCGCGTGCCCCCGCGACCGCCGCGCCCCTCGTCCCGGCGGACGCCATCCCGACCGCGCCCCCGTTACAGCGCGGTTTTGGCGCCACCCAACCGACCGCCGCCCTCGCCGAACGCCCCGGCCCACCCACGACGCGCTGGCGTCGGCCCGCACCGGTGGACGCCGCCCCTACCCGACCGACGTACCGTTTCGGCGCGCCGACGACGCCGGTCAGCCGCGCGCCCCTCAGTCCTGTCGGCGACCGCCCCACTCTGCCAGCGCCGCCCGTGGTGGCGCCGCCCGTCACGTCGTCCGCGCCTGAACCCGCTGTCGTCTACTGCCCGCCGGCCCAGCCAGTCGCCCGCCAGCCCATGGACGGCCTGGGTCCTCACCCTCGCCGCCCCTTCGACGTGCTGATCACCCCGACCTGGACAAGTTGGTTTAGGTTGCGTTATGTCGTGCCTGTCTTCGCGCTGTGGGTACTCGTCAGCCTGACGTGGCCGCTGGCCTCAGGCCGTCCGGATGGGTTACTCCATCTGACGCTGGTCACACCCGGCGATACGGTGGTCGTTCGCACGCCGCACGGCGAGCGCATGGTGATCGGCGGCGGCTCGTGGGCCTCGGACACGCTGGCGGAAGCGGATCGGGGCTGGCTGCCCTGGGAAAGACGGCTGAGCGTCGTAGCCGCGACCCGGCTGGACCGCCCTTACCTGGAGGCGCTCAACGAGGTGATGGCCCGCCACCCGGTCCGCGCGGCCATGGCGCCCCCCCGCCCGCGCACGGCGGGGGGCTTCGCCTGGGACAACGCCGTCCAGAAGCCGGGGGTGACACGTATTGACGTGGATGAGCGGCTGCCCGTCAGTCTGGCCCTCGATGGCGTCAGCCTGGAAGCCATCGCCTATGATGAGGTCGAGAAGGCCGTGCTGTACCAGGTGCGCTGGGGCGAGGTACGCTTCGTGCTCGGCGGAGGAGGGCGGGGGCCAATGCCAGCGGTCTCAGCGCCCGCGACGGTTGTCCTGCTGAGCCGCGAGACGCAGCCCGACCTCGTCACGGCGCTGGCGCGGGCGTATCGTCCCGCGCTGTGGGTCGTCCAGACAGTAGAAGAAGGCGACGCAGCGCCTGACTGGATGGACCGCCTGCCGGCCGTCCTGGCCGACCGCCCCATCACGCTGACCACCAACGGCCAGCGGCTCTGGCTGGACACCGAACCTCGGTAGGGGCGCCCCTCGTGAGTGCCCAGGGCAACCACAAGGGGCGCCCCTACACCATACATCCGGCGAACGACCGATTTGCCAGTCGAGGGCTTCCTCGGCTATACTCTCGTCGAGTACACTCTCCAACACCGACCGCGAACCCTCTGCTTACGAGAGACCCTATGCGCCACCGCTTCATCCTGCTAACCTGTCTGGCCCTCCTGCTGCTCGCCCTGAGCGGGTGCGGCAGCGCGTCCGCCCAATCGCCCATTCCCTTTACGCCTACCCCCCCGCCGTTACCAACGTTCCGCCCTACGGATACTCCCGCCCCGACCGCTACCCCCCGCCCGACCGACACGCCCCGCCCCACGGCGACGCGCCCTCCGACGGCCACGCCCCAACCCACGCCGTATGGCGGCGGCCGGCCCGTAACTATCAGCATCCCGGCCATTGGGGTCCAGAAGGCGCAGGTCGTACTGGTGGGATTAGAACCCAACGGTGCGATGGAAGCGCCCAAGGGCTGGTGGGACGTGGGCTGGTTCCAGTATGGCCCGCTGCCGGGTATGCCGGGCAACGCCGTCATGTCGGGCCACGTCGACTCCGACCACGACGATCAGGCGATCTTCCGCAACCTGAGCCGGATCAAGCGGGGCGACCGTATCATCGTGGACATGGCTGACGGCACGGCGCGCCAGTTTATCGTCCAGAATACCGAGGTATACCCCTTTGACCGTTCGCCTATTGACCGCATCTTCGGCGCGGACACGGTTCCCCGCCTCAACCTGATTACGTGTGAGGGAAACTTCAACCGTTCGACCAAGAACTACGACCGCCGCCTGGTGGTCTACACGACGCTCGAAGTCGAGGGGTAAATTCATAACCTCCCGAAGGTTTCAGAACCTTTGGGAGGTTATGTCTACAGGAGACTACAGGGAGGCAGGATGGCGCAAGTGGTAGTGCGCAGTGGGTCGAAGCTGCAGCAGGAGATGGTCACCGAGGATGGTCACACGATGCGGGCCGATGAGCCGGTGCAGGCGGGCGGGGACAACAGCGGGCCTGGACCGTATGACCTGCTGCTGGGTGCGCTCGGCGCCTGCACCAGCATGACGCTCCGCCTGTACGCCGAGCGCAAGGGCTGGCCGCTGGAAGGCGTCGAAGTCCACCTGAGCCACAGTCGCATCTACGGGGAGGACGCGGTCAAGTGCGATCAGCCAGCGGCGGGCTACATCACCAAGATTACGCGGGGCATTGAGTTGCGCGGCCCGCTGGACGCCACGCAACGCGCCCGCCTGATGGAAATCGCCCGCAAGTGCCCAGTGCACAAGACCCTGGAGAGCGTCATCCACGTCGAGGATAGCGAACAGGCAGCGGCTCCAGCCTAACGATACTCCACCCGCCCCAGCGTGCGGTTCACAAACGTCCCCACCGTCAACTCGCGCACGTAGTCTATGCCGTCGGCCAGCCGCTTCGGCTTCAGCTTAAAGACGGTCAGCGCCGTGTTGGGGTTGGCGACATTGGGCCGCCCCAACAGGTCTACGAGCGCGGGAGTAACGGGCGGCTTGGCGAGTGTGGCGTTCATCAAGCTAACCGCCGGCTTAAGCAGGAAGAGGGGCATTGGCACGCGCAGACAGGGCTTGCCCATGACCTGGGCGACTGTCGCCACAATACGGTTGTAGGTCATGATTTCAGGGCCGCCCAAGGGGAAGACGCCCTGATAGCGGCCTGGCTCGGCCAGCGACCGCATGACCGCCTCAGCCACATCGCCCACCCAGACCGGATGGAACAGCGCCTCGCCCGTTCCCGGCACCGGTAGGATGGGCGCCAAGCGGATCAGCCCGGCGATGGTGTTGATAAACTCATCCCCACGACCAAAAATCACCGACGGGGTGATGACAGTATAGGGAATGCTGCTGTTCTGGATGGCGACCAGCCCCTCCCCCTGCGAGCGCGGCAGCGGCTCTGATCGGGTCGGGTCCGCGCCCAGCCCGATGACATTGACGATGTGCGTCACGCCCGCCGCTTTCGCCGCGTCCACCACATTGACCGTCCCCTGGCGGTTAACTAGGTCAATCGTCATCTTGCCCCGCTCGCGGTTGATGGCGGCCAAGTGGATGACCGTATTGACACCTTGCATAGCTCGTTCGAGGCTGGGCCTGTCCGTCACATCGCCCTGAACCGCCTCAAACCCGGCCCGCTTGACCTTCTCCGCCGACGCCGCGCCCCTCACCAGACCGCGCACCGGCTCCCCGCGCTCCTTCAGCCGTTCCAGCAGGTGGCCGCCAACATAACCGCCCGCGCCTGTCACCAGAATCATGGTCCCTCCTCACCTAGCTCTTAGCTCTCAGCCGTCAGCCGTTACCCCTCTATCCCCCTTGAAGCCCTGATCGGGGCAGACTTTACCCCGGCCTCACTTTTTCAACATTTAGAACAAGCTAAACGAAAGTGAGCAAAAAAAGAGGGGCGGGCTAGTCTTGGGCCTCGCGCCCCAACTCGGCCAGCGCGCTCAGGCGCAACTCGGTCAAGGCCTGTACGGCGTCCACCAGTTTGTCCAAGGTGGCGAAGAACTTCTCCATCTCAGCCAGGCGCTCGCGATAAAACTCCGCCGTCGGGTTCTGGTGGTCGGGATCGGCGGTCTCGACCATCCGCAGGCTATCCTTCACCGAGCCAAGCGCCTGGTCAAACTCTTTCTTTTCCCGATACTTAAAGATGCCCTTGGCGATCGCCCAGAAGTCGGTCTCGGCCTCATAGTAGTCGCGGCGGCTGCCGACATTCCAGACCTTACGGACCATGCCAATGCCTTCCAGGTCTCGAATGTGGATACTGACGCTGCCCTTGCTCATACCCAGCGTGTCGGCGATGTCGTCCAGGCTCATCGCCCCTGGCGTCAGATAGAGCAGCCCATAGATGCGGCCCATCGCCTCTTTCAACCCCCAGAACGCGCTGATGCGACCCGTGCCCTGGATCAGGGTCTGCTTCGCCGTCTCCAGACGTTCGTCCGTACTGGCCCCTACGTGTACCTGGCTCGCCATACGTCAGTCTACCCTTTCCCGTGCCCACCATCGTTTAGAGCATTCTAAACAAATTATACTATAGATGACGGGTTGACGCAACACACCGGCGGCGGATCGTCACCGGCCAGAGTTGCACTTTAGCCGAGTTTGCCTAAAATCCTATCATATGAACGCTACGACACCTCCCCATTTCACCTTCATGGATGTTCCGTTGGCGTGCGCCGGTCGGACGGGCGGCATGGCCGAAGCGCCCGACGCCTTGCGCCAGGCCGGGCTGGCCGCTGCGCTGACGGCCCTGGGTGGTATAGACGGCGGGGAGGCCCTGCCGCCGACCGTGACCACCCAAAACCAGGCCGCCTTCCAGTCGGCCCGCGAGCGTGCGATTCAGACTCTGGCGGACCGCCCGCTGCCCCTTCTGCTCCTTGGTGGCGATTGCACCATTGTCTGCGCCAGTATGGCCGTGGCCCGGCTGGAGAAGCCGCTGCTGCTGTGGCTCGATGCCCACGGCGACTTCAATACCCCCCAGACGACGCCGTCGGGCTACTGGCCGGGCATGCCCCTGGCGCAGGTCGCGGGCCTACCGACGCCGCTCGGTCCCAAGGAAACCCTGATTCCAGGGCAGGACATTGTGCTGATTGGGATCCGCGACCTTGACCCGGGCGAGGATCGGAATGCCGCGGGAACCGGCGCCCATCTCTTTCCCGACGCCCTGCCCCCCATTGAGGCGCTGACGATGCGCGAGCCAGGCAGCCCGGCCTGGATCCATCTCGACCTGGATGTCCTGGACCCACGCGAGATGCCCGCGCTCAACTTCCCTGTCCCCGGCGGCATTCGGATGGACGAGTTAATTATCTGGCTGGGTCAGGTCGGCCGACGGTTCAATGTGCGCGGCATCGAGGTGACGGCTTTCGACGCCCACCGCGATGTCGAGGGGCGTGTGGCCGAGCGCCTGGTCCAATTTTTGAGCGCTATTGTCCGTGCGACCTGGAAGTCGTCTGAATGAGGCTGTGTGTCTAATCTCGCAGTACCCCTGTCCCCTGTTTACATCAACTCACCCGAGAAATTGGCTCGTGGCGCGGCTGAGTGGGCGGCGGCGCCCGCGTTGGCGATTGATACCGAGTCCAACAGCTTGCACTCGTATAGCGAACGGACGGCGCTGATTCAGATTTCCACGCGCCAGCGTGACTACCTGGTAGACCCGCTGGCGCTGACCGACCTGAGCTTGCTGGCTCCCCCTCTGGCCGACCCGGCCATCGAAAAGGTCTTCCACGCCGCCGAGAACGACATTCTAGGGTTGAAGCGCGATTTTGGCTTCCAGGTCTACAACGTCTTCGACACGATGTGGGCCAGCCGTATCCTGGGCATCCCCCGCATCGGCCTGGCCGACTTGCTGCGCGAGCATTTTGGCGTGACGGCCGACAAGCGGATGCAGCGCTACGACTGGAACACGCGGCCGCTGGACCCGGCGGCGCTGACCTACGCCGTCGAGGACACTCACTACCTGCTCGCCCTGCGCGACATCCTATACGACCAGTTGGTGGCAGCCGACCGCTGGGAGGAAGCGCGGCAAGAGTTCGAGCGCCTGGGCCGCGTGACGCCCACGCTCCGCACCTTCGACAGCGAAGGCTTCTGGCGGGTCAAAGGCGTGTACGACATCCAGCCCCGCGAGCGAGCCATCTTGCGCGAGTTGTACCGCTTCCGCGACGACCAGGCGCGGGAGAATGACCGGCCACCCTTCAAGGTGCTGGCCGATAGTCTGCTCATTGAGTTGAGCAAGGCGCAGCCGCGCACGGTGGACGAGTTGCGCCGCTCGCAGATTCTAACGCCCTATCTCCTACGCCGCTTCGGGCGGGGGATTGTCGAAGCGGTCCGGGCTGGCCTGGAGGCCCCCATCCCTCAGCGTCCGCGTGACCACGACCGCCCCGACGATGTCATCCTGGAGCGCTTCGAGACGTTGCGAGCCTGGCGCAAGAGTACTGGCGCGGCGCGCGGCGTGGATCCCGACGTGGTGCTGTCCAACGCGGCGCTCTGGACGCTGGCCCGTCAGGCGCCCCAGACGCCGGAAGCGCTGGCCGCCCTGGATGTGATGTCCGAGTACAAGCTAGGGGTGTATGGGCAGGGGATTCTGGCGCTGCTAGGGGGCAACGGAACGACAGACAAGAGCAAGGCGAAGGCGGACGCCAGATAAGCCCTCCCTCCCCCCTCTTCCCACCCTTCCTATCCTTCCCGTAGCCAGCCGTCCCCCACCATGTCCAGGAGGGGGTCGTAGTCGTCGGCCGCGCCCTGAAGGGGGTGGGCGGCCCGCTGCAACAGGGTGGCGATACTCGTCTTGTCGTCCATCGCTGCGTCCTCCTGCTGCCTGGGGTGCAAGAGTCGTACCGACGGACGCCGCCAGCCGCTCAAGCGGCCGGCTATGTATGGAAGCCTCCTTCGGAGGCTGAACCCCAGCCCCTTGGGCTTCCATCTTGTAGCCACGGAACTTCAGCCCCTGGCGAGCGATGGCAACAAAAAACCCGACCTCAGTACGAGGTCGGGGTATCCGTTTGTCGTGATTTTCACTAAGCTGTGGCATTTATGCCACCGTTTCCGCCTTGATGGCATGGCCCGTCAGGACGCAGGCCAGATGAAGCTCAACCCCTCACTACGGGTCAGTCATGTGGGTCGGGATCACCGCCGCCGTGGCGGTCTTGGGGGTTGACCCGCGCCTGGGCGCGAACCTTATCGAGCGCGGCGGCGCGGTTGGTTCACGGGCACGGGCACAGGCGCTGGGCGAAGAGCCTGGGGACGGAATAACTTTTCCAACGCTTCCAATACTCGCTTCAACATCGGACGTCTCCCCTTTCTTCTGTCGTGACGTCTCGTCTAACGACTACGCTCTAAAAGATAAACGCTGAACTGCGCGTTTTGATACGCGTCTCACACTCCAAGTATAGGGTTCCGTTCCCTAATAAGCAACTTTAAGACCATTTCATCCTCGCCAGTACACACAGTATAACCGATTTTGGACCCAAATGCTATGAGATAGATCACACTACCGCCCTCGTTCGGCCTCGTAGAGAGCCATCAGGCGGGCGGCCAGCTTGGCCGGGTCATGGCGCGTGGGGCGCGAGACATTGAGCAGGTCCACCGGGACGATGGGCACGCCGAACTCCTCGGCCGCCGGCTCTGGCCCGACCTGGGTCACGCCCCAGACGGCGGGCAACTCGACCAGGTGGTTATTGACCAGCACGAGGTCCAGGGGCAGGCTGCCAATATGGTTCTTGAGGGCGGCCAGGTAGTCGCTCAGGACGTAGCCGTCGGTTTCGCCGGGCTGGCTGGCGACATTGCAGACATAGATGCGTAGCGCCGTAGTCACCTTGAGGGCCTCGGCCAGGTCGGGGACCAGGAGGTTGGGCAGGACACTGGTATAGAGGCTGCCGGGGCCGACGATGACCAGATCGGCGTCATGGATGGCCTGGAGGGCGTCGGGGTAGGCGGCGGGGGCGGCGGGCTGGAGGAAGACGCGGTGGATGGCCGCCCCGCCGTGGGGCAGAGCCGACTCGCCGTGAACGACCTCGGCGTTGACCAGTTCGGCGGAGAGGGTGACATCCACCAGGGTGGCCGGGAGAATACGGCCAATGACGTTGAGGACGCGGCTCGACTCGCGCAGGGCGACCTCGAACGAGCCGGTAATCCCCTGCATGGCGACGATGAACAGGTTACCGAAGCTGTGCCCCGCCAGCGCGTCGCCATTCTGGAAACGGTACTCGAAGAGTTGGGTCATCAGCGGTTCGGCCTCGGCCAGAGCCGCGATACACTGGCGGAAGTCGCCCGGCGGCGGGACGCCCAGTTGCCGCCGCAGCCGCCCGCTACTGCCGCCGTCGTCAGCGACGGTGACGATAGCCGTCAGGTTAGCGGTGTAGAGCTTGAGGCCGCGTAGGAGCGTAGATAGCCCGGTCCCACCGCCAATGGCGACAATCTTGGGGCCACGTTGGGCGCGGCGGCGGTAGAGGGCGTCGAGCAAGGGGGTGCTCGTAGCGAACTGGGCCTGGGCGGACAAGAGCGAACGGTTGAGGCCGACAATGCCCGCGATGACCAGGCCCACGCCGAGCAGCCCAAACAGGAGAGCGCGGCCCAGGCGCGGGATAAACTGGAGGGTCAGGTAGTAGAAGATGGGGGGGACATCCAGGTTACGGTAGAGCGTGACCTGGATATAGGCCAGGCCAAGGGCCAGACAGACCACGCCCAGCCCCAGCAGGAGCAGCCAGCGTTTCACCTGGAGGCCAGGCGTCAGCCATTTGCGCAGGTCCATGGGGAAGTAGTCAGTAGTCGGTAGTCGGTAGTTAGTAGCTAGATTGTCTGACTACCGACTACTGACTACTGACTACCCTTGTAAGTAGTCGCGCAGCTTGCGGCTGCGGATGGGGTGACGCAGTTTGCGGAGGGCTTTGGTTTCAATCTGGCGCACGCGCTCGCGGGTGACGCCAAACTCCTGGCCCACCTCTTCCAGAGTGCGCGGCTGGCCGTCACGCAGGCCGAAGCGCAGTTCTAGCACCTGGCGCTCGCGGTTTTCGAGGGTCTCCAACAGGACTTCCATCTGCTCCTTGAGCATCTGCTGCGACGCCGAGTCGCTGGGGGTCGAGCTATTCTCGTCGGGAACGAAGTCGCCTAGCTCGCTGCTGGTGTCGTCGTCGGACGAACCGACCGGCTCATCCAGCGAGCGCGTCTCCTGGGCCATACGCACGATGCGCTTGACCTTGGCCGTCGCCGCCTTGAGCTTGCGGTCGAGGTCGGCGGGCAGACGCTCATCGCGAGCCATGTGCGCTTCAACGGCGAGGCGCTCGTCATCGGGCATAAAGCCCATGTCCAGGGCGACTTCCTCAAACGACGGCTCGCGGCCCAGTTCGACAGTCATGCGGCGTGAGACGCGGTAGTACTTGTTGATGGTCTCGACCATGTGGGCCGGCACGCGGATAATGCGGGCCTGGTCAGCCAGGGCACGGCTGATGGCCTGGCGGATCCACCAGGTGGCATAGGTGCTGAATTTGTAGCCCAGGTCGGGGTTAAACTTCTCCGAGGCGCGCAGCAGGCCCAGCGTCCCCTCCTGGATCAGGTCGGGCAGCGAGATGCCCCGCCCGACAAACTTCTTGGCAATCGAGACGACCAGGCGCAGGTTGGCTTCGGTCAGCTTGGACTTGGCGACGTCGCCGCGCTGGACCGTGCGCCGCAGATCGGCCTCGTCCAGGTCGGTCCGCCCCGACTTCAACTGCTCCCGCGCGGCCTCGCCCGCCAGGATAAGTTGGGCATACGCCTTCTCTTCGTCGGCGTTGAGCAGCGCCACGCGCCCGATATCGCGCAGGTACATGCGCACCGGGTCATCGCCGCCGTGGTCCAGGTCAATGTGCGGCTCCGGCTCTTCCGGCTCGCGCACCAGTTCGGCCAGGTCTTCGGGCGACGGCTCGTTGTCGTCGGCGACCTCGATGCCCATGACCGTCAATTGGGTGCGCAGGGCCTCGATGCGCTCCAGGCTGCGCTCCGGCTTGGACAGCGCCTCGCGGATGTCGCGGACAGAGATAGGCCCGCCGGCCTGAACCTTCTGCTGGAGCTTGGCGGGCAGCTCGGCCAGCTCGGCGTCTGGCTCGGCAGCCACGTCTACGTCCGACTCCACGCTAACGGTCGGTTCAGGCGTCGGGATGGGCATCGTCTGAGGTTTAGGCGGCTTGCGACCAGCCATCCAGCATCTCCTACCGTGTCGGCACAGGGTTACGTAACGTCTGGGTCAGGGCGCGTTGGATACGTTCGAGATCGAGGGACACATGCTGCACGCGGACGGCGTAGCGGCTCACGCTGGCCTCGTCGCCGTCACTGTTGGCATCGGCCTGTAAATATTCGAGTTGAGTTAGCTCTTGCTTGCGCTGGCCCTCGCGCAGACGCAAGAGGGTAATGAGCGCCTCGCGCTCGACGGCGTCGTCCTGGAGCACCGGTGACCGTGCCATACCCTGCTCGATGAAGGCCAGGTGGGCGTCGAGGACACCATCGGCCAGTGGCTTCCCGAGCAGGGCCGCCAAGAGGGCCTGGTTATCGGCCTGGCTGAAGTCGGCCTCGCCGAGGGGTGTCATACCCTGGTCCGTTAAGAGCTTCTGGACGCGGGCCAATGTGTGCGGGGCGCGCAGCAGCAGGCCCAGGATGTACTCCTCCCGCCCGAACAGGCGGGTCGCGGACCGAGGCGCCTGGGCAGGTCTTGTACCTGCCCCTACCCGATCGGACGGGGTCTGTAGCGGCGGGCCTTGTGCCCGCCCTGTCCCTACGTACCCTCCACCTGTCCGGTCGGGCGCGGTGACCGCGCCCCTACCCATGTCGCCCTCACCCCCCTCTCGCTCCCCCCGCAGGCGGGGGGATGGAGGGGTAGACGACCGGCGCAGGGTCCGAAACTGCTGGGTCAACTGGCGCTCGTCCACACGGGTCAGACGGGCCAGCCATTGGAGATAGTGGGCCTGTTCGACCGGGCTATCCAGTTCGTCGCGGATCACCTGTAAGAGGCGCGTGACCGCCTCGGCCTTACCTGTTGGCGTGTTCAGGTCCAGGTCACTGACCAGGGCCGTAAAGTAGTAGTCGGGAACAGGCTTGGCCTGGGCCACGCGCCGTTCCCACTCAGCCGGGTTCTGCTTGACCAGGTCATCCGGGTCCAGGCCCGGCGGCAGGAGGGCGATACGCAGTTCGACGGCCCGCTTCTCGACGGTATTGAGCCGGCCGCCCGGCCCCGGCATGCGCCGCTTCTGGGTCGCCACGGCCTGCGCCGCGACCTGGAGGCCGCGCAAGGTGGCCGCGTTGCCTGCCGTGTCGGCATCCAGGGCCAGGACCAGGATGGTCGCGTGGCGGGCGGCCAGGGCCACCTGGGCCTCGGTGAGGGCCGTGCCCAGCGAGGCGACGACGTTGTGGAAGCCGCGCTGGTGCAGGCTGACCACATCCATGTAGCCCTCGACGACGACCACCGTTCCCGTGCGCCGTACAGCGTCCTTCGCCAAGTCCAACGCGTACAGCCCCGCGCCCTTGTCGAACAGCTCTGTCCCCGGCGAGTTCAGGTACTTGGGCGTGGCGTCGGCCAGCGTCCGCCCGCCGAAGCCGATGACCCGGCCGCGCTCGTCCCGAATGGGGAAGACCAGGCGGGCGCGGAAGCGGTCGTAGTGGCCGCCGCCCTCGCGCTCGACGGCCAGCCCGCCCAGGGCGATGTCCTCGGCGCGGAAGCCGCGCGCCTGAAGGCTGGTGAGCAGGTGGTCCCAACTGTCCAGGGCGTAGCCCAGGCCGAAGCGGTCGCGCGTGGCGTCGTCTACTTGCCGCTGTTGGAGGTAGGCGCGGGCCGGGGCGGCCGCCGGCGCGTTGAGCAGGCTATTGTAAAAGAGGCTGGCGGCGGCGGCGTGGATGTCGTAGAGACGCTGCCGCGCCGTGTCCTCGGCCTGGTCGGTCGGGGTACGCGGTTTGAGTTCGACGCCAGCCCGGTCGGCCAGCAGGCGCAGGGCTTCGGCAAAGTCTACGCTTTCGGCGCGTTGGATGAAGGAGAAGATGTCGCCACCCGTACTACAGGCGCCGAAGCAGTGCCAAGTCTGACGGTCCGGGTTGACCACGAAGGAGGGGGTCTTTTCGGAGTGAAAGGGGCAGAGGCCCTTGAAGGTGCGGCCGGCCTTCTTGAGTTGGACGTAGCCGCCCACGACATCCACGATGTCGAGCCGCGCCTTGATCTCGTCGGTGACACTCACGCTCTTCCCTCCCAGCCCTCTCAGCGTGGGAAAGTGTAGCACGGTCGAGCCTAGTGTGCAAAAGCGCAGGGGGGTCACAGGGATAGAAAACGGGTTCTTTTTCCCTACATCTAACCCACATCGAGCCTACAAGTTATATACAAAGGACGAAGGACAAAGGACGAAAGACCAAGAAGACGGGACGGAGGACGAAGGCGTCCTTGGTACCCCCTCATTCCTCCGTCTTCCGTCCTTCGTCCTCCGTCAGCGATTCCAGCCTCCGCCGCGCCTGCTGCGTATCCCTGTGGTCCCGCCCTAGCACCGTCTCAAAGATACGCACGGCACGTTCATACTGAACACGGGCCGCCGCCCCGTCGCCTTGGTCATACAGGACAGCGCCCAGGTGGGTGAGGGTGTAGGCCACCTCGGGGTGGTCGGGGCCAAGCTTGTCTTCCCGGATACTCAGGGCGCGCTCAAGGCGAGCACGGGCGCGGGGGAGATCCCCTTGCGCCTGGAACACCAGGCCCAGGCTATGGAGGCGGCTGGCGACATCGGGGTGATCGGAGCCTAGCGTGATCTCGCTGATACGCAGCGAACGTTCGAGATGGACCCGGGCGGCAGCTAGCTCGCCCAATTCGCGCAGGATGGTCCCCAGGCGCCCCAGTCGCTTCGCCGTGTTAGGATGGTCAGGGCCAAACGCGGCTTCCGTAATGTGTAGCGAGCGCTCCTGGAAGGCGCGCGCGGTAGATAACTCACCTTGCGCCCGCAGGACATCCACGAGATTGTTGAGGATGATGGCGATGACGGGATGGTCTGGGCCTCGGATCGCCTCCTCGATGCCTAAAGCGCGCTCATAGTGAGCGCGGGCGAGGGGCAAGTCCCCCAGCTCGTATAGGACCAGGGCCAGATTGTTGCAGCTCTCGGCTACATCAGGATGATCGGGGCCGAGATGGGCCTCGCGCAGGCGCAACGCACGCTCAATAGCCGCCTGCGCGGCCCGATATTGCGCCCGGCTCCACAGGTACAGCCCGCCCTGACTGAGGAGAGTCGCCGTCTCCGCCCAGGCCACCCCCAGCGCCTCCGCCGCCTCGGTCGCCTGGAAGCCATGGGGCAGTAGACGCTCACAGAGAGGCCAGTTGCGGTAGTCGTCGGTGTCCTCTGGCACCGCCGCGTTCACCACGCGCACCGCCGCCGACGCCCAGGTCCGCGTCGCGTCGGCGTCCAGGCGGGCGCGGGTCACGGCCTGGACGAGACGGTGGAGGGACAGTACGGTGGTTAGTGGTTGGTGGTCAGTGGTCAGTGGCGGTGTGGCGGCCTGTCCTCCGTCCTCCGTCCTTCGTCCTCCGTCAGCCTGGACCTCCACCAGCGAGTAGTCGCCCAGCAGGCCCAGGGCGTCGGGAAGGTCCAACTCGTCGGTCACACAGGCAGCCAGGCGTTCGGGCAAGTGCTCGGCCCAGGTGACAATGGCGTCCAGCGGGATGTGGTCTGGCGCGAAGAAGGCGCACAGCCGCAGCAGGTCGGCGGCGGCTGGCATAGCCGTTTCGACGTGCTCGAAGGCCAGCGCCCACGTCGTCGCCACGGTAGCCGGGTAGTCCTGGCTCGGCTTCTCCTTTTCCAGCAGCGCCAGGTGATATTTGCCGTACAGAGCGAGATATTGGGCCAGGGGCAGACGCCGCCGGTCTATGTACGCGGCTGCCTGCTCTATCGCAAGCGGTAGCCCGCCCAACTCCCGCGCCAATGCCTGGGCGCTCGCCTCGTCCACCTGCCCCGTCCGTCGCAGCAGCATGGCCGCCGCTTCGTCCTCCGTCAGTGGCGGCGCCTCCACTACGCGCGCCAGCCCGCCCCAGGCTCGGTAGCGCGATGTCATCAGCACATGCCCTCGCAGCGGGCGCGGCAGGTAGCGCTTCACGTCCTCGGGCCGCTCAACGTTATCCAGCGTCAGCAGCCAGCCGTCGTGCTCTCCCAGCCAGCGTAACGCGGCGTCTACTGCCAGCCGTTGCTGCTGCGTCCTGGCCTCGACCAGCTCCAGGCGCTCGGCCAGTTGTGCGAACTGGTTTGGGATCGTCGCCGCCACCTCTGCGTCCACCCACCATATGACCGCGTAGTCGTCCTGGTAGCGGTAGGCATACTCCACCGCCGTCTGTGTCTTGCCAATGCCCCCCAGGCCGACGATAGCCTGGGGCAGCGCCGTCCCGTCCGTCGTCAGCGCACGGCGCAGGTCAGCCAGCAAGTCCTTGCGGCCCATAAAGTTGGGGTTGCGGAGGTGCGTGATATTCCAGATAGAGGAGTGGGTGGCGGGGGAGTAGGTGGTGGGGGTAGTGGTGGATGAGTGGAGGGTGGGCAGGTCGTCGAGGAGGTAGCCGCGCTCGTTGCGCCGCAGCCAATCGAATAGGGGGGCGAAGTCGCGCCGCACCTGGGGATGCTCGACCAGGGCGATGACCCGTTCGCTAAAGGTCGCCCCCGGCAGGTCGGCATAGCGAAGGCCGAGGTCATGGCACACAATGGGCAACTCGGTATCCGCGAGGCCATCCACCAACCGCGCCCGTAACGCCGCCCGCCCCTTCTCGTCCAGCACAGTCCGCTCCGCCATCCCGCCTCCTACCCCCTCCCTGTCAACTCTGCGTCAACTATAGCACACCCCGGCCCCGCCGTCCAACGGCCTTGTCATTTGTATCGGAATGAGTCGGGCTTCACGCGCTCGCCTCGGCAACCCGTTGACATCCCGCGTATATTGTGGTAATATACATCCATGCTAGACCTCAAGTCTCTCGATGGTTTTGACTGGGATGAAGGTAACCAGACTAAAAACCGGGACCGCCACCATGTCTCCATCGTGGAGTGCGAGGAAGCCTTCTTCAACACACCTCTACTGTTGCGTGAGGATACACGTCATTCAACTCACGAACTGCGCTATTACGTTCTAGGACAGACGAATACGGGGCGGCCTCTGTTCATCGCCTTCACGGTACGAGGAACAAAGATTAGGGTGATTTCAGCTCGACAGATGAACCGGAAAGAGCGGTATCTCTATGACCAAACCACTCCCTGAGTTTAAGGACGAAGATGAGGAGCGCGAGTTCTGGGCGACCCACGACTCCACCGAGTATCTCGACTGGAGCCAGGCGCAGCGTATCGTTCTGCCCAACCTCAAGCCCTCGACCAAGACCATCTCGCTGCGTTTACCCGAATCCATGCTCAACGAACTGCGCCTCCTGGCTAACAAGTGGGATGTCCCTTATCAATCACTGATTAAGGTCTTTCTTCAGGAGCGCCTTGACCAAGAAAGGGCCAACTATGCTCACGACCGCCAACCTGGCTGAACGCGAGGCGCTGGTCCTCCACCTGGGGCCGGCCACCCGCCTGTCTGACGCCCAGTTCTTCGACCTGTGCCAGCAGAACCGCGACCTCCGCTTCGAGCAAAGCGCGACAGGAGACATCATCATCCTGTCACCCGCAGGGGGTGAATCAAGCGCCGGTAACGCCGAACTTACAATACAACTGGGCATGTGGTCTAAACGAGACGGAACAGGCGTCGCCTTCGACTCTTCGGCCGGCTTCAGGCTGCCCAATGGGGCCACACGCTCGCCTGACGCCGCCTGGATTCTCAAGTCCCACCTGGTGAGCCTGAGCCGAAGCCAGAAGCGCGGCTTCATCCCCCTCTGCCCCGACTTCGTCGCCGAGTTGCGCTCCCCCACCGACTCGCTTGCCGTCCTCCAGGCCAAGCTCGACGAGTACCTCGCCAACGGCGCGCGGCTGGGCTGGCTCCTCGACCCCGAAGCGCGGACTGTCTACGTCTACCGCCCCGGCCAGCCCGTGCAGCGCCTCGACAACCCGGCCCGGGTCAGCGGCGACCCCGTTCTGCCCGGCTTTGTCCTCGACCTCCACCCCATCTGGGAGCCAGGGTGGTAATGACACAACCCATTAATTTGCTAGACGTGGTAGCTCTTACGGTTGACCTACTCCAGTACAACCTGTGGCGCGGACAGGTCGGCACGGTGGTCGAAGTGCTAGCCAATGGGGCCGCCTTCGAGGTCGAGTTCAGCGACCGCGAGGGCCGTACCTACGAGTCGCTGGGCCTACGCCCCGACCAGCTTATGGTCCTCCACTACGAACCCCTCACCGCCACCGGCTGACGGAGGACAAAAGACGAAAGACGGAGGACAGAAAGCAGAAGGCAGAAGGCAGCTTACCGCCTTCCGCCTTCCGCCTTCCATCCTCCGTCACCTACGCATCACGCATCACGCATCACGCATTACCCACTACTTATCCCGCGTCTTGTCCCCTAGCGCGGCCTGCGCAGCGGCCAGGCGGGCAATCGGCACACGGTAGGGCGAGCACGACACGTAGTTGAGGCCCGTGCGGTAGCAGAACTTCACCGACTCCGGCTCGCCACCGTGTTCACCGCAGATACCCACCTCCAATTCAGGTCGCGTCTGCCGGCCGAGCTGCACGCCCATCTCCAATAGCTTGCCCACACCCTTCTGGTCGAGTACCTGGAAGGGGTCGTCCTTCAGAATCTTGCGCTCGACGTAGAGCGGCAGGAAGCGGCCCGCGTCGTCGCGGCTCATGCCCATCGTCGTCTGGGTCAGGTCGTTGGTCCCGTAGCTGAAGAACTCGGCCTCGCGGGCAATCTCATCGGCCAGCAGGGCGGCGCGCGGCAACTCGATCATGGTCCCGACCATGTACTCGAAGTTCTGGCCGCTCTCCGCCTTGATCTTCTCCGCCGTCGCCCGCACCTTGCTGGCCTGGTCGGTCAACTCGTTCAGGTCGCCCACCAGCGGAATCATCACCTCCGGAATCACCTTGATGCCCTGCTTGAGGCAGTCCGCCGCCGCCGTGAAAATGGCGCGCGCCTGCATCTCCGTAATCTCCGGGTAGATAATCCCCAAGCGGCAGCCCCGGAAGCCCAGCATCGGGTTAAACTCGTGCAACTGCTCGATGGTCGCCTGAACCTTCTCCAGGGTGATGCCCATCTTCTGGGCCAGGTCACGCTGCTCCGCCTCCTCGTGGGGCAGGAACTCGTGCAGCGGCGGGTCAATGGTGCGGATGATGACCGGGTAGCCGTCCATCTCCTTGAAGATGCCGACAAAGTCTTCCGTCTGCATCCCGGCCAGCTTGTCCAGCGCGCCCAGGTACAGCCGCTTCGGCTCCTCGATCTGGCGCGTAATCTCGGCGATGCGCGCCTCGTCCTTGGCCGCCTGCGCCCCGTTCAGCTCGCGCTCCAGCCGCTTGTAGTCCAGGCCGGACAGAATCATCTGCCGCACCGAGTCGATACGGTCGCCGCCGAAGAACATGTGCTCCGTGCGGCACAGGCCGATGCCCTCCGCCCCGAACTGGCGGGCCACCCGCGCATCACGCGGCGTGTCGGCGTTGGCGCGGACGCCCATGGTGCGGAACTCGTCCACCCACTGCATGAACTCGCCAAAGTCACCGCTCATGCTCGCGTCCACCAGCGGCGCCTGGCCCAGGATGACCTGGCCGGTCGAGCCGTCCACGCTAATCCACTCGCCTTCCTTGACCGTCGTGCCGTTGGCGCTGAACTGCTTATTCTTGTAGTCCACGCGAATCTCGCCCGCGCCCGCCACGCACGGCTTGCCCATGCCGCGCGCCACCACCGCCGCGTGGCTGGTCATGCCGCCGCGCGCCGTCAAGAACGCCTGGCTGACCTCCATGCCGTGAAAGTCCTCCGGGGCCGTCTCGGTGCGGACCAGAATGACCTTGTGGCCGTCTCTGGCCCAGTTCACCGCGTCGTCCGGGTCGAACACAACCTGGCCGCTAGCCGCGCCGGGGCTGGCCGGCAGGCCCGTCGTCAGGACACTCAGCTTGGCCTTGGGGTCAATCGAGGGGTGGAGCAACTGGTCCAGGGCGGCTGGCTCGACGCGCAGCACGGCGTCCCGCTTGGAGATCAGGCCCTCATGCACGTGGTCCACCGCGATCTTGACGGCGGCGCGGCCCGTGCGCTTGCCCGTGCGCGTCTGGAGCATGTAGAGTTTGCCGCGCTCGACGGTGAACTCCAGGTCCTGGATGTCCTTGTAGTACTTCTCCAGGCGCTCAGCGTAGGTCTTGAATTCCTGGTACGCGGCCGGCATCTCCTGCGCCAGGTCGTCCAGGCCCTTGGGGGTGCGGACGCCAGCCACCACGTCCTCGCCCTGCGCGTTGGTCAGGTACTCGCCGTACAGGATATTCTCGCCAGTCGCAGGGTTGCGCGTGAAGGCCACACCCGTCGCGGAGTCGTTGCCCATGTTGCCGAACACCATCGTCTGGACGTTGACCGCCGTACCCAGGTTGTCGGCAATCTTGTTGACGCGGCGGTAGTCAATGGCGCGCCGACCCATCCACGAGCCAAACACCGCGCCAATCGCCATCTTCAGTTGGTCATACGGGTCTTCGGGGAACTCGATACCCGCGTCCTGTTTGATAATCTGCTTGAAGCGCTCGGAAATCTGGTCTAGCTCCTCGGACGACAGGTCGGTGTCCTGGCGGTGCTGGCCGCCCTTCTCCTTGTACTCATCCATCACATGCTCAAACTTATCGCCCGCCACCCCCAGCACGATCTTGCCAAACAGTTGGACAAAGCGGCGGTAGGCGTCGGCGGCGAAGCGCGGATTATTCGTCAAGCGGGCGATGCCCTGTTTCGTCTGCGCGTTCAGACCGAGGTTGAGGACGGTGTCCATCATGCCCGGCATCGAGAACTTCGCGCCCGAGCGCACCGAGACCAGCAGCGGGTTAGTCGGGTCGCCAAACTTCTTGCCCGTGCGCTGCTCCACATCCTTCAGCGCCGCCAGCACCTGGTCCCACATACCCTCTGGAAATTGCTTTCCATTGGCGTAGTACTCGTTACAGGCTTCGGTGGTGATGGTGAAGCCCGGCGGGACTGGCAGGCCCGCGCGGGTCATGTCCGCCACGCCCGCGCCCTTGCCACCCAGCAACGACCGCACGCCGTCCCACGACCCCATGCGCTTCTCGGCATCATTGACCTCGGTAAAGAGGTATACCCATTTGTGCGCCATGCGTTACTCCTTGAAAGAATGATAGAGAGGGGGCTGTCTCCTGCGTGTCCAGTCTCGCCCCTCGTTTTGACAACCACTACAAGGGGGTGGGGTTGCGCCCGAAGGGGGTAGGGGCGCGGTTACCGCGCCCTGGACGGGCAAACCCCACCCCTACAGCCACCTCACCGACGACAACCCCACGCCCTTGTGGAGACTTTATTATCCTGATAACCTCCCGAAGGTTCGGCAACCTTCGGGAGGTTGGAACCGCGAAAAAACCCACCGCCTCCTAGAATACATCTGACTCAAGTAACCCGCCGAGTGAATTTCTCCACTCAGCGTTACGCTTCCTCTACCTGGGCGATGAACACGGCGGGCGAGACGTGGAACCGCTTCGCCAGGGTCCGGATTTGCCCGACATCCAGCTCGCGCTTGCCCGCCAGGATGTCCGACACACGGTCGGGCGAGCCAAGCTCTGGCAAATCCGAGGCTGTCAGCCCGTGTTCCTCCATCAAGAACCGCAATATCTCCGCCCCAGAACAGATGGGCAGCGGATAGTGCTGTTCCTCATAGGCATGGACCACCGTTCCCAGCACGTCGAGTAGATCATACAGCGGATGCAGCTCGTCGGTCCCTACCTCGTCCACCAAGTGATTGAGCCGCTCCACCGCCTGCTCATACTCCCGTTCGTTCCGAATCGAGAGCAGGGGACCAACTCTTGCCCACTGGGTTTGGATGTCCTTCGGGATTGCGCTCATGGCTTCCAAGCCCCCCTGTCATATTCCTGATGGGTCAGAACATGGCGGATGTACACCTTTCCCCGGTTGAAGTGAACCGAGGCGATGAGCCGATACTTGTTACCGCCAATGTTGAATACGATTAAGTCACCCACCTTATCGGCGCTGGGAAACGCAGCCCGCAATTCCTCAAAGCTTCCAAATTCCGTCGTCTCTACGATCTTGGCCCATCGAACCAACGCGGTTTCAGCATCGGGATGCTGTCCCCAAAAGTCACGCAACGCTTTGCGAGAGATGACGCGCATGGGCCGGTATATCCGAGAACGCGAGGCAACAATACTAGGCTACCCTCGTCTAGAACTCCTCCACCTTGCTCAGATCCACCAGGCTCATCGGCAACCGGGCAATCCTCTGCAATAGGGCGCGGCGATTGGTGCGGACGTCTGCATCCTTGTCCTCCACCAGCACGGCGTCGAAGAAGGTGTTGATGGGCGCGACAAGGCTCTGCATGGCCGTGAACACCTGGTCCAGGCTATTTGCACCGTCGAACTGCCCCTCCACTACCTGGAGCGCCGCGTACAACCCGCGCTCCGCGTCGTGGACAAAGCGGGCCGGGTCCAGCGGGAAGGTCTCCGTGTGGCTGCGCACCAGGCGCACGCACCGCGCATAGGCCGTCAGGAACGCGGACCACTCCGACTGCTGCGTCCACGCTGTGAGTTGCTGCAAGCCCTGGACCACACCGGCCGGGTTGTCCCGCTGCGCCGCCAGTACGGCCTGCACCAGGTCATAGCGACCCCCCTGGTCGCGCAGCCACTGCTCCAGGCGGGCCAGGATAAAGTCGCGCACCGCCGTCTGCGCCACCTTATCCACCGCCACCGGCTGGACCGCCGCCGCCTCGGCAATCAGTTGCGTCAGCGACACCGCGCCGCGACCGTCGTCTACCTCCGTCGCCCGTCCTCCATCGTCCGTCTTCCGTCTGCCTTCCGCCAATAACCGCGCCAACCCCAGCGCCGTGCGCCGCAGGCCCAGCGGGTCCTGCGTAGCCGTGGGCTGCTGGCCGACGGCGAACATGCCCACCAGGGCGTCCAGGCGGTCGGCCACGCTCAGCGCGAAGCCCACCGGGCTGCCCGGCAGCTTATCCGTGGCCGACTTGGGCAAGTACTGCTCGTAGATCGCCAGCGCCACCGCCTCCGGCTCGCCATCCGAGCGCGCATAGTCGCGGCCAATCGCCCCCTGGAGGCCCGTCAACTCGGTCCCCATTTGCGTGGCAACATCGGCCTTGCTCAGGCGCGCCGCCCGCTTGAGCCACTGCGTTTCTTGCTCGGACAGGCCGAAGGCTGGCCCAAAGCTCTCGGCCAGCCGTGCCAGCCGTTCGGTCTTCGCTAGCAGCGAGCCAAGCTTGGCATGGACGGTGATCCGCTCCAACTGGGGAACGAACTCTTCCAGCCGATGCTGACGGTCGCGCTTGACAAAGTAGGCCGCGTCGGCGAAGCGGGCGCGGACCACCGCCTCGTTGCCAAAGCGAATGTTCTCAGCGTGCGCAGCGTTGCCGTTGGCGATGGCGATGAAGTACGGCAGCAGCGACGAAGGACGGACGACGGACGACGGATGCTCTGCCGTCTGTCCTCCGTCCTTCGTCCTTCGTCCTTCGTCGCGCAGCACGGCGAAGTACCGCTGGTGCTTGCGCATGACCGTGATGAGCACATCCTGCGGCAGGTCGAGGTACTCCTTCTCGAAGCTGCCCCGCACGGCCACCGGCTGCTCCACCAGGTGCACCACCTCGTCCAGCAGGCCCGGGTCGTCGGAGATGACCCCGCCGACTTCCGCCGCCGACTTCCGCGCCTGCTCAAGGATCATCTGGCGGCGCTCCGCCGGGTCCAGCACGATGCCCGTCGCCCGCATGACCTTGCCGTAGTCCTCGGCCTGGGCGATGGGCAGGTCAGGCGAGCCTTGCGGCCGCAGCCCGCGCGTCGTCGCGCCCGCCTGGAGGCCGGCGTACTCGAACGGGACGACGGCCCGCCCGTGCAAGGCGACGAGCCAGCGCACCGGCCGCGAGAAGGCCACGTTGGACGGGTTCCAGCGCATGGCCTTGCCGAAACTGAGGCCCGCGATGAGCTTGGGCAGCGCCTCGCTCAACACCTCACTGGCTGGCCGCCCCGTCTCCGTCTTGACCACCGCGGCGTAGCGCTTGCCCTCACGGTCGCGCACCTGGACCGCTTCGGGCGCGACACCCTGGGCGCGAGCAAAGCCGGTTAGGGCTGGCGTCGGCTGGCCGTCCTTGAAGGCCACCTGGGCCGGCGGCCCGAAGACCTCCACCTCGCGGTCGGGCTGGCGGTCGGCCAGGCCCTTGATGCACACGGCGACCCGGCGCGGCGTCCCCAGCACGTCGAGACGGGTGTAATCCAGGCGAGCTTCACTCAGCAGTCTAGGGAAGGCCGCCTTCAACTGGTCCAACGCGCCCTGGAGGTCCTGGGGTGGCAACTCCTCCGTCCCAATCTCCAGCACAAAGTCGGCTGGCTCTGTCGGCGCGGGGCCGCCCTCGGCCGGCAGCGGCGCGGGGGCGGGCAGGTAGTCGCCCATCAGCCGCAGCAGCGGGTAGCCCTGCGCCTCGCGCTCCCGCAGATACGCCTGCGCCACCTCGCGCGACAACTGGCGCATCCGCCCGAAGTAGCGCGTGCGGTCGGTCACGCCAATCGCGCCCCGCGCGTCGAGGATGTTGAACGTGTGCGACATCCTCAGCACGTAGTCGTGGGCCGGGAAGATCAGGTTGTGCTTGAGGCAGTGCTCGGCCTGCTGGGCGTAGACCTCAAACAGGCGCAGATGCGTCTCCACGTCGGCCACATCCAGGTAGTAGGTCGAGTGCTCGAACTCTGGGCGCAGGTTGACGTCGCCCACCGAAATCATGTCGTTCCAGCAGATGTCCTTGAAGTGGCGCGCGCCCTGGATGGCCATGGCGATGCGGTCGAGGCCGTAGGTAATCTCGACGGAGACGGGGTCCAGCCGCGTACCGCCGGCTTCCTGGAAGTAGGTGAACTGGGTAATCTCCAGCCCGTTGAGCCACACCTCCCAGCCCAGCCCCCACGCGCCGAGGGCGGGCGACTCCCAGTTGTCCTCGACAAAGCGGATGTCGTGCTCCAGGGGGTCAATGCCGATGGCGCGCAGGCTGTCCAGGTACATCTGCTGCGGGTCGCCCGGATCGGGCTTGAGGATGACCTGGTACTGGTGGTGCATCTGCATGCGGTTCGGGTTCTCGCCGTAGCGCGCATCGTCGGGCCGGATGGACGGCTCGACATAGCCGACGCGCCACGGTTCGGGGCCAAGGACGCGCAGCGAGGTGGCCGGGTTGCCCGTCCCCGCCCCGACCTGGACGTTGTACGGCTGCCAGATGAGCGCGCCCCGGCTGGCCCAGAACTCGTGCAGGCGGGCAATCATGTCTTGGAAGTTGAGGGGTTTGGTGGGTTGTGAGTGGTGGTCAGTCACACGACTTGTCCTTGCGGGCAGATTTCGCTCTAGGCGAGTGCTGGTTGAGTGAGTAGGAGTTGCGCGACCGGCAGGGCGGACACTTCTAGACGGGCCATGTCTACGTATCGGGCTGCATTCTCGATTTCGATGCCAATGACACGGTTCTCGGTGTTGAAGTCCAGGACGATGCCGAGCGCAACTTCCTCCGACTCGGTGCTGACGTCATCGGCGAGCTTGATATATAGCATATCGGTATCTGGATAATACTGAAAGACCATACCTATCCCGCAACAGGATTAACGCCGCGCACCAGTTCCAGGAACTCCGGCGACTTCAAGTGGCGCTCCAGCACCTGGGTCAGGTAGCGCAGTAGGAGCCGTTCGAGTTCGCGGTGCACGTCCGCGCTGAGCACGAGCGAGCGCACCTGGGGATAGTCGCGGGTCTGGAGGAAACGCAGCACTTTCAGGGCGTTGAGCGTCAGCGGTAGGGCGTCGCGCTGGCTCGTGCGACACGCCGGGCAGAGCGCACCGCCCGCTGTGGCCGAGAAGTACTGGTCCACCGCGTCGAGAGGCTGGCCGCAGTTGGCGCAGGCGAAGAGAGACGGCTGGAAGCCGACCAGGCTGAGCAGCCGCAACTCGAAGAAGCGCGTCAGCAAGGCCAGGCTGCTCTCCCCCTGCGTCTCGCCTAGCGCTTCGAGGCCGCCACGCAGCAGCAGGTAGACATCCTCCTGGGCGTCCTCTTCCTCCAGGAACTTATCCACCAACTCGGCCATATAGCTGGCGTAGGTGAAGCGCAGCAGGTCGTCGTGGAGGGCGCGGAACAGGTTGACGGCCTGGGCCTGGGTAATCACGTCCATCGTGCGGCCCTTGGCGAGGAGCAGGTGGCTCTGGCTGAATAGCTCGATGTGGCCCGCCTTGCGGCTCGTCGTGCGCCGCACGCCCTTGGCGACGGCCCGCAGCTTGCCCCGGTCCGGCGTCAGCAGGGTCAGCACCCGGTCCGCCTCCCCAAAGTCCTGCCGCTTGAGCACAATCCCCTCGATCCGATAGAGTCGCTCGCGCGCCTGTCGCACTTTGCCCACCTTAGCTGCGGCGTTCAGGCCGCAGTGACCATTCACCGTAGGCCGCCTCGTGGCCTAAACGCCACGACTGCTTGCTGGCATTGCCTACCCTTTGTTCTAACATCGTCACGCGCTTGCCAATAGAGAATTATACTCCGACTCGGAACAGGCGCAAAAAGGGCTTGACAAGAACCGCTTTAGCCCTGTATAATACGACCATGTATAATACAGACATGAACTATTGACCCCAGGAGACAAGTCATGTCCCACCCCTTGCACATTCTCGCGTTCTCTGGCAGCCTGCGCCGGGCATCCTTTAACACCGCGCTCTTGCGCGAGGCAGCGGCGCTGCTGCCTGACGGCGTGACGCTAGAAATCTTCGACCTCGCGCCCATCCCCCTCTACAATGGCGACGTGGAGGCGGTCGGCGTACCGGAGCCTGTCCGCGAGTTTAAGGCCCGCATCGCCCAGGCCGACGCCTTGCTCGTCGCCTGCCCGGAGTACAATTACTCCGTCACGGGCGTCCTCAAGAACGCCATTGACTGGGCCTCGCGCCCTGTGAAAGACTCACCGCTCCAGGGCAAGCCCCTGGCCATGCTGGGCGCGGGCGGTCAGTCCGGGACGATGCGCGCCCAATTCCACCTGCGCCAGATTCTCGTCCACAGCAATGTCCTGGTCCTCAACAAGCCCGAAGTCTACATTGCTCGCGCCAGGGAGAAGTTCGATACCGAGGGGCGGCTGATGGATGACGCTACGCGCGAGCACATCGGCGCCCTGGTCGCCGCCCTCGTCGCCTGGACGCGGCGGCTGTCTCTGGAGCACGAAAAGGAATTGGCATAGGCCAGAGGAGTAAAGATGGATACCCGCGCGCACGTTCCAACACTCCTGGTGCTCGTCGCTCACCCCGACGACGAGGTGATGATGGGTGGAACGCTGGCCAAGTATGCCGCCGAGGGTAGCCGGGTTATCCTGGTCTGCGCGACACGAGGCGAGGTTGGCGAGATCAGCGACCCGAGCCTGGCGACGGCCGAGACGCTAGGCGAAGTGCGTGAGGCCGAAGTGGGCGCCGCCGCTGCCGCGCTCGGCGTGTCAGACGTTCGCTTCCTCGGCTTCCGTGACTCAGGCATGGCTGGCACGCCGGCTAACGACGACCCCCGTTCATTCACTCAGGCGTCCGCCAATGAGGCGGTGAGCCGCCTGGTCGCCCTGCTCCGCGACGTTCAGCCCGACGTGGTCATCACCCACGACCCGACGGGCGGCTACGGCCACCCGGACCACCTGGCCTGCCACCGCCATATGACCCAGGCGGTCGAGGTGGCGGGCGACCCAGCGCAGTTTCCAGAGCACGGGCCGGCTTGGTCAGTCGCCCGCTTCTACTGGATGGTCATGGCGCGCTCGTGGTTCCTCACCATGCGTGAGCAGATGGCCGCGCTGGGTGAAGAGTCCGGCTTTGAGGGGTTTGACCTGAACCGCTTCGGCTACGACGACGACCAGATCACGACTGTCATTGATGTGTCGGCCTATCTGGATGCCAAGAACCGGGCTTTTGAGGCTCACCAAACCCAGTTCGGCGGTGATAACCGCTTCCGCCGCCTACCCGATGATGTCATCCACCGCATGATGAGCACTGAGAACTTCGTGATGGCGCGGCCTGCCCCAGCGCCTGGCGCACCTCGCAGCGCCGACCTGTTTTTGTAACACGGTGACCCTTCGTGTTTGCCCCTGCATAGTCTATACACTCTAAGGAGACTCAACCATGACCACAACGCTGAACACTCCCTTCCGCCGTGTATCCCGCGTGGACCAGAGCAAGGTCTGGCGGGTGGGTGGCCTGGCGATCCTCGGCTCAGCGGTAGCGAACGCCATCGTCTACTTTATCGCCAACGCGATTTTTCGCTTCCCGCCCGAGTTCCCGCCCCTGGCGAGCGTCGTGCCGCCCATCCTCTTCACCGTCATGTTTACCCTGGTGGCCGTCGTCGTCTTCGCTGTCGTGGCGCGGCGGTCGAGCCAGCCCATCCGGCTCTACCGCATCATCGCCGTCATCGCGCTGGTTGTTAGCCTGATGCCCGACCTCACCCTGCCAGGCAACCCGATGTTCCCCGGCGCCACGCCCACCGCCATCGGCACACTGGTCGTCATGCACCTCGTCGCCGCGGCCATCACTGTCTACCTGCTGACTACCCAGACCCTGGAAGCGTAAGATGATGGACAGAATTAACATAATTATCGGACAGTTCTGTTAATTCTGTCTATATCTCGGTTTCCCCGGCTAACGAAAGATTCGCCGCGCGTGGCGCGTCTAGTCTGGTAGTGTTCGCTCGGTATGTGAAAGCCTCATCAGTCGGAGCCGCGCATGTTAATGCGATTGCAGAACCGCCAGGCTGGCCTGGCCTTTATTTTTGTCACCCTGTTTCTCGACGTGCTGGGGCTGGGTATCATCATCCCCATCCTGCCGCAGCTCGTCACCCAGTTCGTCGGGGGCGACGTCAGCGCAGCCTCGACCTATTTTGGCTGGCTCATCTCGCTCTACGCGCTAATGCAGTTCCTGTTCGCGCCCTTCTTTGGCAGCCTGAGCGACCGCTTCGGTCGCCGTCCCGTTATCCTGGCCGCCCTGTTTGGCTCCGGCATAGACCAGTTGGTGCTGGCCTTCGCGCCTAGCCTGCCCTGGCTCTTCGTCGGCCGCATCATCGCTGGCATCACCGGCGCCAGCATCATCCCGGCCAACGCCTACATTGCTGACGTAACCCCCCCGGAGAAGCGGGCGCAGAGCTTCGGCCTGGTCGGCGCGGCGTTTGGCCTGGGTTTCATCGTTGGGCCGGCCCTCGGCGGCATCCTGGGCAGCTTCGGGCCGCGCGTGCCATTCTTTGTCGCCGCCGCCGTGACGCTGCTCAACTGGTTGTATGGCTTCTTCGTGCTGCCCGAGTCGCTGAAACCCGAATACCGCCGCCCGGTCTCGTTGGCCCGCGCCAACCCCCTCGCCTCGGTGACGAGCCTGACGCGCTATCCGGTCGTCTTCGGGCTAACCGGGACGATTATTGCGCTGAGCCTGGCGCAGCAGGCGCTCCAGAGCACCTGGGTCCTCTATACCAGCTACCGCTACGCCTGGACCTCGCTCCAGAATGGCCTGTCCCTGGCCCTGGTGGGCGTTGTCGCGGCGGTGGTCCAAGGCGGCCTCATCCGCACCCTCATTCCCCGCCTGGGCGAGCGCCGCGCTGTCATGCTCGGCCTCGGCATCTCCATCGTCACCTATCTGCTCTACGGTCTGGCCTCGCAGGGCTGGATGATGTACGCCATTATCTTCATTGGCGGCCTGGGCGCCATCTCGATCCCCGCGACGCAGGGCTTGATGTCGCGGCAGGTCGGGCCGAGTGAGCAGGGGTCGCTCCAGGGGTCGCTGACCAGCCTGGTCAGCCTGTGCGGTATTGTGGGGCCGTTGGTGTCCACGTGGCTCTTCGGCCACTTTACCGGCGCCCACGCCATTGTCGAAGTACCTGGCATTGCCTTCTTCCTGGGCGCAACCCTCAACATCGTGGCACTGGCCCTAGCGGTGCGCTCGTTTACCCGCTTGCGCGATGTGGACCCCGTCATCACCCCGGCCAGCCGCTAGCCGTTCAACCTGAAGGAAAGAAGGCTGTTTAGCTATGTCAGCCACGCTCTCAACGATGCCCACGGCCACCGCCCAGGCCGCCTTCCCCAACCTCCAGGGCCACCAGTACGCCAACCTGACGACGTTCCGCCAGACGGGCGTCCCCGTGACCACGCCCGTCTGGTTCGCGCACGAAGGCGGCAAAGTATATATTGTCACCCAGGCCAGCGCGGGCAAGCTCAAGCGCATCCGCCACACCCGCCGCGTCACGCTTGGCCCCTCAGATGCGCGCGGCAAGTCGCTCGGACCAACGGTCGAGGGGTGGGCGCGCATCTTGCCCCCGGCTGAACACGCTCAGGCCAACCAGCTTCTCAACCGCAAGTACGGGCTGCTCTACAAGCTGTTTATGCTGGCGAATCGGCTGCGCGGGGGCGACCGCGCCTTCATCGAGGTGACGCCTCACGCCTAAGTGGGGACAAAGTCAGGCCCTAAAGGTCCGTGCGACCTTTAGGGCCTGATGTCACACTCGGGTGTTAGTCAGCGTTAGACACCGGCGCGGCTACCGGTGAGGGCCCGCAGAATCATCACCAGAATCACGCCTCCGATGAACGCGACGATAATGTCACCGATGAGGTTGTTAGTGCCGAGGCCCAGCATGCCAAGCACGAAGCCGCCCAGCAAACCGCCCACAATCCCCACCACGATGTCGCCCAGCGGGCCATAGCCGCTGCCCTTCATCACCTGGCCCGTGAGCCAGCCCGCGATCAAGCCAACGATGATCCAGATCAAAAAGTTCATCCTCGTATCTCCCTTCTATAGGTTGCGATAATAGGTACTTCTATTGCACTCCGCTCTGACTGGAGCGTTGCGTCTCTAAAAGCATAAGCTGTGCCAGGGCTAGATTGCCGCGCCGGGCAAAAGCGAGTAAGATGAGAGGCGAGGAGATGAGCTATGACCCACTACGTCTGTGTCACCTGCGGCGTCCAGTTCGCCGCGTCCGCGCAGCCGCCCGCCCACTGCCCCATCTGCGAGGACGAACGCCAGTATGTGGGCTGGGCCGGCCAGCAGTGGGCGACGTTGGACGCTCTGCGCCGCGATCACAAGACGGTGATTCGCCCGGAGGGGCCGGGGCTGGTTGGCATTGGCACGGAGCCAGGCTTCGCCATTGGGCAGCGCGCTCTGCTCGTCCAGGCCGAAGGTGGCAACGTGCTGTGGGATTGCATCACGCTCATAGACGATGCAGCCATAGCTGAGGTGAAGAACCTGGGCGGCCTCCGCGCCATCGCCATCTCGCACCCCCACTACTTCTCGTCCATCGTCGAGTGGAGTCGGGCGTTTGGGGACGCGCCGATTTATCTCCATGCCGCCCTCAAGCCCTGGGTGATGCGGCCTGACCCTGCGATTGAGTATTGGGAAGGGGAAAGGTTAGAACTGGGGCAGGGGCTGACCCTCATCAACGCGGGGATTCACTTCGAGGGCGGCACGCTGTTGCACTGGGCCGCCGGCGCGGAGGGGCAAGGAGCCTTGCTGGCCGGCGACATCTTCCAGGTGGTCCAGGACCGCCGCTGGGTGAGCTTTATGTACAGCTACCCCAACCTCATCCCGGAGCGCCCGGCCACCATCCGCGAGGCGTTACGCCGCGTGGAACCCTACGCCTTCGACCACCTGTATGGCGCGTGGTGGGAACGCAAGGTCATAGGCGACGCCAAAGGTGCGGTATGGCGCTCGGCCGAACGCTATTTAGCGCGGATCGAGAGCTAACAGCATCTACGCCTTGCCCGCGCTGCCGAACAGCTGTAGCTTCTCTTCCACGACGGCCTGCATGGCCGCGATGGCCGGCGTGAACAGACCCGGCACGTCGTAGTGGGCGTGGATTCTGGGCAAGGTGTCGGCCAGGGCCGTGAACAGGGCGACCCGAAGCTCGGTGTTGACGTTGAACTTGCGGACACCGCCCTGGATCGAGCGTTGGATAGCGGCGTCGGACAGACCGGAGGCGCCGTGGAGGACCAGGGGGACCGGCACGCGGCGGTGAATCTCGTCCAGACGGGCCGTGTCCAGCTTTGGCTCACCCTTGTAGAAGCCGTGGACGTTGCCCACAGCGACGGCCAGCGCGTCCACCGCCGTGGCCTGGACGAACTGCTCCGCCTGGGCCGGGCTGGTCAGCCCGACGGCCTCGCGCTCCGCCGCCCGGTCCTCCTCGCCCACGATGCTGCCCAGTTCGGCTTCCACCGTGACGCCGTGGGGCCGGGCGATGGCGACCGCCTCGCGGGTGAGGGCGATATTCTCGGCCAGGGGCAGGGCCGAGCCGTCAATCATCACCGAGGTGAAGCCCTGCTCGACGCACCAGCGAATCTCGTCCAGCTTGGCGCTGTGGTCCAGGTGGACGGCGACCGGGACGGGCGACCGCTGCGCCTCGGCCAGGACCAGGGCGGTCAGGGCCTCGCGCCCGGCGTAGCGGAGCGCGCTGCTGCCGACCTGGACGATCAGCGGAGCCTGTTGAGCTTCAGCGGCGCGTACGATGGCGCGCGTGATTTCCAGATTGTAGGTATTGAACGCGCCGGCGGCGTAGCCCTCGCGCTGGGCTGCCGCCAACAACTCGGCCATTGGGACAAGCATCGTCTGACCTCCACCAGCCAGCGTTCGTGGTTCAGGCAGTTATACAACGTTTCGCCACGAGGGACAAGCGCCTGGCGCTAATGAAGATCAACTCTTAACCCGAGTAGCCACTTTGTCATCCTGAGCAAAGCAAAGGATCTGCTCTGATAACAGCAACAGAGCAGATGCCGCGCTACGCTCGGCATGACATAACGGTTACACGGTTAAATGGCTAACATTCATAAGCGTCGGACTTTTGACAGAGGCCAGCCCATGACTTACCCTGCTCTACCCGATGATCTGCTGACACGGCTCGCGGCTGACCCGCATCGCCCGGCCTACCACTGCCTGCCGCCCGCCCACTGGATGAACGACCCCAACGGACTCATCCAGTGGCGCGGCCAGTACCACCTGTTCTACCAGCACAACCCCCACGGTCCCTTCTGGGGGACGATACATTGGGGCCATGCCGTCAGCCCCGATCTGGTCCACTGGCGGCATCTGCCCCCGGCCCTCGCGCCCGACCCTGACGGGCCGGATCGGGACGGCGTTTTTTCAGGTTGCGCCTTCGCCGCCGATGGGACGCCGACCATCCTCTACACGGCCTTCAATGCCGGCGTCCAACTCCCCTGCCTGGCGGTGAGTTACGACGACCTGTTGACGTGGCACAAGCACCCGGCCAATCCGATTATCCAGGCCCCGCCGCCCGACCTGGACCTGGTCGGCTTCCGCGACCACTCGGCGTGGCGGGAGGGAAGCCAGTGGTATCAGCTTATCGGGTCAGGGCTACGCGGCGTGGGCGGGACGGCCTTGCTCTACACCTCGGCTGACCTGGTACACTGGGTGTATGTCCAGCCCATCCTGGTTGGCGACCGCGACGCGGTCGAGCCCCTGTGGACTGGCTCCATGTGGGAGTGCCCCGACCTCTTCCGCCTGGGGAACCGCCACGTCCTGGTCATCTCGGTCTGGGACGAGCGGCCTGAATGGTCAACCACTGGCTCCGAACTCCAGTACGCCGCTTATCTCACGGGCGACTTCACCGCCCACCGCTTCACCCCGCTGAGCCAGGGCCGCGTCGATCACGGACGCAGCTTCTACGCGCCCCAATCGTTGACCGATGAACAGGGCCGACGACTGATGTTCGGCTGGCTGCGGGAGACGCGCCCGGTGGCGGCACAAATCGCGGCGGGCTGGTCGGGTGTTCTGTCGCTGCCAAGAGTGCTCAGCCCGCGCGACGACGGCCGCCTGGGGATGGAACCCGCGCCTGAACTTGAACGGCTGCGCCGGCAGGGCCCTCACTGGCGCGACGTGGCGGTGAACGAGCTAGCCGAGGCAGGGCTGGCCGAAGCGCAGGGGGACGCGCTGGAAATTGGGGTCGAGGCGGCGGTAGGCCCTGACAGCCAGCTTCGCCTGGCCGTTCTTCGCTCGCCCGACGGCGCGGAAGAGACGGCGCTGGTCTACGACGGTCCCAGTGGCGTTCTCAGCCTGGACACGACCCGCGCCAGCCTGGACGCGGCGGTTCAGGGCGACGTGTCGAGCGCCCCACTCCCGCTAACCGACGGCGAGACGCTGCGGCTGCGCGTCTTCGTAGACCGTTCGGTCGTGGAGGTATTCGCCAACGGCTGGCTGTGCCTCACCAGCCGGGTCTACCCAACGCGCCGCGACAGCCAGGGCGTGACCCTTAGCGCCGACGGCGAGGTCACGCTGCGGACGCTGGATGTCTGGCCGATGAACTCTATCCATCCTTTACACGACCTACGGGGTGGCAAGGCAGGCCATGACGATCACGATTGAGGGCCTCAGTCATACCTTCACGACCCCGACCGGCCGCGTGCCGGCGCTGCGCGACGTGAGTTTGCAGATTCGCCAGGCTGAATTCGTCGCCATCCTCGGTCCGAGTGGCTGTGGGAAATCCACGCTGCTGCGGCTCCTGGCCAATCTCCTCCGGCCGATGGCCGGCCACATCGCGCTCGACGGCTTGACCCCGGCTCAGGCCGCCGCGACCAAGCGCATAGGCTGGATGGCGCAACACCCGGCCCTGCTGCCCTGGTACACCGTGCGTGACAATATCGCGCTCGCCCAGCGCATCAACCCGCAACCCCAGCGCGCCGTGCCCGCCGTGGACGATCTGCTGGCCTTGGTGGGTCTCAGCGACTTCGCGTCCGCCTATCCGTTTACGCTGTCAGGGGGGATGCAACAGCGAGCCGGCCTGGCGCGCACCCTGGCCCTGGGGGCCGATGTCTGGCTCATGGATGAGCCTTTTGCGGCTCTCGACGAGTTGACCCGCGAGAGTCTCACCCTGGAACTGCTGCGGCTGTGGCAGACGTTTCGTCCGACCGTGCTCTGGGTGACCCACCACATCCAGGAAACGGTGCGTCTGGCCGACCGCGTCGTGGTCATGAGCCGCCGACCTGGACATGTGCACACCGAAAAGGCGATTGGGCTGCCGCGTCCGCGCGACGACACCGCACCCGACTTCCAGCCCCTTGTGCGCGAGCTACGGGTCGCCCTGGCGGCCCAGTCATGAGCCGTCTAGATTCGACGGGGTGCGCGCTGGCCCTGCTCATTGTGGGGGCGACCTTCCTGGGCTGGGAACTGGGGGTACAATTCTTCCAGGCGCCGGTCTATATCTTGCCGGCCCCCTCGCGCATCCTGGCGACCCTCAGCGCCAACGCGAGCGTGTATGCCCTCGCCACGCTGATTACGCTCGGCGAAGCCGTGGTCGGCTTGCTCCTGGGCATCCTCGGCGGGGTGATCCTCGTGAGCCTCATCAGCCTGTGGCCGGGCCTGGAACAAGGCGTGATGATTGTGGCGATCCTGGTCAAATCCACCCCCCTCGTCGCCATCGCGCCCCTGCTCACCATCTGGCTGGGCTTTGGCGTCCTGCCCAAAGTGGTCCTGGTGGCCGTCCTCACGTTCTTCCCGGTCCTCGTCAACATGCTCAGCGGGATACAGGCCACGGAGCCGGCGCTCCTGGAAGTCTTTCGCTCCTGGCACGCCAGTCAGCGCGAACTCTTCCGCCATGTGCGCGTGCCGTACGCGCTACCCTATGTCTTCGCCGCCTTGAAGGTGTCGGGGCCGCTGGCGCTGGTCGGCGCGGTGGTGGCGGAGTGGACGGGGGCCTCGGGCGGGTTAGGCCGGCTCATGTGGCTGGCCTACACCAATCTCAATTTGCCCCAACTGTTCGCGGCCGTCTTTATCCTGGCCCTGGCGGGTATCAGCCTCTACGCCCTGATGGTCTACACCGAACGGCGTATCGTTTTCTGGCAGCATCGCTGACCGTATGGTATAGGACACAGCGACAAGAAAGGCTACTCCTGATGAAGCTGAAGCGCGCCCCCTGTGTGTTCTGGCTGCTGCCCCTGCTGGCGCTGGCGGCCTGCGCCCCCTCTCTGGTCCCGACCTCCCCCGCCCAGCCCGCCCGACTGAGCATGACCTTCATGGCGGGCTACAAGCCGCAGGCGAACCTGCCCTTCGTGGGGGTGTATCTGGCCCAGGCCAAGGGCTTCTTCGAAGCGGAACGGCTGGACGTGACGGTGGAGCACAGCAGCGGCCGAGGCGAGCATATGCAGCTTCTCACGGCCGGCAAGGCGCAGGTGACGACCCAGGATGCTGGCGTGCTCCTCCAGCGCCGCCTCGACCCCGGCCTGCCACTCGTCTCCATCGCGCTCATCGGCCAACGCGGCCAGCAAGCGTTCGTGGCCCTGGCCTCGTCGGGTCTCAAGACGCCCCAAGACTGGCCGGGGCACACCATCGGCTACAAAGGGACGCCCCCGCCTGAGTTGCTGGCGCTGATGAAGGCGAATGGGCTGAACCCCCAGGCGCTCAGCCTGGTCAATGTGGGCTTCGACCCCCGCGTGCTTGTCACCCGCCAGGTGGACGTCTACCCGGTCTATAAGTCCAATGAGCCGTACCTGATCCGCCAGTGGGGCTATGATCTGGTGCAGTGGGATGCGGCGGATTATGGAGTGCCTAGCCTGGGGCTGGCCTATGTGGCGACGGAAGAAGTGGTCCGCACCAACCCAGAGCTTCTCACGCGCTTCCTGCGGGCATCCCTCCAGGGCATCCGGTACGCGGCTGAGCATCCCGACGAGGCGGTCGACGCGGTGCTCCAGTACACGGGGCCTGAGACGGACAGAAACCACATGCGCTTTATGCTGGAGGCCGAGTTAGCGGACGCGCAGACCGACCTGACGCGACAGCATGGCCTCGGCTGGCAGACCCGCGAGCAGTGGCAAGGGCTGGCGGATATGCTGGTGCAGACGGGCGCCCTGTCCAAAGCGGATGTCGCCAGCGCTTTTACGACCCGTCTGCTCGAACTGGCCGCCAACCAGGCCCGGCCTTAGGACGACTGACAGCGGGGCGATGGCGCGGCGACCGGCTTGAAATAATCGCTGTCTTGTTTTACAATCTGGCTCCCGTACGCGCCGTCCCCACCGGGCGGCGTCGGGGCGTGCGCATCTACGGGTAGGGGCGAACCGACGTGTTCGCCCTGGGCCGACACACCGGTCGGCCTACCCATTCCGTGACGTGAGGGGCAGCGAGTTGGGGCTAGCGGCTAATCCAGGTCTGGCGTCAAGGCAGCGAAAAAGGCGGCAAAGGCCAGCGCACTCAATACATCAACAAACACGGCGAGGAGCAGTGCGACCAGGAGCGCGAACAGGACAACTTTGAGGTTCATGGTATCATCCTTTCGGTCGAGTCCAGTACTGATCTCCATTGAACCACAACCGCCGGCCGCACGACAGCCGGTTTGTGATATATAAGTGCTATAAAAATGCGACAAGACCCCATGGATTGGGGTCTTGTCGCCGGCTGTATCAACGTGTTATG
>JAHCIP010000140.1 GCA_026129165.1 Anaerolineae bacterium
TACACGCGGTCTACCACCGCGAGAAACTCGGAGGCTTTCCGTTGGCGTGGATGGGACAACTCGACCTTCAATGTCGCTACGATCCGGCCTGGGTCCTTATCCATGACCACGATACGATCCGCCATAAAGACGGCCTCTTCGATGCTGTGCGTGACCATCAGCACGGCCCGCGCCGGAGTCCGACCACTCAGCCAGAGCTCCAGCAGTTCGCCCCGCAGCGCCTCGGCGCTCAGCACGTCCAGGGCTGAAAATGGCTCGTCCAGGCAGAGGAGTTCGGGTTCGACGGCCATCGCCCGCGCGAACCCCACCTTCTGCCGCATGCCGCCCGATAGCTCGCGTGGATAGGCCATCTCAAAGCCGTCGAGACCCACGCGGTCCAGCAGTTCGACGGCCCGCACCGTTCGCAGTTGGGGCGGCACGCCGCGCGCCTTGAGCGCCACTTCGACATTTTGCTGCACCGTCAGCCAGGGGAAGAGGGCAAACGTCTGGAACACGATGGTGGCGTGGGGGTTGACCCCGGCCAGGGGCTGGCCCCGGTAGAAGACTTGCCCCTCGGTCGGGCGCTGTAGCCCGGTGATGATGCGTAACAAGGTGCTTTTGCCTGAGCCTGAGGGGCCGAGCAAGGCCACAAACTCCCCCTCGTCAATGGTCAGGTTGACGTCTTGGATCGCGGTAAATCGCCGCCCGCCGCTGACGAAAGTCTGGCTCACGTGGCGTAGATCAACGAGATGAATGGGCGTCGCCATGCTCTACTCCATCCTGTACTGTTCTTCGGCCAACCGATAGAGGCGGCGCCAGAGTAAGCGGTTGATGGCGACCACCGTCAGGATGAGGCTGAGGGTGCTGGCCAGGAGTAAGGGATACTCCCCCTTCGCGGTCCCCTCCGCAATCAGCGCCCCCACGCCTGGGGTGGATAGCGTCCGCCCGCCGAACTCTACATATTCCGCCACAATACTCGCGTTCCAGGCGCCGCCGCTGGCGGTAATCGCCCCGGTCACGAGGTAGGGGAACAGAGCCGGCAGAATCAACGTGCGCCACTGTTCCCAACGTGTCAGTTGTAAGAGCGCGGCGGTGTACTTCAGGTCTTGGGGAATGGCCGACGCCCCGGCAATGATGTTGAAGAGCAGGTACCACTGGGTCCCCATCAGCATCAGGAGGACGGCCGCCATATTCAAGCCGCCGGGCAGACCCAGCAGAAGCAGCAGGAAAACGGGAAACAGCGCCGTTGCGGGCACCGAGGCGGTGATTTGCACAATGGGTTGAAGCAGGTTAGCCAGGCGTGGATTGGTGCCGATAGCCACCCCGACCGGAATGGTCCACAGCAGGGCAATCACCAGCGCCGCCAGGACGCGCAGCATCGTCGCCCCTACCCCGGCCGCAATCGCCAGCCACTGGGCAAAATCGAGCGTCAGTAACATGGCAGCGGCCCAGTAGGCCCCATACAGCAGCCCCAACCCCATGAGTCCCACCAGGATGTAGAGCGCCCAGGAGCGCCGAGGGTTGTCCACCTGAGCCGGAGAGGACGCCGGGAAACGCCGTATTAAGACCGTGTCGAGGACGGTGGTTGCCGGCCGGAAGACGACCGAACTGGTAAGCGCCGCCAGGCGCGAGCTGCGCAGCGCGTCGTAGAACCAGGAGGTGGGAGGATGCTCACTCTCGATCATCTCGATGCGGAACCGGTCCGACCAGGCCAGGAGCGGCCGCCACACCAATTGGTCCAACGCGATAATCACCACGACCAGCGTGACGATGCCCCATAGAACGGCGCTTAAGTCGTTCTGGTTAGCTGCCTCCTTCAGGTAGCTCCCTAGCCCCAGCAAGCGAAAGTCGCGTTGACCAACAGTAAAGATTTCGGCGGCCATCAAGAAGAACCACCCGCCTGCCCAGCTCATCATGCTGTTCCAGATCAGGCTGATCGCGGCGAACGGCAGGGCGAGGGTATTCAAGCGCATCCAGCCGCCAAATTGGAATGTGGTACTCGCTTCCCGCAATTCTTTGGGGATAGTAGTCAGGGATTGATACCAGGCAAAGGTGAGATTCCAGACCTGGCTGGTGAAGATGAGCACAATGGAGGCCAACTCCGCCGCCAACCGTTCGGGCAAAATAGCGCTGAAGCTGAGCAACACCACAGGCAGAAAGGAGAGGATCGGCACGCTTTGCAAGACATCGAGCAAGGGCATCAACACTCGCTCGGCGCGACGATTGTGCGCGGCCAGGTAGCCGTAGGGCAGGGTAAACAGGAGCGACAGGGCATAGGCGGCGCTCATGCGGGCCACCGACAGGACCGCGTAGAACGGCAGAACGGTGGGTGAGAGAGAAATCTCAGGTCCTCGGACGACCTGGGGCGCGGTCACGGCCAGACGAATGCCGACATAGATCAGCACTGTCACGCCGAGTAACACCACTCCATCCCCCCAACTGAAGCCACGTTCTCCAGTGCGGGCCGAGGAGAATGAATCAAAGCGTTGACGCATGGCGACCTCCAGGTGCCAGGTCGTAGAGAACGCGCCAATTATACTCCTATCGCTTCCCATCTTCCCTATCCCATGTATAATTAGCGCATGGCGCAGCTCGTTGACCTCCACCCCTCGGATGCCGCCGCCTGGCGCGACGCGGTCCTGGCCCACCTGGGCGAGAGCCACCGCCGCCTGGGCGGGCTGATCGAGCGGCGTGGGCCGCTCCGCCTGTTCGCCAACCCGACCTACGGCTGGACCTTCTTCAATACCGCTCGCCAGGTCGCCCCTATCCTCGACCCTGATATTGACGCCCTGGTAGAACAGGTTGTCCGCTTCTACGAGTCCCACTATCTGCGCCCGTCCTGGGACCTCAGCCAACGCCTCGCGCCGCCGAGCCTGACCGGCCGCCTCGTCCAGGCCGGCTTTGTCCTCGACCGTACCGAGACGCTGATGGTTTATCCGATAGAGGATGGAGGACTCCCCATAACGGGGGGCAGGCGGGGGACGGAGGCTGGACGGATTACCGACTACCGACTACCGACGACTGACTACGCAATACGCCCTCCCCCCCTGGACGACTTCATCCACGCCTGGCAGCAGGGGTTTGCCATGGGGCCGGACACGAACCTGGCCCAGGTCCACTCCCTGTTCAGCCGCGATCTGGCATCGGGCTGGGAGTTCTGGTGCGCCTATCAGGACGGCCAGGCTGTGGGGACGCTGGGCGCGCTCAGCTTGGACGGCGTTGTCCAGATCGCCAATGTCTCGACGCTCTCCCATCTGCGCCGCCAGGGCGTCGCCACAGCTCTGATGCGCCACGCCTTACAGCGGGCGGAGGCGGCCGGTCACAGCCTCGTTTACTTGAACGCGGCGACGGGCAGCCCCGCCGAGCGCCTCTACCAACGGCTCGGCTTCGGGGTGTTGGACTTGTGGCAGACGTATGGCTATCAGAAGGGGGCGTGGTGGGGATGATGCGGTTGAGAGTGTTGTCGCGGGCGGATATTCAGGCGGCGGTAGCGATGCGCGAGGCGATTGCCGCCGTGCGCGAGGCGTTTATCGCCCTTTCGACGGGCCAGGCGACCGTACCGGTGCGGGTCGGTATCGCCGTCCCGCCGAGGGCGACGGCCCTATTTATGCCGGCCTACGCCGGGGGCGGCCTGGGGGTGAAGGTCGTTACCGTCTACCCCGACAACCCGGCGCGGGCGCTGCCCCTGCTGCACGCCCTGGTGGTCCTCCTCGACGCGGAGACCGGCGCGCCGGTCGCGGCGCTGGAAGGCGGCTGGCTGACCGCGCTGCGCACAGGCGCGGCATCAGGCGCGGCGACGGACTTGCTGGCCCGGCCCGACGCTCGCACCCTGGCTGTCTTTGGCGCGGGCGCGCAAGCCGAGACGCAGACCCTGGCGGTGTGCGCCGTGCGGCCCATCGAGCGCGTCCTGGTGTCCAGCCGTACGTCCGCCCGCGCCGAAGCCCTGGCCGAGCGTCTCGCCGGCCGCTACGGGGTTCCGACCGATATGCGTGTCGTGGCTGACCCCGCCCAGGCCGTCGCCGAGGCCGACGTTATCTGCACGGCCACCACGTCGCCCACGCCTGTGTTCCCCGGTGCGGCTGTTCGGCAGGGTGCGCACATCAACGCGGTCGGCGCGTTTACCACGACCGCCCGCGAGCTAGACACCCGATTGATCCAGCGGTCGGCGCGGCTGGTGGTGGACGAACGGGCGGCGGCTGAGGCCGAAGCAGGCGACCTGGTCATCCCCTGGCTGGCGGGCGACGGCCCTGGCCCCGAGGGCTGGACCGAGTTGGGCCTGATCGCCGCCGGGCGGGCGGCGGGGCGCACCGAGGCCGACCAAATCACCCTCTTTAAGTCGGTGGGCAACGCCGCGCAGGATGTGGCCGTCGGGGCATTGGCCCTCGTCCGGGCGGCGGCGCGTGGGTTGGGTGTCGAGGTTGAACTATAACAAGGAGAGGCTAGCCTATGCCGTTCCCCCTGGCCCACTGCATCCATCAAGTATTGGCGCCCGACGGCAAGCTGGTCGGCGCGGCCCCGGACCTGCCCGCCGACCAACTCTTCGCCATGTACCGCTGGATGGTCTATGGCCGGCTGTACTCGGACCGCATGGTCGCCCTGCAACGGCAAGGGCGCATCGGGACATTTGGCCCCCTCAACGGCCAGGAGGCGGCGTCAGTCGGGCTGGCCTGGCCGCTCCAGCCGGCCGATTGGCTGGTCGGCTCCTACCGCGAACTCCTCAGCTACATGGTCAAAGGCGTCTCTCCGCTGGCGCTGGCCGAGACCTATCGCGGCTATGTCGGCGACGGCTACGCCCTCGATGCCCACTGCCTCCCCTACCAGATCGTCCTGGCGACCCAGGTCCTCCACGCCGTGGGCATCGCCATGGGCATGCAATACGATGGCAAGCCGGATGTCGTCGTGGGGGTGTGCGGCGACGGGGCGACGTCGGAGGGCGACTTCAACGAGGCGCTCAACTTCGCGGGCGTCTTTAAGGCCCCCATCGTTTTCGTCGTTCAGAACAACGGCTGGGCCATCTCGGTCCCGCGCCGCCAGCAGACGGCAGCCGAGTACATCGCCCATCGCGGCCCCGCCTTCGGCATGCCCGGCTACGTCGTGGACGGCAACGATGTCCTGGCCGTCTACCAGGTAGTCCAGGATGCCGTGGCCCGCGCCCGCGCTGGGGACGGTCCCACACTCATCGAAGCCCTCACCTATCGCTTGGGTGCGCATACCACGGCCGACGACCCTAAGAAGTACCGCCTGGATGATGAACTTGGGGAGTGGACGGCGCGCGACCCGCTGCCCCGCTTCCGGACCTATCTCATGAACCAGAACCTGCTGGACCCGACGGCTGACGAGCGCCTGCACGAGGCTATCGCCGCGGAACTCCAAAGCCTGGTCGAGACGCTGGAGGCGCAGCCCCCGCAGGACGCCGCCGACCTGTTCGACCTGGTCTACGCGGAACGGACGCCGCAGTTGAACCGTCAGCGCGCCGACCTGCTGGCTGAGCTAGGGAGGGAGTAGCCATGCCGCGCATGACCCTGGTGGAAGCGGTCAACCACGCGCTGGCCCAGGAGCTAGAGCGCGACCGGCGAGTGCGTGTCTTCGGGGAAGATGTGGGCAAAAACGGCGGGGTGTTCCGCGTCACCGACGGCTTGCAGGCGCGCTTTGGCGAGGACCGTGTCTTCGACACCCCGCTGGCCGAGTCGGGCATCATCGGCACGGCGGTCGGGATGGCGGTCTACGGTCTGCGTCCGGTCGCCGAGATTCAGTTCGCCGGCTTTACCTTTGTCGCCTTCAACCAGATTGTCTCCCAGGCGGCGCGGCTGCGCTATCGGTCGGGCGGTCTGCTCTCGGTGCCGCTGGTCATCCGCGCGCCGTTTGGCGGCGGGGTGCGTACCCCCGAACTCCACTCGGACAGTGTCGAAGCCCTGTTTATGCACGCCCAGGGCATCAAGGTCGTCATCCCCTCCTCACCCTACGACGCCAAGGGGCTGCTTCACGCGGCGGTCGAAGACCCGGACCCGGTGCTGTTCCTCGAACACATGAAGCTCTACCGCTCCTTCCGCCAGGAGGTGCCCAGCGAACGCTATACTCTGCCCCTCGGCCAGGCGGCGGTGGCGCGCGAGGGTGACGCTGTCAGCGTCTTCGCCTACGGGGCCATGCTCCACGTGGCGCTTCAGGCCGCCGAGCAGGTGGCCCAGGAGGACGGCGCGTCGGTCGAGGTGGTGGACTTGCGCACTATCTCACCCCTGGACGAGGAGTGCATTGCCCAGTCGGTGAGCAAGACGGGGCGGGCCGTCGTCGTCCACGAGGCGGCGCGGGCAGGTGGCGTGGGCGCGGAAGTCATTGCCGTCATCAACGAGCGCTGCCTGTACTCGCTGCTCAAACCCGTCGAGCGTGTCACCAACCCCGATATGCCCTTCCCGCTGCCCAGCGTCGAGGACACCTTCCTGCCCAACCCGGCCCGCGTCGCGGCGGCCATCCGTCGTACCCTGGAGCCGTGAGGAGGAGCCATGTTCGAGTTCAAACTGCCCGACGTGGGCGAAGGCATCCACGAGGCGGAAGTGCTCAAGTGGTTGGTGAACGTGGGGGATATCGTCAGGCGGGACCAGCCGGTGGTGGAGGTCCAGACCGACAAGGCGGTGGTCGAGTTGCCTTCGCCCGTGGCGGGGCAGGTGGCTGAACTGCGCGCACCGGCGGGCAAAATCGCGCGCGTTGGGGATGTGCTGGTGGTGATAAAGACGGAGGACGGAGGACGGAGGACGGAGGACGGAGAAGTCGCTACGACTCCTCCATCTCTAATCCCTAATCCTAATCCCTCTTCCCCTCGTCGTATCCTCGCAGCGCCAGCGGTGCGCAAGCTGGCCCTCGAACTGGGCGTGGACCTGGCGCGGGTGACAGGGTCGGGTCCGGTGGGGCGGGTGTTGCCGGAGGATGTGCGGCGGTTTGTGGAGGAGGAGGAAAATAGGAAGGGGGGCAAGGATGGGAAGGATGGGAAGGAAGATGGGAAGAGTAGGAAGGAGGCAGGGGTAGTTGCGCCACCACCCACCAGTCTTCCAGGCCCGACTACTCGCCCTGCTCCCGACGTGGCAGCGTCGGGTGAGGAACCCGTTACCCGCGAGCCGCTCCAGGGGCTGCGGCGGCGCATCGCCGAGCGCATGGAGCAGGCGTGGCGCGTGCCGCACGTGACAAGCTTTGAGGACGCCGATGCCTCACGGTTGGTGGCGCTGCGGCAGATGCTCCAGCCAGAGGCGGAACGACGCGGCGTCCACCTGACCTATATGCCCTTCTTTATCAAAATTGCCGTCCAGGTGTTACAAGAGTTTCCGCTGTTCAACGCTACCCTCGATATGACGGCGGGCGAAATACTGGTGCGCCGCTACTACCATATCGGCGTGGCGACGGCCATCCCCGAAGGGCTGGTGGTCCCGGTCGTGCGCCATGCCGACCGCCTGAGCCTGCTCGAAATCGCCGCTGAGTTGGGCCGGTTGGCTGAACGGGCGCGGAGTCGGGCGTTGAGCGTCCAGGAACTAGGCGGGGGCACCTTCACCATCACCAACTTTGGCAGCTTTGGCGGCCAGCAGGGGACGCCCATCATCAACCCGCCGGAAGTCGCCATCCTCGGCTGCGGCCGTATCGAGGACCGCGCTGTGGTGGTCGAAGGGCGGGTCGAGGCGCGGCCGGTGCTGCCCCTGGCCCTGAGCTTCGACCACCGTCTGATTGACGGCGCGGCGGCGGCGGCTTTCCTGGGACGCGTCAAAGCCCTGGTTGTCAACCCGGAATGGCTGCTGCTGAACCTGGCATAAGGGGAACCTATGGTTGTCGGAGATTTGGCGACGGCGGTGGACCTCGTCGTGCTGGGCGGTGGACCGGGCGGCTATGTGTCGGCTATCCGCGCGGCGCAACTCGGCAAACAGGTGGCGCTGATTGACCCCGGCCCGCCGGGCGGCTCGTGCCTGCACTTTCACTGTATCCCGTCCAAGGCGCTCCTGACGGCGACGGAGTACGCCTGGCGGACGCCGGGCCTGAGCGAGATGGGAATCGGCGTGGGGCCGGTCCAGGTAGACTATGCCCAGATGCAAGCCTGGAAGAACTCGGTCGTGCAACGGCTGGTCAAAGGCGTCCAGCAATTGCTCGACGGGCATCGAGTCCAGGTCGTCCACGGGCGGGGCTGGTTCCTGGCCGAGAACGAGGTGCGCGTCGAGGGCGAACACGGCGCGTCGCGCTACTCGTTCGACCACTGTGTCATCGCCGTCGGCGCGGAGGCGCGACCGCTGCCCGACCTGCCCTTCGACCATGAGCGCGTCCTGACGCCGGGCGAGGCCCTCCGCCGCACCACACTGCCACGCGACCTGGCTCTCATTGGCAGCGATTATGTCGTGGCTGAAATCGCCACCATCTTCGCCCGGCTCGGCGTCCCAACGCGCATCCTGCTGCCGCCCGGCGAACGGCTGCTCCACGCATTTGACCCGCTAGCCGGGCGGCTCGTCCAGGCCAGCCTGCGCAAGCTGGGTGTCAAAATCGAGGCCAACGTGGCCGGGCCGGCCCAGGTCGTCGCGGATGCCGCCTGTGTCGTCGTCTCGCGGGGTGTGGCTCCGCGCAGCGGCGACCTCCACCTGGACCTGGTCCACGTTGACACCGACAGCGAGGGCTTTGTCCGCGTGGATGACCAGTTGCGGACGACCAACCCCAGGATTTACGCCGTCGGGGACGTGACGGGCGGGCCGCGCTTTGCCACGACGGCCATCAAACAGGCGAAGGTGGCCGCCGAGAGCCTGGCCGGGCGGCGCGTGCAGTATGCGCCGCAAGCCATACCCCACGTCGCCTGGACCGACCCGCCTGTGGCCGCCGTGGGCTTGACGCAAGCCGAGGCCGAAGCCCAGGGCTACCCGGTGGTGGCCGGGCGCTTCCCGCTGGCCGCCAATGGCCGTGCCCTCAGCCTGGACCAGACTGAGGGCAGCGTGCTGACCGTGGCCGACCGGGACAGTGGTGTTCTGCTGGGGGCGACGATAATTGGGGCGCGGGCGGGCGACCTGGTGGGGGAACTCGCTCTGGCCCTGGAGATGGGCGCGACGCTGACTGACCTGGCCGAAACGCTCCACCCGCACCCCGGCCTGCCTGAACTGCTCCAGGAGTCGGCGGAGACGGCGCTGGGCGCGGCGGTGCATGTGCTGAAGCTATAGCCCCGTCCTTTGACACTCGCTCCCCCCGCCTCTATAATGTGGCTACAGCGTAGCCACACTGCGGAGGGCCAGGATGACGACGACTATCGGCGTGCGGGAGCTAAAGAACCAGGCGTCACGGATTCTGCGCCAGGTGCGTGAAATCGGCGCGGAGTACATCGTCACCGTAGACGGCACACCCGTTGCCGTTATTCGTCCGTATACAGAGGCGGATTCGGAGCAGGCGCGGCAGGCGCGGGTCCAGAAGTTCCTGGCCGAGATGGAAGTCCTGGCGCAGGAAATTGGCGCGGAGTGGCAGTCGAACCTCAGCGCGGCGGAAGCAGTCGCAGAACAGAGGCGCTAAGTGCCAGTCGTTGATGCCAGCGTGTATGTCGCCTACGCCTACGCCAAGGACATTGCCCACACTCAGAGCCAGGCATGGATGACCAGCGCCGTAGCCACCGGGCAACCCCTTGTCGCGCCCACCACATTTTTGGCTGAGGTGGCTGGGGCTATTAGCCGCAACTCAGGCCGTCCCAGGCTAGCGCGCTCTGTCGTCCAGCAACTGCTCCAGGCCGGGCTTGTTAGCTTGATGCCTGTGACTGAGGCCCTGGCGGAGCGGGCGGCCGAGATTGCCGGGGACTATAAGATCAAAGGGGCGGACGCGGTCTACGTCGCGCTAGCCGAACACCTGGGCGACGAGTTGGTGACGCTCGACCAGGAGCAACTGCAGCGCGGAGGCGTTGTCGTCACCACGCGCCAGCCCTAGCTACACCAGGAAGTCGCGCACGGCGGCCAGGAACGCGGCCGGGTTGTGCAGCGGGATGTTATGCGCCGCGTGGGGAATCTCCACCAGGCGGCAGTCCACCATCTCGCGCGTCATGCGTTCGGCCACCTCGCGGCTCAGGACATCGCTCTCCGCGCCGCGCAAAACGAGCGTGGGACAGCGGATTGCCCGCGCCATCGCCCAGCCTTGCTCGGCCGAGATGCCCAGCAGCGGCCGCGTCCCGTCGCGCAGCCCCTTGTCGTAGCGCCAGGTCCAGCGGCCATCGGGCAGTTGCATCAGATTGTTGCGAATGCGTTCCCAGAGTAGGTCGTCCGTCGGGTAAGGACTGACAGCGCGTTCCACCTGGAACACCTCGGCCGGGTCATCGAAGATATCCCGCGTCGAGACCATTGTCCGAATCCGCGTCGCGCCAGCCATCACAATCTCCGGTCCCATGTCCACGATCACCAGCCGCGCTACCATCGCTGGATGCGCCGCCGCGAAGGCCAGGGCGTTGCGCCCGCCCATCGAGAAGCCCAGCAAGTCCAGCTTGTTCAACCCCAGCGCCGCCACAAACCGCCCCACGTCCTCCACCATCGCTTCAGCCGCATAGTTATCCGCCCAGTCGGTCTGCCCGTGGCCGCGCTGGTCCAGCGCCAGGACGCGGAAGCGGTCGGTCATGGCAGCGGCGAAGTGGTCAAACGAGGTGGCCTGCGAGCCAAAGCCGTGCAGCAGGAGCAGCGGACGGGCGTTCGGATCGCCCCAGTCGCGGTAGTGGAAGCGCAGGCCGTCCAACCGGATGAATTTGTCCTCAACAGCGGGCATAAGGCGATCTCCTTAGCGGTATCCAAGTTTAAGGGTCACAGGATCAGGCTTTTCCCTCCCTCTCCCAGAGGGAGAGGGGACACCTCCACTTTACGCCGCAGGCTTCGCGTGTTACCCCTGTTAACTATGTTTCCTGAGTTCCAGCCGCGCGATCTGCTCGCGGTGGACCTCGTCCGGGCCGTCCGCCATGCGGAGCGTGCGCGCGTTCGCCCAGGCCGCCGCCAGGGGGAAGTCCTGGCACACACCCGCGCCGCCGTGGGCCTGCACCGCGCGGTCAATGACTCGCAGCGCCATGTTGGGCGCGACAACTTTAATCATGGCAATCTCGGCGCGGGCGGCCTTGTTGCCCACCGTATCCATCATGTAGGCTGCTTTGAGGGTCAGCAGCCGCGCCTGCTCGATGTCCATACGCGACTCGGCGATGTCGGCCTTGATGGTGCCTTGCTCGGCCAGGGTCTTGCCAAAGGCGACGCGCGACTGGACGCGCTTGCACATGGCTTCCAGCGCCCGTTCGGCCAGCCCGATGAGACGCATACAGTGGTGGATGCGGCCGGGGCCAAGCCGGCCCTGGGCGATCTCGAAGCCGCGCCCCTCGCCCAGCAGCAGGTTGCTCGCTGGCACGCGCACGTTCTCGAACTGTACCTCGCCGTGGCCGTGGGGCGCTTCGTCGAAGCCGTAGACCGTCAGCATGCGCTTGATGGTCACACCGGCGCGTCCATGGGAACAAGAATCATGGATTGCTGCTGGTGGCGCGGGGCGTCGGGGTTGGTCTTGCCCATGAAGATGGCGACTTTACAGCGTGGGTCGCCCGCGCCCGACGTCCACCACTTGAGGCCGTTGAGGACGTACTCGGCCCCGTCGCGCCGAATGCTGGCCTGGATATTCGTCGCGTCAGATGAGGCTACCTCAGGCTCGGTCATGGCGAAGGCCGAGCGAAGCTCCCCAGCCAGCAAGGGCTTGAGCCAGCGTTCCTTCTGCTCCTCGCTGCCGTAGCGCACCAGGACTTCCATGTTGCCCGTGTCGGGGGCCGAGCAGTTGAAGATCTCGGCGGCCATGGGCGAGCGGCCCATAATCTCGCACAGCGGGGCGTACTCCAGGTTGGTCAGGCCCGCGCCATATTCGCTTTCGGGCAGGAACAGGTTCCACAGCCCCGCCGCTTTGGCCTTGGGCTTGAGTTCCTCGATGATGGGCACCGGCTGCCACCGCTCCTTCGAGTCGGTGTGCTGGTAGTACAGCAGTTCGTTGGGATAGATGTACTCGTCCATAAACGCGGTGAGCCGCTGGCGCAGCTCTTTGACTTTGGGGGTATAGTCGAAGTCCATTGTAAGCCTCTTTCAATCAGCCCTGCCCTGACCGAGCAGCGACTGAATCCAGTGTATATGTTCCTCGTAATGCTCGTCAGTGTTGCCGCGAATCCAGCCGAGGACGGGGGGCGGGTTGGGCGAGGGATTGTCGTCCGGCTCGTCGGGCAGGTAGTAAGCATACGGACGGCGTAGGTCGTCATCCGTCATGCGGGCCAGTCGTTCCAGCACCGCCTCGTGCGACTGCCGGAAGTCGGCCAGCACGTCGGTCAGGGGGCGGTCCGTGTTGCGCTCGTAGATAGTTCGATTAATCACATCCACGTCGCTGTGGTAGACCTCCTCGCTGATGCCCATCGCTTGGTGGCGCGGCACGCTATTGAGTAGACCGAGGAGCGATTGCTCCCAGGCGACAATGTGCGCCAGGTGGTCTTTGATCGCCCAGCCGTCGGGCCCAGGCGTCGTCAGTTGGGCTTCGCTCAGCGGGGCAATCAAGGCTTCCAGTTCAGACCGCCGTTGGGCGATGAGCTTCATCAACTCGGTCTTGGTGGGTGGTGGGTCGGCGGGTGTCACGCTGATCATCCAATCTAGCTCTGAGTAGGTCTTTCCCTCCCTCTCCCTCTGGGAGAGGGTCGGGGTGAGGGGCTTGATACTTTCGCGCGGCGTCTAGGACCCTCACCCCCGCCCTCTCCCAGAGGGAGAGGGACCACGTCATGCCTCGTTCGCAGTCCGACCTCGTCAGTCCTATGACCTGAATTAGCGATACGTCCTGCGGCGGATCGGGCAGGTGGGGGACGGTGTTGAAGGTGTCGAGGGACAGGCGGTCGCCGGAAAAGACCAGTTCGGTCAGCGCGGCGTTGCGGAGGCGCCAGTTGAGTTCCAGGGCGACGGCCTCCGGAGCGCGCACGGCCATCTGGACCGCGACGGCAATCGGGCCGCCGGAGGTGATGGCCGCGACCCGCCGCCCGCTGCCTTCTTCCCGAAGTAGCCGCCGCCACGCCTGGCTCACTCGATCATAGAAGGCCCGCCAACTCTCGACCTCGGCCGCCTCGACCGTCCCTTGCACCCAGGCGCCTGTCACCGCCTCGAATAATCGCTGGTAGTGACGGTAGCGGTCCGGGCCGTCGGCGTGGCGCTCGGCGGTGTCGGCCAGGCTGCGCAGGCGAGTGTCGCGCTGGCGGAGGGGCGGCAGTAAGTGCTGCATGATGCCGTCGCCGTCGTACTCGTTGAGGCCCGGCGTGATGACCGGCGTGGGCCAGGGCTGGCCGGCCTCGGCATACACCCCCGCCACAATCTCCAGCGTCCGCGTTTGCCGACGGAGCGTGCCACAGTAGACGGCGTCGAAGGCAGCGCCCTGCTCGACCCAGTAGACGCCCAGCCGTCGCGCCTGCGCCTCGCCCACCGGCGAGAGTTGGTCGTAGGTATCGGCGAAGAGCGTGGCCTGGCCGTGCCGCACAAGGACAAGCTGGCTCATGGCTGACCCGTCTCAAACAAGCGTCACCTCGACCAATGGGCTGTCGGCCACCCACTTGTCCAGGTCGGCTTCCCGCCCCAGCCGCGCCGTGATGCGGCTCAGAATGGCGCGCCGTTCGTCGGGGTCCAGGATGGGCGTGGCCCGCGCGGGCAGGTCAGCCTGGACGCCTTCCTTGACATGGAAGGTGAACTCCGGATGCGCGACGAGGTTGGCGTACCAGTCGCGGCGGCCCGGCAGGCCGGTGATGAAGAGCCGCCCGTCTAGATTATGAAACCAGATTTCGAGACGGCGTGGCGCCCCGCTGTGGCGGCCGGTCGTGGTGATATCAATGAGCCGGCTCTGAGCCAGGGCCTGCCTAACCTGTTCGTCCACCTGTCGTCTCCCGGCTAGGGGTACGTTACATGTAAGTTGAGGCTAAGTTACCCCCCTCCTGTCCCCCGCAGGCGGGAGGCTGTGAGGGGGGGCATCCTGTCGCCTTATGGGTAACGGACCCTTAAGGTGTGTCGAGTTCAAGGACGACCTTACCCACCGTTTGTCGTTCGGCTAGGGCGCGCATGGCCTGGGGGGCCTGTGCCAACGGATACACCGACGACACCAGGGGCCGAATCTGACCAGCCTCATAGAGGCGGAACAACTCGGCCTGGGCCTGGGCAGGGTAGTCCGGGTGACGCTCGATAGTGCCGCCCCAGTAGACGCCAACGACGGCGATGCTTTTGAGCAGCACCCGGTTGGCGGCGATGCTGGGGATGCGGCCGCTGGCGAAACCCACCACCAGCAGCCGACCTTCCGGCGCGATGCAGCGCGTGGACAGGTCGAAGATGTCCCCTCCCACAGGGTCGTAGACCACATCCGCGCCGCGCCCGCCGGTGAGGCGCTGGACCTCAGCCACCCACCCTGGGTCTTGGTAGGTCAGGGCGTGGTCGGCACCCTGCGCGCGGCAGACGGCGGCTTTAGCCTCGCTGCCGACGGTGGCG
>JAHCIP010000141.1 GCA_026129165.1 Anaerolineae bacterium
GATGTAGTTGATGGCGATCACGGTGATGAAAATCATCAGGCCGGGGAAGACGGCCACCCACGGGGCGTAAGTCATCTGGTACTGGCCGTCCTTGAGCATGTTGCCCCACGTGGCGGTGGGTGGCTGGACCCCGAAGCCGAGGTAGCTCAGGCCTGACTCGGTGATGATAGCGCCGGCGACGCGCAGGCTGGCGGCGACGATGACCGGACTGAGCGCGTTGGGTAACAGGTGGCGCAGCATGATGCGCCCATTGCTCGCGCCTGACGCGCGCGCCGCCTCGATGAACTCCTTCTCTTTCAGCGACAGGAACGCGGCGCGCACCAGGCGGGCCACCCCCATCCAGGCCAGGATGCCGATGACGAGGATGATAGGCGCGACGCTGCCGGAACTGAAGCCGAACAGTTTCCGTTCGCGCAACACCTGGGCCAGGATGATGAGGATCAGCAGTTGCGGGATGGCGAGCATGGCGTCGGCGATGCGCATAAGAATATTATCAATCCAGCCGCCGTAGTAGCCGGCAATAGAGCCGACGACGATGCCGATACTGATGGCGAGAAGGACGGCCAGCGCCCCGATGCTCAGCGAGATGCGGCCGCCATAGAGTACGCGGGTGAACAGGTCCTGCCCGACCTGATTGGTCCCGAACCAGTGGCTCGCCGACGGCCCCTGGAGTTGGTCGCCCAGGTTCGAGGCGACCGGGTCGTAGGGGGTAATCAACGGGGCGAAGACGCAGGCCAGGATAATAACCAGCAATACCGCCGAGCCAGCCAGCGCCAGACGGTGGCGGCGGAAGTGACGCCAGGTGAGCGCGGCCATGCTTTCGTAGTGATACTCTTTGGGGGGCGCCATCGCGGGTGCGGTGGAGACTTTGGAAGCCATAGGTCCTCAAGGGCGCAAATGCCCGTCGTCAGCTATACTGGATGCGCGGGTCGAGGAAGGCGTAGGTGATGTCGGTCAGCAGGTTGAAGACGATGACCAGCAGCGCGCTAAGCATCACAATCGCCATGAGGACGGTGTAGTCGCCCAGTCCGGCGGCGTTGACGAAGAGCCGGCCCATACCCGGCCAGGAGAAAATCGTCTCCGTGAAGAACGCGCCGCTGACGAGGGTGGGCAACTCTAGCCCAATGACGGTGACAACGGGCAGCAGGGCATTCTTGAGGGCGTGTCCGTAGACGATGGCGCGCTCGCGTAAGCCCTTCGCGCGGGCGGTGCGGATATAGTCCTGGTGGATGACGTCGAGCATGGACGAGCGCATATAGCGCATGTGCTGCGCGACCTGGAAGACGCTCAGCATCGCCACCGGCAGGATGAGATGCTGCAAGCGGTCGGCGACCGAAAACGGCGCGCCGATGGTATACATGCCGCCGCCGGGCAGCAGCGGACGACCCGTTACCGGGTTCTTAAGCAGCACGTTGAAAACGATAATGAGAATCAGTCCGAACCAGAAGATCGGAATGGATTGTCCGATGAAGGCAAAGCCCGTTGCCATATGATCGAAAATAGAATACTGTCTACGTGCGGAGAGGATACCAATGGGGATGGAGATGATGAGCGAGACGATGAACGATACCAGGGTCAGGTAAATCGTGTTCGGGATGCGCTCGGCTAGAATCGTCGTGACCGGTCGGCGTTCGGTGAGCGAGTAGCCGAGATCGCCGCGCACCGTATTGCCAAGCCAGTTGAGATACTTGATGTGGGCCGGGGTGTTCAGGCCCAGTTCCTCCTGGAGCCGGACGAGGTCCTCTTTCGAGATGTTGGGGTTGTTCTCGTAGGCCGCCATGAGGCCGCTCGGCATAGCGTTGGCGAGCGCGAACACGACGACGCTGATCAGCAACAGCAGCGGGATGGCTTGCAGCGCTCTACGGATGATGTAACGGGTCATGGTCGCCCCTCCGTACCTCACCTCATCCCCTACCCCCTTCCCCTCTCCTGGTTGGAGAGGGGGAGGGGGCCAGGGGGTTAGGGTGAGGTCCTTACCTCTTTACTTCGACACCCACCAGTCCTGGGCGTTCCAGGTGAAGGCCGAGGCCCAGGGGTTCGACTGGAAGTTCTGGACGTAGTCGCGGGCGCTCTGGATACTGCGGCGCTGGTAGAGATAGATGTGTGACGCGCCGTCTACGACGCGCTTGACAGCATCGCAGTAGAGTTCCTTGCGCTTGTTCAGGTCCACAATCTGGGCGGCTTCCGTGATATCCTTGTCCGTCTGTGGGTCGTTCCAGCGGCTGTAGTTGACGCCGCCCTGGTTCTGCTCCGAGGGGATGCTCGACGAGTGGAAATAGTTGGTCATTTGCGAGTTGGGGTCCACACCGCCGTTGGTGGTGTACATGATGATGTCATAGTTGCCGTACTTGCGCGGCGACTTGTTCGCCCAACTACCGATGAGAAGCTGAGACGGCTGGTTCTCGATGTAGAACTCCACGCCGATCTTCTTCATGTCCTCCACAATGAGCACCTGCGAGTCCTCGCGGAGCTTGTTGCCCGTCGTAGTCTGGTACTTAATCCGCAGCGGCTGGCCGTCCTTGGTGCGGATGCCGTTCGGCCCGACTTTCCAGCCCGCCTCCTCGAGCAGAGACGCAGCCTTCTGGGCATCAAAGGGGAAAGGCGCGACGCCGCAGTTGAAGAAGCCGGCGTTCTGCTCGCCGCTACCCGGTAGGGCCTTGCCGAAGAGCAGCTTGTCAATGATCTGCTGCTTGTTGATGCCATAGGCGATGCCCTGGCGGACCTTGAGGTCGCCCAGGATAGGATGAGGCGTCTTGTTGTCCGACGGCTCGCCCGGCTTGGTGAGGTTGAGAATCAGCCGCTCGCCGCCGTTCTGGACCGGGTCGCTGATCTTGAGGCCCGGAATGGTCTGCAACTCGGGGTAGTCGGCCTCGGTATTGTTCCACATCACGTCCACTTCGCCGCTGCGCAGGAGCTGCTTGGCGACCTCGGAGCTGGGGACGATGCGGAAAATGAGCTGGTCCAGGTTGGGCTTGCCCTGCTCGCGGTAGTTCGGGTTCTTGGAGAGGGCGATGAAGCTGCCGCGCTGGAACTCATCCACCTTGAACGGGCCTGTCCCGAGCGGCTTGGTATTGTAGGCCCAGTCCTTCATCTTGGTGGGATCGCCGGCGCTCTTGGGGAGGATCGTGCCGAAGTTGCCCCGGTAGGCGGCGTAGATGGTCTTGTACTTCACCACCGCCGTCAGCGGGTCGGGGCAGTCAAGACTGTCAATATCACGGAAGCCGACGGTGTCAATGACGCCGACATTCGCCGTCATGCGCGCCTGCCATGTGAATTTGACATCGTCACAGGTGAATGCGGAGCCATCGGACCACTTCACGCCGTCTTTCAACTTCCACGTCACTGTCTTGCCGTCGGCGCTCACGCCGCCGTTGCTCTGGTCGGGAATTTCCTTCGCCAGGCGGGGGTAGTAGTTGCCGTTCGGATCAACGTCGGCCAGCCCTTCGATGACCGAATAGGTAACCTCGCCGGTGACCGTGAGCGAGCTGAGTAGGGGGTTGAGGACGTCCGGCTCCTGCCAGATGGCCGCCGTCACCTTGCCGCCCTTCTTACCCGGCGCGGACGGCGTGAACTGAATCTGGGCCTGGCCGGCGGCGCTGGGGGCCGTCGTGGCGGCGGGGGCGGCGCTGGTGGTCTTGGCCGCTGGGGCGTCCGTCGCTTTGGCGGCGGGCGCTGCTGTCGGCACAGCGGGGGCCGTCGTTGGCGCGACGGCTTGCTTTGGAGCTTCCGTCGCCTTGGCCGCGGGGGCGGCGGTGGGAGCGGTGGTCTGTTGGGCTGGCTGGGCGCACGCGGCGAACACGAGCGCCAGCGTGAGCAGCAGCACAGTGAGAGATATAAGGCGTTTCATAGGTGTGTTTCTCCTCCAAAGAGTACACGAGTGAGCATCCTTTAGATGCGAGGCTGAGTATATCAGACTTGGCGCGTGCTGTCAAAGCACGTCAGCCTGATTACTGCCTCTATGCGCGGGTTGAGGCATCGGTTCAATAGGCGAGACGAGGCTAGAGTACGGATCAAGAGGATGGACGGGTCAAGCCGCCACGCCCATCTCGCTGAGGGTGGCGCGTCCACTGCCAGCCCCCTCATCCGTCCATCCTCCCCATCCGTGCTATGTCGGGGGCGACTTTGACACAGCCGCGCCCGAATGGGGGAGTCCTGGCCGACGCCAAAGTGTGCTATACTTGGCCTCTAGATTGCCAGAAGATGAGGGCTGACAATGCTGATGACCGGATCGTGGCGGCCAGAGAACCGGGCCGCGCTGGAAGACCTAATTGGCCGTGTGGGACGCGGCGGACCGGAGTATCAGGCCGACGCGCCGCCCTTCGCCGTCTTCGACTGGGACCAGACGGTCATCCGCCACGACATTGGCGACGCGCTGTTCCTCCACCAGATCGAGGCGCTGGGCTTCGCGTTGGACCACGACGAGTTCTGGACCGTGCTCGACCCGTCGGACGTGACGCTGCGCGAGCAAGCCGCGCTCCTGCGCGAGCTGGCTGACGACACCCGCGCCGACCACCCCACCTTCCACGCCTTGCGCGAGGCGGTCCTGGTTGGGTTCCTGCGCTCAGGATTGTTAGACCCGCAGGAGGGTTTCCCATGGCAGACGCGGCTCCTGACGGGGATGAGCGAGGCCCAGATTGCCGACCTGACACGCCAGGCGATGCAGAAAGGACTGACGGCGCCGCTGGGCCGCCGCCACTTCCAGGCTGGCGGACAGACGCTCCACTTCCACGAGGGACTGCGGCCCTATGCCGAGATTCTGGACCTGATGCGCCAGTTGGAGGCCCACGGTATCGCGGCCTGGATCGTCTCGGCTACCAATATCTGGGCCGTGCGAGTGATGGCCGAGGCGCTGGGCGTGGCCGCCGATCGGGTCATCGGCATGCGGACGCAGGTGATTGACGGCAAGATTACCGCTAACCTGGATGGCGAGGCGGTGGCAACCTGGGGCAAGGTCAAGGCCATCCAACGCACTATCCACCCGACGCACCGCCCGGTGCTGGTGGCGGGCGACAATATCACCGACCTGCCTATGCTGGAGTACAGCGGGGATACACGGCTGGTCATTGATCGGGGCGTGACTGCCTTGCGGCAGGTGGCCGAGGAACGGGCGGCGATGGGCGAGCGCTGGCTGGTTCAGCCGATGTTTGAGGTGGAGTAAGGTCTTTTCTCGACCTATATTATCATCAGCATAGCAGAAGGTTGTACGGCCACTCCTGACGAGGATGTCATGGGGAGGAAGCAAATGAATACTCGACCCCTGGTTCACGTGCTCATCGGCCTCATTCTGTTAGCCCTACTCGGTACCGGCATTGCCGCCGCTCAGAGTCCGCTGCCGACCGAGGCGCTGGCTTTGCGAACTGCCGCCATCGCCCAGACGAGTCCCCTCCTCAGGACTATATCCGACAGTTTCACCACCGTCGGCTATGCGGGCTTCTTGTCCAATGGTGAGTCGGCCACGCTACAGGGCGCAGGCTTCGGTACAGCTAGGGGCCAGGTCAGAATCGGCCGGTCGCCCCATTATGCCCAGGCCGCGCCCCTCATTGATCAGACTGTAACTGCCTGGAGTGACTCGGCTGTGACTTTCACCACCGTCGGGACTGGTCTGGCCCACGGTGATAGACGGTTTATCTTTGTTGTCGCCAGTTCGGGGGCTGCTTCGACAGGGTTTCCAGTCTACTTCCAGGTCACCACGCCATCTATCGCTAGCGTCACGAGTAGCACGGATTTTGTCACCCAGAACGCTACCCTGACGATCGCGGGGGCGAATTTCGGAGAACGAGAGGACTGGCATCCCGATGCCGATAAACTCGCCTTCTTGTGGGACGATTTCAACAATGATAACAGTCTCCTGACGAACGGTTATCGCAACTATGACCCGACGAGCAACATTAAGCCGACGATGACGGTCAGCACGATAGCGCCGAGGACACTGTTCGCCAACGACAAGTATTACAGGCGAACGGGGGGTGATGGGTCGGACAATCAACTTGGCTACCTGTCCTTGTTCCCCTCGGCCTCTTCCCAATGGATTGTCTACTCCCAGTGGATGCGGCGGAATGTGACCTGGCGTAATCCGCCCCTTTCGGACTCCGGCCAGCAGGTCAAAGTTGGGCGCATCCGCAGTAGCGTCCCTTCACTGGCTGATCCACAACAGCAACACGATGTCTATCCAGCCTGGGTGGCTGACAACTCGCCGCGCTGGGCACAGGAATTCAATGCCCCCGAAGTGGTCGCGGCTTGCATGACGCATCAAAGCCTCCCGCCTATGAGCGCCTCGGAGTGGGAATACTGGGAGATCATCTTGAAAAAGTCCTCCTGCCCAGGTTGTGACGATGGAGAGATGGTCTGGAAGGTCAACAACAGGGTGATACTCGACTGGTGGGAAGCCTGGAACGTTTTGAGGCCCAATTATGACACTTGTCAGTCGAGTGGGGAATGGGATAGCGACAATAATGACTTCCATGGGGAAGCCAATGTCGGCGTCAGCTTCACCGCCGATGTGGCAGGCGGTTCGATTGACAGCGATGACATCTATTTTGATCATTCGTTGGCCCGAGTGATGATCGGGAACGCTGCCACCTATAGTGCCTCGACCAACTTCGAGATGCAGGTCCCGCTAAGCTGGTCCACCACCACCATCACAACCCAACTGAACCGGGGTCAATATACCAATGTGACGGGCAAATGGCTCTACGTGGTAGATCAGTATGGTTTCGTCAACGAGTCTGGATTCCAGATAGGCGTCCCTCCACTGCCCGCTTCCGCGAGGCCGGCTGTCTGGCGGGCCGGCGCATGGTTCCTCAGGTCCTCGCTCAATGACGGCCCGGCCGACCTTGTCTTCAACTACGGCGTCCATAACGATATCCCCCTGATGTGCGACTGGGATGGGAACGGCAGCCAGACCCCCGGTGTCTTTCGCAACGGCGCGTGGTTCCTGCGTAACTCGAACTCGACCGGCTTCTCAGACCTGGCTCTCAGCTACGGGCTGGCCGGTGACGTGCCGGTCTGCGGCGACTGGGACGGTAACGGCGATCAGACAGTCGGTGTCGTGCGAGGTAACCAATGGTACTTGCGCAACAGTAACACGTCTGGTCTAAGCGAGATCGTCTTGCTCTACGGAGCATCAGGCGACAAGCCAGTGGTTGGGGACTGGGATGGCAGTGGAGGCGACACGCCGGGGATTGTGCGGAGCGGAGTATGGCATCTTCGCAATAGCAACTCGTCCGGCCCAGGCCAGCTTATTTTTACCTACGGCCTGGCCTCAGGTGACCGACCGGTTGTAGGTGACTGGGATGGCGATGGAGTTGACACAGTCGGGGTCGTGCGTGGCAACGCCTGGTTCCTTCGCAGCAGTAACACCGCTGGCCTCGCCGATAGTACGTTCCAGTATGGTGCGCCGGCCGACACTCCTCTGGTGTGGCGCTAGCTAGACGAGATACTACCGCATGGCAACTGTTAAACGCAAGGTCTTTGCGTACATTACCCACCGCGACCGGCTGCTGGTCTTCCGCCATCGGGACCAACCCGAGGCCGGGCTGCAAGTGCCGGCCGGCACGGTCGAGCCGGGCGAGAAGGTGGACGACGCGGTCCTCCGCGAAGCGTTCGAGGAGACGGGGCTGACCGGCCTGCGGCTGGCGCACTATCTGGGCGAACGCTGGCGCGATATGTCGGACTACGGGCTGGACCAACTCCACCAGCGCTACTTTTATCACCTGGAGTGTGGGGAGACGTCGCCCGAAACCTGGTCGCATCTTGAGACCGGCCCGTCCGACGGCTCAGGACAGCATGTCTTTGAGTTCTTTTGGGCGCGGCTGCCGAACGAGGTTCCTGTCTTGATTGGAGACCACGACCAGATGCTAGGCGACTTGTGGGCCGCCATGAGGAGCGCGGTATGATCATTCAGCGGCTGGTGGTAAGCCTGTTCCAGGCCAACTGCTACATCGTGGGCAATGAGCACACCGGCGAAGCCATAGTCATTGACCCAGGCGACGAGGCTGACCGCATTCTAGACGCGCTGCGCCTACAGGGGTTGACCGCGCGCCTCATCATCGCCACCCACGGCCACCTGGACCACGTCATGGCGCTTGGGCCGGTCAAAGCCGCGACGGGCGCGCCTATTCTGATGCACCGGGGCGACCAGCCTCTGCTGGACAACCTGCCGATGATGGCGCAGTCCTTTCTAGGCCAGCGGCTCCCTCCGCCTCCGCCCGTTGACCAGTGGCTGGAGGAGGGGCAAACCGTCGGTCTGGAGGCCCTCGGGTTCAAGGTTCTGTTCACGCCAGGCCACTCCTGGGGGAGCGTGAGCCTGTACTGGGCGCCACCCGACCCATCGCCTGCCGACACCGTAAAGTTTATTGACCTCAATGTGAGGCGCTGGCGAGGCGGCGGCATTGTCTTTAGCGGCGACGCTCTGTTCCAGGGCAGCATCGGCCGGACCGACCTGGGCGGTGACTTCCCGACTCTGGCCGCGGCCATTCGCTCCCAACTCTTTACCCTCCCTGACGAGACGTTAGTCCTGTCAGGCCATGGCGAGCCGACCACGATTGGCTTTGAGAAGCGGACCAACCCATTCGTCGGCGAGGCGGCTGATGTTGAGTGAGGTCAGAGATACCCTCTTACATCCCCCGCCGGCGGGGGAACAAAGGGGGGCGAATTTGTGAAAGTGTGAAGATACCCGGAACAGACGAAATTCGGCGTATCTGAAAAGTAGGGCAAGCGTCTAACACGGTGGACGACCGGGGGAGACAGGGTGGGGACGAATGTCCCTCCGGTGGAATGGAATGGCCGACGGCACGGTAGGGGGACACCGGGCGGTCAGGCCAGCATGGCGTGCGCCGCCACACCGTGATGCCAATGACACTACACCTCTCAGCGGTTGAGAAACCCCCGTCGGTCGCCCCAGACCGCACGAGTTATCTATTTGGGCGGTACTACGACGGCCTGTATCGCTATCTGTGCTACCTGACCAACGATACCGAGAACGCTGAAGACTTCGCCAACGAGGTCTTTCTGCGCTTGTTCCGGGCGTTGCAGAGTGGCGCGGTCGCGCCTGAAGCTCTGCCTGGCTGGCTCTATCGCGTGGCTCGTAACCTGGTGATTGATGATTATCGCCGGCACACGCCGACGATGACGGAGTTGCCTACCGATGAGCCATTGCTGGTTACGCCCACCGATGACCACTTCACCCATCACGAAGTGCGGGTTGTGTTTGATCGCCTGACCCAAGAGCAGCAGCAGGTGCTCTACCTGCGTTTTGTCGAAGGGTTTGAGCCGAGCGAGATCGCCGGGCTGATGGGCAAGAGCGCTGGGGCTGTGAAACAACTTCAGTACCGCGCCCTGGCGACCTTGCGTCGTCTGTTGCGGCAAGATGGCTATAATCCGTAGCCGCCCCGTATCTTTTTATTCCCGTCTCCGTATGTCCAGTAAGCTACGTACGCTCTCGTGCGCTGGCCTGTGCTGTCGCACCGAGGTTTAACGGCCGGCTCGCACCGGATAGACTTCTGGACATAGGGCTATATGCTGAAAGACATTGTTCGTACTCTTGTACGGCTCCCCTTCCGTCACGATCGGCCGGCGCGGCTAGGTGTCGTGGCTAATACGTACGGTGTCCTGCCCTCCGAAGTCGCCGCTCACCTGGCGGGGGTAGACCTGATTCTCCACGCGGGGGATGTGGGTGAAGTTTCGGTCATCACCCGCCTGGAAGCCATCGCGCCGGTCATCGCCGTCGCAGGTGACTTTGACCGGCGTACCCGCTTGCCCCAGCACCGCCTCCTCCATATCCACGGCAAAACCATTGGCCTCACCCACGGCCATACCCTGCGGAGTTTGGGGACGACACTGCGCACGTTTATCGCCGATGATGTCTCCGAAGCCCGCGACCTGAAATACGCCGAACTCCTCCACTTTTTTCCGCCGGTAGACTGCCTGGTGTTCGCCCATCCGGCGACGGCCTGCCGCATCCGCCTGGACGACACCCTGGTGTTTAACCCTGGTCCCGTGTTCAGCACCGCCGCCGACCAGCCGCTGCCTTCACCTTGCCTGGGCATTATTACCCTGGGCCGGATGCTGGACGGGACGCTGATCCAGGGCGGCGAGACGCCGTCTTCTGCCCCACGTCTCGCTCCAGCGAGCGAGCGCTCAAGGTAAGCGTGAGGATTACCCCTACTCCGTACTCCCTATTCCCTCAATCATCGCCCGCGCCAGGCGCGTGAGCCTGGGGACGGCGGCCTGGGCGGCTTCGAGCACTTCCAGGTGCCCGGCTTCGCCCAGCAGCGGCGCGGCGTCCGAGTCGTCGCTGGCGATATTGGTGATGAGAGACATCCCTAGCACACGCAGACCGGCGTGGCGGGCGACGATGACTTCCGGCGCGGTGGACATGCCGACGGCGTCGGCGCCGGCCAGGCGCAGGAAGCGAATCTCGGCTGGCGTCTCAAACGATGGTCCGGCGACCATCGCATAGACCCCTTCGCGCAGTGTCAGACCCTGCTCGGCGGCCTTCTGGCGGGCCAGGTCGCGTAGCCCCTGGTCATACGCGCCCAACGTGCTGGGGAAGCGCGGCCCCAGCGTGTCGTCGTTGGGGCCGCGCAAGGGATGCCAGCCCGCCATGCCCGGCAGGAACAGGTGGTCGCGGATCAGCATCAGGTCCCCGACCTGGAAGCCGGGGTTGATGCCGCCCGCCGCGTTGGTGACGAAGAGGGTGCGCGCGCCAAGCGCATGCATGACGCGCACCGGGAAGGTGACGGCCTGCGGCGGGTAGCCTTCATAGAAGTGGAGGCGCCCGCGCATGACGACCACCGTCTGCCCGGCGATGTGGCCCAGCACCAGCGCCCCACTGTGACCGGCGACGGTACTCTCCGGGAAGTGGGGGATGTCGCGGTAGGGGATGGTGATGGCAGCCTCGACTTCATCCGCCAGTGGCCCCAGTCCCGAGCCGGTGATGATGGCGATGGCAGGCGTCACCTGGCTTCGACGGCGGACAGCCTGGGCCGCCTCGGCGATGGCCTGCGAGATAGGGAGTTCGGGGGTCATACTTTAGCCTCCTAACTAAGCGTGTACATAACATAACCTCCCGAAGGTTGCCGAACCTTCGGGAGGTTTTTAGGTGAGGCTGCTAGTTCTCCTGGACCAGTTCCCCCGCCCGCGCCTTGTCCCCCGCCAATTGGGTGTAGATTTGCGTGGTCGAGATATTCGAGTGGCCCAATAGCTCCTGGACGTTCTTGAGATCAGCGCCCCGGTCGAGCAGGTGGGTAGCGAAGGAATGGCGCAGCGTGTGCGGCGTGACTTCAGCCTGGATACCTGCCGTCTCGACATACTTCTTAATAATGAGCCACAACCCCTGGCGCGTCAACTGGGTGCCGCGTGGGTTCAGGAAAAAGGCCGGGGTGTCCGAGCCTTTGGCGAAGACCGGCCGGCCGCGCTCAGCATACTCTACTAAGGCATCAGCGGCCCGCCCCGCAATGGGGATCTCCCGCGTCTTCTTGCCGTCGCTGCTCCTCACCCGAACGTGTCGCCCATCCTCGTCGACATCACTCTGCTGGAGCGAGACAATCTCGCTGACACGCATGCCCGACGCATACAGCAGTTCGAGCAGCGCCCGATCTCGCAAGACCTTATGCGAGTCGCTCTCGCCCGGCGCGGAGAGGAGCAGTTCCACTTCCTGCGGGCTGAGGGTATGCGGCAGGCGCTTGTTGACCTTGGGCGAGTCGAGTTCCGCCGTCGGGTCGTCCGTGACGATGCCAGTCGACTTGAGATAGTGGAAGAAGGACTTCATGGCTGCCACCTTGCGGGCTACCGTGGCCGAGGTGTACTCACGGTCGCCCTTGAGATGCAACATGTAGTCGATGAGCGCGTCGCGGCTCACGCTGGGCCAGTCATGGATGTGGGACTGGTCCTGGAGGTAGGCCATGAACTGGAACAGGTCGTTGCGGTAAGCGGACAGTGTGTTAGCGGTATACTCTTTCTCAACCGTCAAATGGTTCAGAAATACTTCAATCGTGTCTTGCACGACGGTCTCCTTTAAGCAGCGCTTGGGGCGTCGTTAATTAGTCATGATTCTAGCCGCTTTCCATAAAAAAGGCAAGCATGGCACATTTGTTTGGGTTGCTATTTGTGCCGTGTTGGCCCTTCGGCTACAATTTACTTGGTAGCATTCTTATCTACCTCTCAGCCGTACTTCACCCTCGTCTAAGGTAGAAGCCTCATAGTGTAACGGCGCTCACGTATCGAGCGTCACCAAGAAGGGTTATCCGAGTGCGACTGACTCGCCTGCTTACCCCTGTCCTGCTGTTCCTGGCGCTCTGGCTGGTCCTGGGACCAGCCGCCGCCCACGCCCAGGGCCTCGATTGGCAGGAAAAGCGAACTACCCATTTTGCGATTATCTATGTCCCCCAACAGGCCGACGAGGCCGACCGCTACGCCGGTTTCGTGGATGGCGTCTATGATGATCTGAGCAAGGTCTTCGGCCTGGCGATCCAGACGCCCGTCAGCCTGCGTCTATTCCCGGACGACCGCAGCTACATTGCGGTCAACCCACTGGCCGAGAAGGTGCCGGGTGTCATCGCCCACGCCACCTCCGGGCGCGGCCGGCGCGAGATCGCTATTGCCGTCCAGCGGACGCGCGACCTGTCCGAGGCCAGCATTGTCAACAACGTGCGCCACGAATTGACGCACCTGATTATCGCTCAGATGGCTGGCGACAACCTGCCTGTCGGGTTTCACGAGGGCGTCGCCCAGTACCTGGAGAAGCCCATCCCCCAGGAGCAGCAGCAGATTGTGCGCCGGCTGCGCCAGGCCGTCCTCAGCAACAACCTCATGTCGTGGTCGGACCTGAACGCGCCCGGTGGGGCGTACAGCAACCCCGACATCGCGTACCCAGAGAGCCTGTCCATCGTGGCGTTCCTGGTGGACCGCTACGGCTTCGGCAAGCTGATTGAGTTCTTCAAGGCACAGTCGAGCAGCGCCGGCTATCGCTCGGCGCTGGAGATGGCCTATGGCGTCTCGGCCGACCAGTTGGAGGCCCAGTGGCGCGAGTACCTGCCGCAGTATATTGAGTCGCGCTACGCCATCAACGCCCTGTATGCCTACGACTTGAGCCAGGCGCGCACGCTGTTGGGACAGGGCGCGTACACGGCGGCCAAGGAAGAGTTGGAGCGAGCCGTCTACCTGCTGCGTAACACCGGCCAGACCGAGCGCCTAACCGAAGCCGAGACGATGCTGGCCCAGGCGGAACTGGGCATCGCCGCTGGCGCAACGGTCCTCGACGCGCGCAAAGCCATCGAAGGCCACGATTACGCCCAGACGCGGGCGCTGGTGGCGAAGGCCCGCGAGCAGTACGCCACGCTCAGGGACACGCGCCGCGCCGACGAGCTACGCGAGTACGAGCGCCGCGCGGTGGATGCGCTGGTCGCGCTGGACCAACTCAAGCAGGCCGAGACGCTGACGCGCAGCTACCGCTACCCGGAGGCACGCGCCGTGGTCGCTGAGGCGGCGCAAACCCTGGGCGAGTTGGGCGATACGCCCGCGCTCGCCATCGGCCAGGGTTTGCTGGTCGAGATGGAACAGCGCCAGCGGCAGGTGGCCTACAGCTTCCTGGGGCTGGGCGGCCTGGTCCTGCTCCTGAATATGCGCCGGCGCTGGACGACGCCCGACCCGCAGCAAGGCTGGCAGCTATGACGACCTATGACCCAACCCGCTATGACGTGTCTCTGAAATCGCGCCTGCGGGCCATTGCTGGCATCCTGGGGCGCCGCCACTTTCTGCGCGCCCTGGTCCAGGCTCTGTGGCTGGCGGTGGCCGTCTTCGCCGCTGGGCTGGGCTTGAGCCTGTGGCGCGACTGGCCGCTCAACCTACGCCAGTATGCCCTGGGGGGTCTGGGCATTGGCCTGCTCTATGTCGTGATAGATCTCCTGCTCAACCGCGTCAACCCGCGTACCCTGGCCCGCCGTCTCGACGAGCGCTTCGGTCTGCACGAGCAGACGGCGACGGCGCTGGACATCGCGGCTCAGCCGGGGGAACGGTCCTATGTGGAAGGTTTGCTCCTGCATCAGGCGGGTGACACGCTGACCCAGGCCGAGCAGGGCGTGCGCCGGCTGGGCTGGCTGCCCTGGCGTGAGGTAGAGACACTCGTGGCGACGCTGTTCCTGGCGGCCGGACTGTACTTTCTGACTGGCATGGGGACAGGCCTGCCCAGCGTGACGCCCCGCCCGCTGCCGAGCCTGCCCGGCGCGGCCAAACAGAGCCAGCCGCCCGGCTTCCAGCCTCGGGCGGCTGACCAGGTCGCCGCCAACCCCACCGGTGGGCTGAGCGACGGCGCTCGCCGCGCGTTGGAGGCGCTGGCCGCCGCGCTGGGCGAGCAGGAGAGCGCGCTGGAGGAGGCCGTGGCCGCGGCCCAGGAGCTGCTGGAGTACGAGGCCGAGGAGGATGAGACCGTCAACGCCGCGCTGA
>JAHCIP010000142.1 GCA_026129165.1 Anaerolineae bacterium
TTTAGGCGCTTTCGGTTGCTCCTCATTTTCAGTTATCCTCTCAACCACTATGCTCTTGGATTTGTTCATGAGTAAGAAGGCAGTCGCCTTCAGGTGAGAGAGTTTGAACAACATCAGCATATCTTTTGCCGCCCTCCGACGTTGATACTGGTGTTGCGCCACTGTTGAGACGCCAGCGAGGGGTCTGAGTATGCCTCTGTCCGCCACCCCCACCGGGCTAGTAGACCCTAGCCCTTTTCAGCTACCGACCTATTCGACCTTGCCGCGCTCGATTCCCGCGTGCTTCGAGGGCATCGTCCAGACCTATCCCGACCGCCTCGCCCTCGTCACGGACACGACCACCTGGACCTACGCCGAGTTGAACCGCCAGGCCAATCGCGTCGCCCACGGCTTGCTAGCGCTGGCGTCGGCGGGCAGCGAACCGGTCGCGCTGCTGATGGATACCGACGCCCCCATGATGGGGGCCCTCATGGGCGTGCTCAAAGCCGGCAAGTTCTTCGCCGTCCTCGACCCGGCCGCGCCCGATGCCCGCTTGCGCGTCTTGCTGGACGACCTGCAAACGCGCTGGATTATGGTGGATCGTCTTCACGAGGAGCAGGCGCGGCGGCTGGTGGACCCCCCCATCCCCCCGCCAGCAGGGGGCGCCGCTGTTTCCCCCATCCCCCCGTTGGCGGGGGGAGACGAGGGGGGGATCCAGGTCGTCACCGTCGAGAGCCTGCTGGCGACGGGGCGCGACGACAACTCGAATCTGGACATTAACCCCGACGCCCTGCTGGCGATCATTTATACCTCCGGCTCGACGGGCGAGCCGAAGGGGGTCATGCGTACCCAACGGACGATGCTGCTGCGGCTGCTGCCCACCCAGGACAACCCGGACCAGGGCGAAGGCCCGCGCGTCAGTCTGTTCACCTCGCTCGGCTTTGGCATGGGTCTCAACAGCTACCTCCGCGCCCTGCTGAACGGCCGCACCCTGTTCTATTTCGACCTCAAGCAGCAGGGGCTGGCGGCGCTGCCGGCCTGGCTCGTCCGCCACCGTATCACCTATATGCGGGTGAATGTGTCTCTATTACGCCAATTTCTGGCGCTGTTGGAACCGGGTCAGGTCTTTCCCGCCCTGGAGTTTGTACAGATCGCCGGCGAGCCGCTGTACCGCTCGGATATTGACCGCCTTCGGCCGCATCTGGCGCCGACGTGCCTGATCCGCAATGGTTATGGGGCCAGTGAGATTCCGTCCATCGCCAACTATAATTTTCCGGCCTCAACCCCTCTCACAGGGGATATGGTCCCCGTCGGCTATCCCGCGCCAGGCGTGACCGTGCAGATTGTGGATGAGCAGGGGGAGCCGGTCGAACCCGGTCAGGTCGGCGAAATCGTCGCCATTGCCCCCATCGTGTCGCCGGGCTACTGGCGGAAACCCGGGCTGACCGACACCCATTTCGCGCCTGTGCCCGGCGCGCCTGACCTGCGGCTCTACCGTAGCGGCGACCTGGGCCGGTGGCGGGCCGATGGCATGCTGGAGTTCGTCGGCCGCGCCGACAGCTTGGTTAAGATTCGCGGCTACCGCGTCGGCCTGCCCATTATCGAGAGCACATTGCTCGGTCTGCCCTCGGTCAAACAGGCGGCCGTGGTCGCGCTGCCCGACCCTAACAGCGACTCCCGCCTCGTGGCCTACGTCGTCCCGGCGGAGCCGTGGGTGACGGCGACTGCGTTGCGGGCCGCCCTGGCTCAGACATTACCGGACTACATGCTGCCATCCACTTTTGTCCTGCTCGATACCCTGCCCCTGACCGATACTGGCAAAGTGGACCGCCAACATCTGCCGATGCCGAGCCGTAACCGCCCTTCCCTGGCTGTTCCTTTCGCCCCGCCTACGACCGCCGTCGAGCGCGCCCTGAGTGATCTATGGGCCGACGTCCTGAGCCTGGACGAGGTCGGCGTCCGCGACCCGTTCCTCGACCTGGGCGGCGACTCCCTACTGGCGGCCCAGGTGGTTGCCCACACGCGCCACCTGTTCGAGGTGGACATCCCCTTGCGGGACCTGTTCCAGGCGGCGACGGTGGCGGACATGGCGGGGCTGATTGAGCAGCGGCAAGCTACCTCCGTGGACGGTCGGGTGCGCCGCCTCGTGGAAGAGGTCGAGCGGCTGACCGACGCCGAGGCTGAGCAGTTGGCGGCAAGATAGGGAAGCCTTCGTCCTATGGCTGCGCGTCGGCTTTCAGGTCGCGCAGCAGCCCATTGAACGCCTTCTGATAGGCGTCGTGGTCCTTCCACTGACGGAAGTCGCCAATGTGGCGGGTGCGGCGGATGGGGAGCCGGCTCTGCCGACCTGGGTGCAGCAGGCGGGCTACCGCCTGGCGCCGTGCGACACCGCGCCGACCGTCAGCCTGTCCCGCGCCGACTTCGGCCTGTTCGACGTGACCTACGTGGACTTCCGCTATCACCTCGTGACCGGGCCGTAAGCCCGCTTCACCCAAGACCCGCTCCCACACCAGACCTGACAGGTTGCTGAAAATCTGTCAGGTCTGTTTGCGTTTGGCCAACACTTTCAGGTCGCGCGCCAGCCAGTTGAACGCCTCGTTGCCGGTCAATTTTTTTGTAATTTAGACTACCAGTCAGACAATAGTGGGATTTTAGTCATGATAAAGATAGGAGACCATCAGGATTTCGTGAACTCCCCTTCACGCTAAATGCTGTATTATAGAACCGTCGGTTATTGGTCTTGGTCACTGGTGACACACAGGTCCCAAGGAGGACAAAGCTATGTGGCGTATGGCTCGTAGTCGTCTCTCGCCCCTGGTTGGGCTGGCGCTGGTTGTTTTTGTCGGGTTCGCTGTTAATTCAGCGTTAGCCGAAAACCCTGGCGCGCCGGATGCGGCTCCGTCTGCCGCGTGGTGTGGAAGCCTGGGTGAATACACAGCCTGGTACTGGCCTAACTGGTACCAGCCAAAACCCGCCCTCTTCGTGTGGAAGAACGGTGCCGGCAAGCCGAATCCCACCAACCTCACGGTGAAGTTCAACGGCCAAACAGTCGCTAACGCTGATGACGGAATCAGGACCGGATCGCCTCAAATTGACCTGCGGAATGGCTGGGTCGGCTACTACCTCTCCACGCGGTGGTACTTGGGCCATCCCCAGTGGGATGATGATTGGCGCTGGAATGTTACAGGTTGTCTTCCGTAAGTAGCATAGGTTTAAGCTGTCTCCTCAGTTAGGATGAGCATACCAGGGCGAGGTGTTAATCCAACAGCTTCGCCCTGGTCGCTATTGTGCTCCTCACAGCCTTTGCGTTGGCCCTCGGCGGATCCAGCGGCCTCGGCCGCGCGGCGCCGTGATGCTCCCCTCGTCCAGCACGACATCCCCCCGACTGACGACAAAGCGCGGCCAGCCGACCACCTCGCGGCCGTCGTAGACCGAGTAGCCCGCCCGCGACTGCATCGACGCCCCGTCCACGACCCGCCACGCCTCGGGGTTCCACACCACCAGGTCGGCGTCCGACCCGACGGCGATGGTCCCCTTCTGAGGATACAGGCCGAATAGCTTGGCGGTGTTGGTGCAGGTCAGCTCGATGAAGCGGCTCAGCGAGATGCGGCCCGTCCGCACGCCCTCCGAGAACAGCATAGGCATCATCGTTTCCAGGTCGGCGACGCCCTGGCGCAGGTTGGTGGCGTCGCGCGCCGGGTCGAGCTTCTGGCGCAGCGTCCAGGGCGCGTGATCGGTACACACGCACTGGATGTCGCCAGCGTGCAGCCCGTTCCACATGGCCCGCAAATCCTCTGGCTCGCGCAACGGCGGCGCGCCGGCGTACTTGGCGGCGTCCGACTCCGCGAAACGTTCGCTTGTCAGGTAGAGGTACAGCGGCCGCGTCTCGACGTAGACGGGCAGGCCGTCGGCGCGGGCGCGGCGGCAGCTATCCAGGGCGCGGGCCGACGAGAGGTGGACGATGTAGATGGGCGCGTCGAGGGCGCGACTGATGGCGATGGCCCGTTCGGTGGCGGCGACCTCGGCGAAGATTGGGCGGCTGGCCGGGAAGTGGCGCGCCGCCGTGCGCCCCATCTGGAGCAACTCGCGGCAGACGCAGCGGATGAGCGCGCCGTCTTCGCAGTGCAGCAGGGTGAGCATGCCGTGGCGGGCGGCGAGTTGGATGGCCTCCAGGTACTCGTCCACGAGGCTGTCGAAGTTATCCTCGACCAGGAAGATTTTCAGGCTGGTATGGCCTTCGGCGGCCAACTCGGGAATCTGGGCCAGCGAGGCGGGCGCCGGGTCACTCAGGACCGGGTGCAGGATATAGTCAATGGCGGCGTCGCGCTGGGCGGCCTGGAGGTCGCGGGCCAGCGATTGCCGCAGCGTCTCGCCGTCGCGCTGGAAGGTCATGTTACCGATGGTGGTCACGCCGCCGGCGATGGCGGCCAGCGAGCCGCTGTAGAAGTCGTCCACCCACAGTTCGACGCCGGGGCCAGGGTCAACGGGTGAGGTCAGGTGAGTGTGGATGTCCACGCCGCCGGGCAGGACGTACTGGTCGCGGGCGTCCAGTTCGCGTCGGCCGGTCATGGAGCCGCCCAACTGGACGACCTTGCCATCCTGCACGCCTACGTCCGTCATGCCTAGGCTCCCCGCCGTCACCACCGTCCCGCCGCGTATGACTAGATTGAGCATGTGGCGTTTCCTTAATCTGTACAGACGCCCCGTGTCGGGTGTACAATGAGGCCGCCGATGCAAGCGGCATGTGCTCATTGTAGCCTGTTCCCCGTTTTCGACAAGCAAACGCCGCCTTCACCTGCCTATGCTGCCTATGCTGCCTATGTCTGCCTTCCTATACCTTCCTGTCCTTCCCAGGAGACCCTATGACTGAAGAGTCCCCCGTTCTGGACGCCAATACCCTGGCCGCCGCCGAGCGCGTCGTTGGGCTGGCGTTTACCGACGCCGAGCATGAGTTGATGCTGGAGGACATGCAGAAGCGTCTCACCGATTACGCGGCCCTCCGCGCCGTGCCGCTGGAGAACAGCGTGCCGATGGCGCTAGTCTTTAACCCGCGCGTGGCCGACACGCCTACACCGACCCTTGCCTCGTCGCCCGTCAAGACCGAGGATGCTGTCATACCGGCTCCGCCGGCCAACCTCGAAGCCGCTGCCTTCGCGCCGCTGGCCCACCTGGCCCACTGGCTGAGGACGCGGCAGGTCACGTCCCTGGCCCTGACCCAGATGTACCTGGACCGGCTCAAGCGCTACGACGAGACGCTGCACTGCGTCGTCACGCTGACGGAGGAGCGCGCGCTGGCCCAGGCGCGGCAGGCCGACGCGGACATCGCGGCGGGGCGATATCGCGGGCCGCTGCATGGCATCCCGTGGGGCGCAAAGGACTTGCTGGCCGTGCGGGGCTACCGCACCACCTGGGGCGCGCCGCCCTACCAGGACCAGGTCATTGACACCGACGCGGCAGTGGTCGAGCGGCTGGACGCGGCGGGCGCGGTGCTGATTGCCAAGCTGACGGTCGGCTCGCTGGCCTGGGGCGATATCTGGTTCGGCGGGATGACGCGCAACCCGTGGAAGACGGACGAAGGGTCGAGCGGCTCGTCGGCCGGCTCGGCGTCGGCGGTCGTGGCGGGGCTGGTGGGCTTTGCCATTGGCACCGAGACGCTGGGTTCGATTGTCTCGCCTTCCACGCGCTGCGGGGCGAGTGGCCTACGCCCCACCTTTGGCCGTGTCAGCCGCTACGGGGCGATGGCGCTGTGCTGGAGCCTGGACAAGATCGGCCCCATCTGCCGCCGCGTCGAGGATTGCGCCCTGGTCTTTGACGCTATCCACGGCGCGGACCCGCGCGACCTCAGCACGGCGGACGTGCCCTTCCACTGGGACCCCACGGTCAAGCTGACCCATCTGCGCGTCGGCTATGTCAAGGCGGCCTTTGATGAGGAGCGGCCCAACAAGGCCAACGATGATGCCCTCCTCCAGACCCTGCGCGACCTGGGTGTGGCTCTCATCCCCATCACCCTGCCTGACGTTCCCCAGGGCGTCACGCGCCTCATTCTGGACGCCGAAGCCGCGGCCGCCTTTGATGAGCTGACGCGGAGTAACCGCGACGACCTGCTGGTGCGGCAGGGCAAGGAAGCGTGGCCCAATACCTTCCGCAAGGCGCGGCTGGTCCCGGCTGTCGAATACATCCAGGCCAACCGCGTGCGCTTCCTACTGATGCAGCAGATGGCGCGGCTGATGGAAGGGTTAGACCTCTACCTGTGCCCTAGCTACGGCGGGAATAACCTCCAGTTGACCAATCTGACCGGCTACCCCGCTGTCGTCGTGCCCAACGGCTATACCGACCAGGGGACGCCGACGAGTATCACCTTCACCGGCCGCCTGGACGACGAGGCGACGGTCCTGGCCGCCGCCCACGCCTACCAGCAGGCGACGGACTGGCACACGCGCCACCCGGTCGCTTTTGAGGTCTAGACTGGGCTGTTTCACCGCCGAGGCCGCCAGGTCCGCTGAGGGATAATTGCGCTTTCTCCGTGTTCTCCGCGCCCTCCGCGGTGAGATAAGGAGGACTTATGCATCACCTACGCCACCTCATCCTGCTTGCTCTATTGACCCTTGCTCTGGTCGGTTGTACGGTACGGCAGTTGACCCCCTCGACGCCACTACCGCCGAGGCCCATATCTACCTCCACGACCGTCCTGCCGAGCGTCACCGTCCCGCCGCGCACGCCGCCTCCGCCTCCGCCTTCCTCGGCGACCTCGTCGCCCCGACCGGCAGCCACCACGCCGGCTGCCGCTTCAGCCGCGGCGAGCGCCACGCCGGCTCGCACCGCAACCCAGGCGGCGACGCAAGCGCCCAGTGGCGCGTTCCCACCCTACCAATCGCCGACGCCGCGCCCAACCTCGACCGACCCGGTCCAGATCGGCCTGGTTGCCACGGTGCAGGCTGGCCTCGCCCTGACTCCGACCCCACGCCCGGCGTCGAAGGCCGCGACGACCTCTGGCTATGCCAGCATCGCCGCCTTGCCCATCCAGGGGCGAGGCGGTGACCGCGAGTGGTGGCTGGTCTATCCCACCGGTTCGCGCTTCGGGGGGGACATGCCGCTGGAGATGTGGCTGGCCGTCTACCACCGCACTCCGTCGGGCTGGCAGCGGGTGAGCCGGCTGGTGCTCGATCAAGGTCCCGACTTCCTGGCCGAAGAGAGCGTGAGCCAGATTCAGGTGGCTTCGCCCTTGACCTGGCTGGCCGTCAGTAGTGGGACCGGGGCGCACGGGGGCCTCTTTCAGGTCTTCTCGTTTGACGGGCAGGCGCTGCGGGAGGTGGTCCATCACGGCCAGGGCAACCCCGATGCGGGCGAGGTGCGCGATGTCAACGGCGACAAGCTATCTGACATCATCCTCAACACCACTGAATATTACGTCTCCTGCTACGCCTGCGGGGTACGGCTGTGGCGCTACGAGGTCCAGCGTTTCCAGGGGGACCGACTGGTGAAAGTCGAGTTGACGAAGCTGCCGGCGACAGCGCCCGCCGAGGCGCGCCGGCTGAACGATCGGGCGGTGGACCTGGCGAACGGTGAACTGTGGAAAGACGCCCAGGCGACTATCAGCCAGGCCGCCAGCCTCGCGCCGCAGGATGCTACCGTCGCCTGGAATGCCGCGCTCATCAAACTTCATGCTGAGCCGCGCGGACGCCAGGCGGCGGAAGGCCCGGCTAAATTCCTGAGTTCGATCTTCTATGGCGACTACAAGGCCGCCGTGGACCTGCTGCGCCCGCTAGAACCGGCTCAGTGGGCGGCTCTAGACGCCGATGTTCTGATCTTTGGGACGCAGAACCTCATGGACGAGATGACGACGCGGGCGCTCGCCGTCGAGCCAAACCTGGCCGAGGCATACTTCCTGCGCGGTCTGGAGGCCGTCACGGTGGACCGCAGCAAGCCGCAGCCGCAGCCGCCGCGCCGCAGCTACGCCGATGGGTTGGCCGACCTGGCGAAGGCGGTCCAGCTCAACCCGCAGGAGCCACTGTTTGCTAAAGGGCTGGCCTACTTCCGCGCCCGCCGCTAGACGGTGTCGGGCAGGCGTCGGTTTGGTCAGACAAAGGTCAGCCCACTGTCAGCGTGAGGTCAGGCGAGCGGGCCTACGCCGTGCTATACTGTAGTCGTGCGGCGGATGATGGTAGAGACGACGCGCCGGTGAGACGCAGCGGAGGGTGTGACACACATCACACCCTCCCTGTGGGCCAGACCGCAGCCAAAACCACCCAACCAGGGTATACTAACCGTAGAAACGACGCAGGAGAGAGTAAACTCCAACCTCCGACCGAGACACTCATCATCCGAAGGGATGAAGGCCACAATCAAGTTGATGGCCGATGTAACAAATGAGTTTCTCAGGTACACTAGAGCGTAGAGTAACTAAACGCGGAGGTAAGCGTCAAGAACGTTAGACAGCCCTTGGGAGGTGGACCATGGAGACAGTGCTTTTGATCATGGCGGTCACGACACTCTTGGTCTGGTGCGATACGATTGGTAAGCGGCGCTAGGTCCGCCCCCCGAGAAGAGTTGGGAACAAATCGAGCCAATGGGACGTTGTAAGGTGGGAAGCGGTTTAGGACGTTAGCGAGTAGGAATCACACCGAGTAACCCTTGTGGCACGCGGCTTGCATAGTAAATAGGTAAGACCTGGGAAGTGGCGAGTAGGAAGTAGTGAGTAGGCGTAGGAAGCAGGAAGTCGTTAGTGGCAAGCGGTAGCGCAGCGTACATGGGTAGTTAGTTTAAGCGGTAGGATGGCGTGAGCAGAGTGTGGGAAGCGGTTGGAAAAGGTAATGTTAGTGAGAAGCGGTGGTTGTCGTTAGCGTCAGTGGGAAGCGGTTGGAAGTAGCGAGAGTTAGCCGCACGCGGTAGAGTGGCGTAAGTAGGATGTGGGAAGCGGTTATATGCAAGCAGCGGCAGGTGAGGGAAGACCAGGCTGTCTAGGATAGTACCCTCGTGAGGTTGATTATGGAGCAGCCGCAATGTCGTTGAGGCCCTCGCAGCAGTCGGGGGCCTCAATGGCATTTCCAGGGGGCATGGATGAGTGAGGCCGACCAGATGCGCTGGGACGAACGCTACCGTGCGGCCTCCCTCGACTGGACGCCAGCCCCCCTGGTTGTCCAATTCGTCCCCCCTGCGTCGCCGGGCGCTCAGGCGCTCGACATCGCTTGCGGCGCGGGGCGGCATAGTCTCTACCTGGTCGGCCTGGGGTACGCGGTCACAGCGGTAGACATAAGCACAGTGGCGCTGGCACGGCTGGCCCAGGAAGCACAACGGCGTGGGCTAGGGGATCGTGTCCACCCGCGCCACGCCGATCTCGATGTCTGGCGGCCCGCGCCCGACGCCTATGACCTAGTCGTGCAGATCGCCTTCTTCGACCGCGCCTTGCTGCCGTCGGTTGTGGCGTCCGTCCGAGCCGGCGGGCGACTCGTCCTGGAGGTCTTTAACCAGCGCCGCCTCATCACCCACCCCGGCTTTACGGCTGACTTCGCCGCCCGCCCCGGCGAGCTAGCCGCCCTCTGCGCCGACTGGACCATCCTCCACCACGACGAGCACGCTGGCGAGCACGGCGACCGAACTCAACTCGTCGCCGTCAAACCGCCAGTCCTCAATCTTTAGTCTTTAATCCTTAATTCCCGCCTTTGCCCGTCCCGCATCACCGTCACCGAGATCGCCTGGCCGGGTCGCAGCCGCTTTGCCGCCGCGATGAGGCTGTCAGCGTCGGGGACACTCTGGCCCTCGAGCGCCAGGATGACGTCGCCCGTTTGGATGCCCGCCCGCGCCGCCAACGAGCCGGGCTTGACATTGCCGACGTAAGCGCCTGGCCCACCGTCCGGTGCGTGGGTTCTGGCGTCGGCTACGCTGACGCCGAGCGAAACGCCGCTAGTGTACGCACCTTGGGCGCCGTTCGCATACGGCTTCAGCAGCCCTTCCAAGCGTGGTCGGTCGAAGCCGACTACGAGTTGGTCGCCAATCAGCGTCTGCGGGACGCCGTTGCGCCCCGACCGATTGATCATCTCCGCCGCCGCCACGCGGTCGTAGGCGACGTTCTTTTCGGTGTACGGCACGCCTTTGCGTGAAAGAAACTCTTTCACCATGGTACAATAGGGTCAAGTCGGTGTGGTATACACCACGACGTTGGGATAGCTCATCACTCCTCCTCTGCCGGCTTCATAGCTCTATTTGGTTAGAAGCGCTTGCCTATGCAAACGTTACCTGTCGCTCCTGGAACCTATGCCCTGGCCCTGCGTCTCGCCGCCCCCGCTGACCTGACTATCGCCGGGCGGCGCGTCCACCTGCCGCCGGGTCTTTACGTCTATGTGGGGAGCGCGCATGGGCCGGGCGGGCTGCGGGCGCGGCTGGGGCGTCATCTGAGGGGCGATGGCCGGCCGCGCTGGCACATTGACGCCCTGCGGGCGGTGGCCGAGGTGGTGGGTTGGCATGTCGCCGTCTCGCCGTTGCGTCTCGAATGCGCCTGGGCGCAAAGCCTGGCTCACTTACCGGGGGCCGCAATTCCCGTGCCGGGTTTCGGGGCGTCCGACTGCCGCCACGGCTGCCCCGCCCACCTGGTCGCCTTGCCGCCGAGTGCGTACCTCGAGAAAGTATGGGCTACCCTTGACAAATGCGCCGTGGAGAAGATTTAAGCTTAACGCTTGTCAAAACTGAAATAGGTAGGGTTGAGAACCAATTTGTCATCAAGAAAGGCGTCAAGGAGCTGGGGCTGATGACCGTTGACTGATTGCGAGGCGCGCCAGCCCTTGAAAGTATGAGCGGTATGCGTCACCCCCGCTCGCCACGCCTCAACAAAGGCCTCTGGTAGGGGCGACAGGTGGCTGAAAGGAAGGGTGACCCAGCGAAAGTCGCGTCCTCCACTATAACGGGCACTGTAAGTATCTAGGCGTCGAGGTTGCAGATGCTCCAGGTTAGGGTAGAGGGCATGATCGAAGCAAAAACTCGCGACCATGCCAACCTTACGTCGAGCAAAGTAGAGAACGAACCAGGCCCCAATCGTAAAATTGATGCTATGCCCGCTGGGGAATGCTACAGCCAGCACGTGACGGGCACTATGACTATCTAGGATGCCAACTAATTCACGAACAAGCGAACTAGCAACTTGGAGGTCGCGCGGGTCGCGGAAGACGCGCCCGAGCATCTCAGCAGGAGTTAGCGTCTCAGGCTTGTCTGTCTTATGTGCATGTGTCTCATCCGTCGTCACACCCGCACCGGGCCAGACCTTTAGGGCCAGGTCGGCTAGTTCAGCGGCGCGGGCCTTGATGGTGTCTTCGTTCCAGTGGTCGAGGGTAGCGAGACCCCGATTGAGGCGCAGGTGGCTATCCGCGAAGCCACCCGGCTTGGCGTCGCGCTTCTCCAGGAAAGGGCGGTTGCTCAAGTCGGGGTTGTAACCAGTCAGGGTGAGGTTGCCGATGGTATGGAGATACTGGGCGTGGACCTCGCGCCAGTTCGGACCGAGCATGTCCTGCCAGGCCAATGAACGCTCGATGCTCTGGGGCATGATGTGTTCGATGCTCAGGCCCTCCATAGCAATGGGTTCGCGATGATTATGCGTTTCGAGCTTGCGGAACAGATAGGACCGCGTGCGCTGGAGACTATAGACGTCACGCTGGGCGAACTGCTCGCGGAACTCCTCGTTGTTGGGGAAATGCGCGTAAGACTTCAGGCGGGCGAAGGCGTGGCGGAGGCTATTGAGGTAGTTGGACGGCTCAACCGCCGTATAGAGACTGGCGAAGATCTTGTTGAGCGCGTTAGCGGGGATGCCGCAGATGATCCGACGAAAGACATAGCTCTCGATAAGGCGGAGGATCTGGACGAAATCGTCACGGCTGAGCTTGCGTTGGCCGTAGTCGTTGTAGACCTGCATCAGGAAGGGATAGGCGACGCTGACCTCAAGCTGGTTAATGTCCTGGACCGCGGCGCGTATGCTGGGATCAGGGTCGTCGGCCAGGGCGAGACGCGCGAAGTGACGGGAGTGTTGGTCGAGGTCAGCGACGATGGGGCGCAGGCTCGCAGGGCGGCGAGCCTGGACAAACTGCTTGAACTCGGTGTAGACCTGGCCGATCTTGGGAATATGCCCCATCTGCATCGTGAGGTAGTCGCGCATGAAACGATCGAAAAGGCCACTACCCTCAGACAACGCCAGGCGCTGCTCCATGGGCCGCCAATAGGTGGTATAGAGGTCGTCCTGCTCGTGCGGCGGCAGGTCCATGAGAATGTAGTTGCGAATCAGGTCAACCTGGGAAAGGTCGAGGCCGGTGGAGTTCAGGCTCTCGAAGATGAGTTGCGGATTGTCCACACCTCGCTCAAGGGCGATGTCAACGACCAGCAACTTGTTGATGCCCTGATACATTTCGAGCGGCGAGACGTTGGACCGGCGTAGCTGGTCCTCGAAAAAGCGGTAGGTTTCCTTAATGCGGGGCGACGGTCGGTCCGGTTCGCTTTCCCTCTTGAGAAGACGCGTTAGGGTAAGTTTGTCGCTCTCGGTGAGGAGAAGCTTATAGTAAAGGTCCCCGTCCTCTTCGGGATTGAACAGGTAGTAGTTGCCGATTTTCTGACTCGTAACGCTGTCATTTTTGATTTCCCGCTCCTCGATAAGCGCCCGTAGCGCGGCCAGGAGGAGAGTTATGGTTGTGAGACGCTGTTGTCCATCAATGACTAGGACACGCGGGATAGAAGCTCCTCCGAGAAGCTGAACTCTATCTTGAATATACACAATTGAGCCAATGAAGTGCGTTGGGGTAGAGGTGTCTGTAGCGACGCGCGCAATGTCGTCCCAAAGCTGCTGACATTGCGCGGTAGTCCAACTATACGGACGCTGATAGATGGGGATGATAAACTGCTTGGGACCACGTAGGAAATTGAGTAAATTGGCGGGCTGCGCCTGCATTTGGAGGCTCCTGTTTCGATGTCCAGGTCAATGATGTCAACGACCAGGGGCGGACGTTACACGGAGTATACATGATAGCAGGAGGAGGGTCAAGGCCAGTCTGAGGGCCGTGTATGTAAGCGGCCCCCTCGAGCATCCACGTTCGCAGACTGGAAGTGTTCGGATTTCGAGAGGGGGTCGTGGTATAATAGGCGCGTCTACATGACTAGACCGAACGAAGACCAGATGAGAAGCAGGAAACTTATGCCCCATGCAGTCGTCCGAGTGCCAATCCAAGAACTGGCTTCCGACCTGGAGCGTATCTTCGACCGCGTGGCTCAAGGGGAGTCCGTGATCGTAATTGACAGGGCAGGTGAGGATGTTGCGATCGTCAAACCAATGCGGGCGCGTCGGCGTGGTCGGCGCAAGACAGCTGCCGACCGGGCCGCCTTTCGATCGGCGGCGGGGGGTTGGGCAGACGTAGACACCGACGCCCTCGTCGAGACTCTCTATGAGAGTCGAAGCCAATCTTCACGGCCGCCTGTGAATCTATGAACTACCTTGTCGACACCGACTGGGTGGCCGACTATCTGAAGGGGCGGCCACATCCAGTCCAGGTCTTGGATGCCCTCGCCGAAGATGGATTGGCGATCAGCATCATTACCTACGGTGAGATTCATGAGGGCATCGTCTATGGGACGAACCCGGAGGGGCATGCCCGCGTCTTCCGTCAATTCCTGCGGGGAGTGGATGTTCTGAGCCTCAATCGTCCGATCATGCAGCGTTTCGCACGCATCCGGGGCGACTTACGCCGTCAAGGGCTTTTGATTGGCGATTTCGACATCCTCATCGGAGCCACCGCCGTCCACTATGACCTTACGCTGGTCACCCGTAACGTTGCCCACTTTCAGCGTATTCCTGAGATCAAGCTCTACAAGTTATCCTAGCCCTCCAAGCTACTCGAAGCGCTGGCGGTGGGTGGTCCAGCCTTCCACCACACGCGGCTCGGGGCCGGGGGCGTCGAGACGCAGGCCGAGAACGGCGGCCAACTGGCGGAGGGCGTCCGCCGAGTCGCGGCTGGACTGGACCTCGGCGGCTAACTCGTCCAGCACCTGGAGCGCGGCGGGCGTGTCCAGGTCGTTGTCGAGGGCGGCGGTGAAGCGGGTGACATAATCTTGAGCGCCGACGGTATGCACCGACGATAGCGAGCGCCCGGCGCTGCCGCCGCCCGCGTGGCCCGCCAGCCGCAGCCGTTCGGCCAGGGCGACGGCGCGCTGCAGGTCGGCGTCGGTGTACTCCCACGAGTCGCGGTAGTGGTGCGACAGGAGGGCGAGGCGGATCGCATCGGCGCTGACGGTCTTGAGCAGGTCGCGGGCGAAGACCATGTTGCCCAGCGACTTGCTCATCTTTTCGCCCTGGTAACGCAGCATGGCGCAGTGGACCCAGAAGCGGGCGAACTCCGTGCCGGTGTAGTGCTCCGACTGGGCAATTTCGC
>JAHCIP010000143.1 GCA_026129165.1 Anaerolineae bacterium
CTTCGGCGGCCAACTCTGGGACGACACCGGTGACACGCTCACGCTACGGGATGCGGGTGGCAAGGTGGTCACGACCTTCAGCTACAAGTGGGAGGACTGACGGAGGACGGAGGACAGAGGACGGAAGACGAGTCTCTTACAGAGATAGTTCCGATTGTCACCCTGAACGAAGTGAAGGGTCTCGCCTCACTACCGCGAGATGCTTCGCCTTCGGCTCAGCATGACAGTCGAGAGATAGCGGCGACGGAGCATTTCAGTCTTCCTAGACCGGCATCGCCTGGTACTCGCGCAGGAAGCTGGCGACGTGAGTCGTAGCCGCCGCGAGGATGCGTTGGCCCTTCTCCGTCGTCGCTAGGCTGGGCGCGCCGATGACGCCCTGGTTGGTGTCGCGTTTCATGTCATAGGCGTAGTAGACCGTCCCGCCGACGCGCATGTCCCAGCCAAAGAAGCTCGTCCAGGGGCCGCGCATGTCGTCCTCGGCGCGGTCCAGGTGGACCAGGTCGGGCCGCAGGGCGAGCATGAGCGAGGTTTCCATCTCGCAGGCGTGGGACATGCCACCAAAGTCGCTCTCGCCAATCGCCTGTAAGTCCTGGGCAATCATGGTAAAGTACGTGGCCGCCGCCACCCACAGCGGCGGTTTTTGTTCGCTCAACCGCTGGGCGATGACATTGACCACCGAGGCGTTTCCACCGTGGCCGTTGAGGATGAGGATGCGGCGGAAGCCGTGCTGGCCGATGCTGCGGCAGATGTCGCTGACGACGGCAATGAAGGTATCGGTGGAGAGGGTGATGGTGCCGGCGAAGCCCATGTGATGCGGCGAGACGCCCCACCAGACGGGCGGCGCGACGAGGACGGGGAACTCGGTGACGGCTTGAGCCGCGTGGCGGGCCACCTCGTAGACGCAGGTGCTGTCCACGCTGACCGGCAGGTGCGGCCCGTGCTGCTCGATGGCCCCGACGGGGACGATGACGGCGGCGCCTGCTTCGGCGAGAGCCTGAAGCTCCGGCCACGTGTAGTCTTGCCAAAGAGCGCTGCGGGTCTCGGCCATGCTCTACCTCCTGAGCCGTTCACGCACCTGCGGATTGACCACTTTACGCGCCCAGCCCGTCTCGAACCACTCGCTGGCCGTGTCGCACATCTCGTGGCGGATGTCGTCCCGCGCGTCAAGCGAGTACGCCGCCATGTGGGACGAAAGCAGGGTGTTGGGCAGCGAGCGCAGCGGCGAGGCGGGGGCCAGCGGCTCGCGCTCGAACACGTCCAGCGCTGCGCCCGCCAGGCGGCCTTCGGTCAGGGCGCGGACCAGGGCGGCTTCGTCCACCACCGGGCCACGGCTGGTATTGACCAGGAAGGCGGTCGGCTTCATGCGGCGCAGGGCGTCCTCCCCGATCAGGCCGCGCGTCTCGGCCGACAGCGGCACATGCACGCTGATCACGTCCGCCTCGGCCAGGAGCGTGTTCAGGTCCACGGACGTCGCGCCTCGCGCCTGTACCACCTCAGTGGTCAGGTAGGGATCATAGGCCAGGACACGCATCTCGAAACCGGCCAGCTTGCGGGCGACGGCCTGGCCGATGCGGCCAAAGCCGACAAAGCCGAGCGTCTGCGCCTGAACGCGGTGGAAAGGGCGATACTCCTCGACCGGCCAGCCGCCGTCCCGCATCAGGCGGTCTACCTGGGGCAGCCGCCGCAACGAGGCTAGAATCAGCGCGGCGGCGTGATCGGCCACGTCTTCGGTACAGTACTCCGGCGAGTGGGCGACGGCGATGCCCAGGTCGGTGGCAGCGGCCAGATCAATGTTGTCGTAGCCGACGGCGGCGCGCAAGACAAGGCGGCAGTCGGGTAGGGCGGCGAGCGTCTCTCGGCTAAAGGGATGCCAGTAGCTCATCACGATCTCCGCGCCCTGCGCCCCTTCGACCACCGCCTGGGGCGAGTCGGCGTAGCAGACGCGGAGACTGATGCCCCGCTCAGCCAACCTCGCCTCTTCGCGGTCATAGGGGCCGAGGAAGTGGACGGCGTCCACCAAACAGGCCGAGCGTGTCGTCATGCGTCTCTCCCTTCGTCACCATACTGCGTCAGGGTGGCGCGCAGATCGGCCAGGTCAATATTCCCGCCGCTGAGCAGGGCAACCACCCGCTGGCCTGCCCAGCGCGAGCCGTAGCGTTCCAACGCGGCGACGGCCGCCGCGCCCGCGCCTTCGGCCACATTCCCCGTCGCCGCCAGGGTTCGCACGATGCCGCGCCGCAGGTCCTCCTCCCTGACCGTGACCACGTCATCTACCTGGCCCCGGATAACCTCGAAGGCCAACGCGCCGGGGTGATCCGTCGCCAGCCCACCCGCAAAGGTGGCACACGGCGCATAGGTCAACTGTCCGGCCTGCCACGACTGGTAGACCGAGGGCGCGGCGTCGGACTGGACGCCGATGACCTGGCAGCGCGGGGCAACGGCGCGGGCGACAATCGCCACCGAGGCGATCAGGTTGCCGCCGCCGACCGGGATAAGCAGGACATCCGGCGTCATTTCGTCCAGAATTTCCCAGGTCAGGCTGGCCGCGCCTGCCATCAGCCCCGGGTCCTCCCCATCCTCGATATACACCTTGCCCTCATGCTCGGCCAGGGTCAGGGCGACTTGCGTGGCCTGCGCCAGGTCCGTCCCTTCCAGGCGCAGGTCGGCCCCCAGGTCGCGCATGGCGGCCACCTTGATTTGGGCGGTGGTAGTCGGCGCAACGATGGTGACAGGGATGCCGAGCTTGCCGCCCGCGTAGGCCAGCCCTTGCCCATGGTTGCCCGTCGAGGCCGAGACGACGCCGCGCGTCCGGTTCGCTCCCTCCAATCCGCTTAGCGAGACCAGCGCCCCGCGCGCCTTGAACGAGCGAATGGGCGCGTGGTTCTCGTACTTGACCCAGACCTGGCAGCCGTAGCGCCGGCTCAAGGAGGCGGAGGGGTAGAGCGGCGTGCGCGGGTGATAACGCGCCACAATCTGGCGCGCGGCCACGGTGTCGCCCAGAGTGGGAAGGGTGGGAAGGGTAGGAAGGGAGGTATTCATGCCTAGATTATCCTCCCCCCCATCACCCCTGTATGCCCTTCCGGTGTCAGCGTGACCTGGCCGTTGACGAGGACATACTGAATGCCGCTGGGGTAGACGTTGGGACGGTCGTTGGTCGTATTATCGCGAATAGTCGCCGGGTCGAAGACGACGATGTCGGCCGCCCAGCCTTCGCGCAGTTGGCCGCGCTCGCGCAGGTTAGCGGACTCAGCCGGCAGGCCCGTCATACGCCAGATTGCGTCTTCGAGGCTGTAGAAGCCCTCGTCACGGGTCGTCTGCCCCAGGACGCGGGCGGTGTAGCCGTAGCTCGACGGGTTCATGGTGAAGTCGGCCAGCGGGCCGTAGGGCGCGCTGATGATGCCATCGCTCTCCATGGCGCAAATGGGCTGGCGCATGAGGGCCTTGAGGTCGGCGTCGGTGGCGTAGATGTGGCGCAGCAGGGCGGTGTAGAAGTCCTCGCCCTCCGCCAGCAGCAGGTCGCAGATGGCGTCGTGGGCCGCCTGGCCGCGCAGGTGGGCGATGGCGGCAAAACTCTGGCCGACGAGTTCGGGGTGGCTCTTGGAGTAGCTCAGAATCAGACTCCCCAGCCCGTCCACGCGCAGTAGATAGTTGGTCGGGTTCTCAAACGTCGCGCGGATGGCCTCGCGGACCTCGGCGTCCTGCAACTTCGCCAGGCCCTCGACCGGCCGTCCCTCGTAAATCCAGGGCGGCAGGAGCGCGGCAACCGGGCCGGGGCCAAAGATGTCGGGGAAGGTGTCCATCGTCACGCGCAGCCCTCGGTCCCGCGCGGCGTAGACCAGGTCCAGGCACTGCTCGAACGTGCCGGCCGGCGCGTAGGGGCGCGGCGCGAAGTGCGACAACTGGACGGGGACGCCAGCCACTTCACCAATACCGAGCGCCTCGCGGGTGGCTTCGACAAAGGTGAAGCCTCGGTTGCGGATGTGGCTGGCGTAAATGCCGCCAAACGGCGTGACGACCTTAGTGAGTTCGGTCAACTCGGCCTGGTCGGCGTGGCGGCCGGGCGAGTACTCCAGACCTGACGACAGGCCGTGCGCGCCGGCCTCCATCGCCTCCTGGACCAGACCGCGCATCTGGGCTAACTCGTCGGGGGTGGCCGGGCGCGCGTCCAGGCCCATGACGGCCAGCCGCACCGCGCCGTGCGCTACCAGGGGCGCCAGGTTGACCGAGACGCCGGGCGTCGCCAGCCGTTCCAGGTACTCGCCATAGCTCGACCAGTCCAGCGGCACGCCCCACTCCGGCTGATAGCCGACGACTACCATCCGCACCAGGTCCGGGTCCGTGAGCGGGGCGCAGCCGTGGCCGCAGTTGCCGATGACGGCGGTGGTGATGCCCTGGCGCACCGCGCTCTCGCAGGCGCGGTTGACGAGGGGCGTGAAGTCGGAGTGCTGGTGGATGTCAATGAAGCCGGGGCAGACGACGAGGCCCGCCGCGTCAACCACCCGGTGGGCGTCGCGGTCGTGGAGGTCGCCCAGCGCGACGATACGCCCGCCGACCACGCCTATATCAGCGCGAACACGCGGCCCGCCTGTGCCGTCGACGACGGTTCCGTTCTGGATGAGGATGTCGTAGGCCATGTACTCGCTCCGGTCAGTAGTCAGTAGTCAGTAGTCGGTAGTCGGTAGTCGGTAGTCGGTAGTCGGAGGGACCGAAGTTATAAGGTCTACCGTTTACTCGATACTGGCTACTGGCTACAGACTACTGGTTACTGGCTGCGGCCCCGCGCCGCGACCGGCCACACGTCCACGACGCGGTCGTTCTGCGTCACGTAGACGCGGTCGTGAAGGTTGAAAGTCGTGCAGCCGTGGCTGGGGATGAGTTCAATCTTCAACCCGCGCCGCAATTCCGGCAGCGGTTCCTCGATGGTGATGTTGGTGTGCTCCTCGGACAGGGCGCGCACACGGGCCTGGGGCCAGCCGACAATGCGGGGCGGGCCGAACTCGCTGCCCAGCACCTTCAGCCCGCTATCGCCCACCGCGACGCCAGGGCGCGGGCGGCTGATGATGGTCGTCAGGACGGTGAGGGCGCACTCGAAGGGCAGGCCAACCTTCTCCCGGTATTGAGCATCCATGGTGACGTAGGAACCGGCCTGGAGTTCGGTCACGCCAGGGTAGACGCCGGTGATGTCGAAGGTCCCGGAGCCGCCGCCGCTGAGAATAGGAACGGGCAGGCCGCTGGCCTCGATAAGTTCCTTGGTTGCCACAGCCAGGCGCAGCGCGCTCTCGGTGGTCGCCTTGCGCTGCCCGTGCTCTGGCGTCATCACGCTGTGGCCTTCATACGCCTGGATGCCCATGAAGCGTAGGCCGGGCGCGTCGGCCACGCGGCGGGCCAGGTCCAGGCTCGGCTGGCCCGGCTCGACGCCGCAGCGGTTCATGCCGTGGTTGACCTCGACCAGAATACGCAGCGTGACACCCGCCCCTGTCGCCGCCTGCGACAGTTCGGCCACGTTCTCGGCGTCGTCTACGCACACCATGATGTCGGCGCGGCGGGCTAACTCCACCAACCGGCGCAGCTTGATGGCGCCGACGATCTGGTTGGAGATGAGCAGGTCGTGGATGCCGGCGTCGGCCATGACCTCCGCCTCGCCGAGCTTCTGGCAGGTGATGCCAATCGCCCCGGCCGCCAGTTGGAGCTTGGCGATCTGAGGCGTCTTGTGGGTCTTGGCGTGGGGCCGCAACCTGACGCGGTTGTCCGTCTTCTCGCGCAGGAACGCGGCCATGGTCTGGATGTTGTGCTGCATCTTATCCAGATCAATCATCAGGGCAGGGGTATCCAGGTCCCATTTGGACCAGCCAATCACATTATCGGACATAAGTTTCCTCAAAGAGCGATAATTTTGGCTGTCACCCTGAGCGAAGCGACCTGTGCCCTGTACTCAGGGTAAGGGTCTCGACCAACAAGCGCGAGATGCTTCGCTTCGCTCAGCATGACAATTGAAAAGGTTTTCGGCTTAACCCAGGTCAGTTCTGACCTGCCGTTCTCAGCATGACAGTAGGGAGGTTACAGCGGCAAATCTACCGGCTTTCCCGTGCGGGACGAGAGCAGGGCGGCTTCGGCCAACTCGACGGCGGCGCGGCCATCACGGCCCGACACCTGGGGCGGCTGGCCGAGGCGGATACTGTCAATGAACGCCTGGTTCTGGAGGGTGAACGACTCCAGGCGCACCGGGTCCAGCGGGTTGAGCGGGTCAAAGGGGGGCTGCTCCCACACCCGCTGCCAGCCGTCGGCCGTCCCCAGGTCGAGGTGGGTGTAGCCGTCCAGGTCCAGCAGCCCGGTGTCCCCCACGACCTGCGAGTGGAACTGGCTGTCGGGGAAGGTTTGGCCGGGCAATTCCATGTTTACCCAGACCTGGCCCGTCGCGCCACTCTCGAACTCGACCAGGGCCGCGCACGACAGGTTGGGGATGCCGTGGCCGCCGTAGCTCCGCACGTGGGCGTAGACCCGCCGCGCGTCGCTGCCAACCAGCCAGCGCAGGGTATCAAAGTTGTGGACGGTCTGGCTCATAAACAGGCCGGCGTCGGGGTCATTATACCACGGACGGTCGCGCACGACAGGCACGGACCAGTCGGCCGAGAACAAGGACCAGATGCGCATCTCGCGCACCGCGCCGATGCGCCCTGATGTGATAAGGTCTTTGGCGCGGCGATGGACACCTCGATACCGCTGGCTCTGGATGATCATGAGCGTCACGCCCGCCGCCTCGCACGCCTGGATCATGCCGTCGCACTCGGCCACGCTGGGGGCCATCGGCTTCTCGGCCAGGACGTGCTTGCCCGCCTCGGCCGCCAGCCGTGTCTGCGCCAGCCGCGCCTGCTCCGGCGACGTAATGATCACGGCGTCCACGTCGTCGCGGGCCACCAGCGCCCCGACCGTCGGTTCGGCCTGGATGCCGTACTGCTCGGCCAGCCCCGGCGCCCGCCGCCCGCCGGCCACAGCGACCAACTGGCCGTGCTGGGTGTAGCGGGTCAGGACTTCAGCGTAGGTGTGGGCCATGAAGCCCGACCCGATGATGCCAATGCGAACGGTCATTCATTACCTCCGATTGAAATCGGGGCTAATGAGCCTGCGGCTGATCGTCGGCCTACGCCGACGGGCCGTCCACGCAGGTGGACGGTCGGCTGAAAGCCCAAGAGCGGGGACTTCTAGTCCCTGGCGGCTACGATTACCTGATCCCACCTCGCACCCGCCCGACCAGGCGTTCGGCGGTGCCGCAGAACAGGTCCTGAAGCTGGGCCGGCGTCGCGCCATAGCGGCGGGCGGCGCGGCGCATCGCGCGCAACTGCTCGTAGCGTAGAAAGGTCATCCGACCATCACAGTGGGGTAGATTAGTGTTGATGGTATTCGGATAGACGTCGCTCCAGGCGTAGCCCCAGGTGACAAAGGTGCCGCGCACAACGCCGACCGGCACGTCATCACTGGCATACATGACGCGCTCGATGCCCACGCCCGAATACAGCGCGTCGAAGGCATCACTGGAGCAGACCGACGAGGTATCGTACCAGACATTGGGTAGATCGCGCAGATAGGGGGCGGCCTTCTCGATGGCCCAGTCGGAGTAGCTGCGGGCGCAATGCGCCAGGACCCACTGAATATGGGGATACTTATGGGCCAACTCGACCATATCGCGGATATTATCCGGGTCGGCAATGGCCTGCCCCTTGGAGACGTGGAGCATGACGATGAGGCCGTGCCGATTAACCACCGCCAGTTGGTGTTCGGGCATAAACTCGGTGATGCGGCACTCCTGGATGTCGCCCGTCACCGAGTAGTTGCGATAGGGTTTGACGCCGAGGAACCCATAACGCAGAATCGTACTCTCAACCTCCTCTGCCGACATGGAGGGGTGGACCAGCATCAGCCCCGCCGACTGAGGGTGGCCGGCTAACTGCTCGGCCAGATAACGATTCGACGCCTCAAAGTCGCACTGATGGAAGGGCCACGGAAACGACAGGCGGTTGACCTGGCGGCCGGGGAATAGCACCGCGTCGCACTCATCCAGATAGGCATAGCTGCCCTCTTCAAAGCGGCCCCCCAGGAACCGCACATAGCCAGCATCGGCTGTATCAGGGTCAAGGGTATGCGCCAGGCGAAAGATGTGGCTGTGGGCGTCGAAGACGCGGGCCGGCACAAAGTCGGCCAGTTCTTCCTCCCAGATGCGCCGATCTAGGTCGGTCGATGTGATTTGGATATTCATGTCCGTTCCTCGTTGCCGGGCTGGAAGGGGAAGCGCTTGACCGTCTCCGGACTGAGTTCGACGCCGAGGCCCGGCACGGTGGGCGCGTGCAGGTAGCCATCTTTGAGGGTCAGCGGCTCGACCAGGAGTTCGCGCTGGAGGTCGGACGCGGCGATGACATGCTCAATCATCTGGCAGTTGGGGCTGGCGAAGGCCAGGTGGTAGTTCGCCATGAGGCCAGGGCCGGTCGCACCGCCCGTGTGCAGAATCATGTCCAGGTGGCGGCTGCTCGCCATCTGCGCCACCTGCCGCCCGACGGCAATGCCACCGACGACGGTCAGGTCGGGCTGCACGATGTCCAGCGCGTCCGCGTCTATAAAGTTCTGGAACTCCTCGACCATCGTCAGCGACTCGCCGCCCGCCACCGGGATGCGCGTCATCTTGCGCAGCAGGGCGTAGCCGGCGCGGTCCGAGTAGCGCAGCGGCTCCTCGTAGAAGCGGATGTTCAGGTCCTCGATGCCTTGGGCGACGGCGACCGCCCACTTGGCGATCCACGGCGTGCGGCTCGGCCCTTCGTGGCCGTCAATCGCCAGGTCAATCGTATCGCCCACAGCGCCGCGCAGCGCCTCGAACTTGGCCCGCTCCTCCTTCACCACCTGGTCCAGCGTCCCGGCGTGCCACGCCTCGCGGGGGTGGCCCATGACGCCGGTCGATACCTTGAGCGCCTGGTAGCCCAGCGACAGGTAGAAGTGCGCCTTCTCGACGGTGCGTTCGTGGGGCCACAGCGCCGGGCCGCCTGAAGCGTAGAGCTTGAGGCGGTCATGCGCTTTCCCACCGAGCAACTCGTAGACGGGCTTGCCCGCCACCTTGCCCTTGATGTCCCACAGCGCCATCTCGATGCCCGACAGGATGTTGACGGCCAGCCCGACGCGCCCCCACCACAGCGAGTTCTGGTAGGCTTCGCGCCAGACGCGGTCCTCCTGGAGCGGGTCCTGGCCAATCAGACAAGGGCGGTAGTAGTCCACCAACGGCGGCACGACTTCGGGGCAGAAGTAGCCGGCGATGGTTTCGCCCAGGCCCGTTACACCCGCGTCGGTTTCAATCTGAATCAGCGCGGTACTGCGCACGAAGTTGGGGGCGAAGTAGGGGTCGCCCGACCACGGCGCGGTGAGGAGAATGACCTTGACGTCAGTGATTTTCATGGCTTCCTCAATGCGGCGTCTCGCCGGGCAGCAGCACCAGCGAACGGTCAATGTTGGCGACGGAGGAGCGGCCCAGTTGGGCCAGCGCGTTGTCAATCTCGGTGCGCAGCAGTTCTAGCACCTGGCGCACGCCGGCCTCGCCGCCGACGGCCAGCCCCCAGACGTAGGGCCGGCCAATCATGGCCGCCTTCGCGCCCAGCGCCAACGCTTTCAGCACGTCGGTCCCGCGACGGATGCCGCCGTCCACCAGCACCTCGATGCGTCCGCCGACCGCTTCGGCGATGGCGGGCAGGACTTCGATGGTCGGGGCGGTGGTGTCAATCTGCCGCGCCCCGTGGTTGGAGACGATGATCCCCTCGACGCCGTGTTCGACGGCTAGCCGGGCGTCGTCCACCGTCAGGATGCCCTTGAGCAGGATGGGCAACTTCGTCAAGGCGCGCATCCATTCCAGGTCGGCCCAGGTCAGGTTGAGGGTACGCAGACTGGAGAGGAAGGCCGGGTAGCCGCTCAGGTCGTCGCGCAGCAGGTCGTCGCGCATCCCGACGCCGACGAGGTTGCGCACCTCGACACCCGGCGGCAGGGCGAACTGGTTGCGCAGGTTGCGCCAGCGCCTTGAAGCGTAGCTGCCATCCACCGTGATGACGAGCGCCTGGCAGCCGGCCTCCTCGGCGCGGCGGATGATGCGCTCGGTGACGGGGCGGCTGTCGTAGGCGTAGAGTTGGAACCAGATCGGGCCGGGCGAGACGGCGGTGATCTCCTCGATGCCGTAGTGGGCCGCGCAGCCGAAGGTGGCGATGGTCCCGGCGGCGTGGGCGGCGCGGGCCGTCGCCAACTCGGCATCGGGGTGGGCCATCTTCTGGTGGCCGGTCGGGGCGAGCAGCAGGGGCATGGAGACGCGGTGACCGAGGACGGTGGTGGTCAGGTCGCGCTGGCCGACGTCCACCATGACGCGGGGGCGCAAGCGGATGCGCTGGAAGGCGGTACGGTTCTCGCTCAGCGTGACCTCGTCCTCGACGCCGCCGGCGAAGTAGTCATAGGCTGGTTTGGCAATCAGGCGCTGGGCCAGGGGTTCAAAATCGTCCAGGGATACCATCGTGGCCCTCTCTCGTGGTCGAATGTCGACATGAGTATAACAGACAAGGGGGGTGGCGTCAACCTTTAGCGCCAATCAAACAGGACGCCGATCATGGATTTCTCGCGGTGATACGCCATCTCGTAGGCATCCACCATGTGGTCGGGCCGCAGGTGATGGGTGACCAGGCGGGCGGGCTGAATGCGGCCGTCCTGCATGAGCGACAGCAGGTACTCGCAACCGCGCGCGATGCTGAAGCGTGGGTCCGGGCCGGGGAAGGGGTAGGGCGCCACGCCCGCGACGGCGATAATGGTCAGCGCCTTGCCATAGAACCACTCCAACTCCAGCGGGTTGAGGTCGAGCGCCGCTTCGCCGCGCCCCGGCAGGCTGAGAATGGCGACGCGGCCACCGGTCCGCACGACCTCCATCGAGGTGCGATAGGCAGGCCAGGGGTTGGCCGCCAGGATAACCAGGTCCGCGCCGACACCGAGGGTAAACTTGGCTACCTGCTCTGCCAGGGTCGGGTCGGTGCTGGGCAGGGCCAGGTGCGCGCCGATGGTTTTGGCGACCTCCAGCCGTGACGCCGCGTTCCCCAGCGCGATGACGCGCCCGCCCATGACCCGCGCCAACTCAACGCTCGCCAGACCGAGGATGCCCAGACCGACGACCGCCACATACTCGCCCGGCTCGTACTGGCCGCGCCGCAGCGAGTGAAAGCCCAGGTGGTAGAGATAGGTGAAGGCCGCGTCTTCGGGGGTCACGCCGTCGGGGACGCGCACGATCATCTCGGCATCGCGGGCGACATAGGCCGACTGGTGCGGCCGGAGGGCGAAGACGCGGTCACCCGGCTTGAAGCGCGTGACATTCGCGCCGACGCCCCGCACGACCCCCACGTTGCTGTAGCCGACCCAGCGCGGGTAATCGGGCGCGCCGGGCACGCGCTGCGCTCCCTCGTAGTTGCCCCGGTCGGTCCCCGTCGAGAGGGCCGAGACTTCCGTTTCGACCCATACCTGGTCGGGGGCCAAGTTGTCGGTGGGCAGGTCAGCGGTTTCCAGGCGCAGGTCACGCGGGCCGCGCAGCATCGCTACTTGTATCTGCATCGGAACTCTCCTCAAAGGTGTACTCAAGGTCGGCGTCGAACCGCAGCGTCCAGCGTTCGAGGCCGACACGGGTCTGGACATGGCAGACGAGGCCGCCTTCGGCCAGGTCGCCGCCCCAGGCGACGGCCTGGACATCGGGCGCGGCGGTGTACGGGTGGCAGAGGGCGACAAAGGCGGTCGCCTGGGCGTGGCGGCGGCGGAGCAGGAGCGCCTGGCGTTCGGTGGGCGGGTAGCCGGGGACGCTGCCGGTGACCACCGTCTCGCCCGGCTCATGGTTGGCCCACAGCCGCAGGCTGACGCCCTCCGCCTGCCATGTCGCAGTGTAGGGCGTGGTCGGGGCGTAGGCGACGGGGTCAGCGATGTGCTGGTAGCCGTCGCCGGTCGGATGAAGACCTAACCCCCCACCCCCCTTCCCTATGAGGGAAGGGGGAGGTAGGGGCGAGGGTACCTTGCCCCTATCTTGCCCCCCTCCCTTGCCAGGGGAGGGGTGGGGGGAGGGGTCGGGCGAGGGTACCTCGCCCCTACGCGGCTCCCCTCCCTTCGTCGGGGAGGGGCTGGGGGTGGGGTCCGGGGCGGCGTCGAGATCCAGCCTCCCCACGTTGCGGTAGACCCAATCGACCTGGCGCGGCGCTGGGCATTCGACCACGGTCAGGTCGAGCCAGTAGGACGGGCGGAGGAGCAGGGCGCGGCGCAGGCGAACGTCCCCATATGGCCCCTCCGTGTCCCAGGCGACTTGGGCGGCGGCGACCTGGACCGAGCTATCAGGCTGAAAGGCGACCAACTCGCCCGCCGCTTCGGGCTGGGACTGGCCCTCGATGACGACGGTGTTGTGGCTGAGGGTCTGGCGATACCAGGAGGTAAACAGGTCCAGGCCGTAGCCCGGCGTACCGAGGTCGGGCGACAGACGCTGGCCGTGGGCGTAGGCTGAGACGGCGAGCTTGTCGGGGTGGCCGTGGCCGCCGCCGTGCGGGCCGTACTTCAGGAGAAGGTGGAGGTTGGGGGTGCGGACGACGGCGAGGCCAGAGGCGGGGAGGAGGGCTGAACGATGAGCGATGAGCGATGAGCGATGAGCAATGAAGGGGAGGGCGTCCACGCCGAAGAGGAGGGCGTCGAGACTGTCGCGTTCGGCCCCCTCGTAGGCGCGCTGGAGGACGGCGGCGAAGTCGGCGGCGCCGGTCCAGGCATAGCCTAGCTCGTAGAAGGCCGGGCCGGGCGGGACGCCGTGGCACACATCGGCTAGCAGGTGCGTAAAATACCAGCAGTCGTTGGGGGCGGGCAGCGACAGGTCCGGGTAGGCGCACAGCAGCGGCGCGCGGAGCATGGCCGCCAGGACAGGGTGGCGGCGCAACTCGGGCAGCGCCTTGGCGAGGCTCAGCAGGGGGTAGAGGGCGTAGAAGTGGTAGCTCATCGAGCCTTCCCACCACAGGCCGTCGGCCAGGACGCCCTCCTGCGTCTGGGTCTCGAAACCCAGCGGCCCACGCACGGCGATGTCCACCAGGTCGTCGTGCCCCAACAGACGGCCGACTGTGCCAATGGCCGCGTTGTGCCAGCAGGCGAAGTTGTGGACGATGCCGATGTGGCGGCGGACCAGGTGCTCGGCGGCGGGCTGGAGCAGCCGCCCGGCCACATCAGCCGCCAGGCTCGCGCCCAGGTCGTCGCGGACGAGGTCAAACGCCCAGGCCAGCGGCAGCAGCCACACGGCCTCGTCCAGCGTGGTGTAGGTGGCAACACCGGGGTTGGGGCCGCGTGGCGGGAAGCTGGCATAATCGGCATAGCGGCCGGCGTAGCCGCCGAGGATCGCGGCCAGGGCAGTCAGGGCGCGGGGGTCGCCGTCCAGCCGCCAGGCCAGCGCCAGGCGCAGCGACGCCTCGGACAGGCGGTGGTTGACGAACCAGCGGCGGGCCGCGTCCAGGCGCTCGCCCCCGAATTCCTGGCCGTCCACCGGGCAGCGGTGGCGCGTCGGGTCGCCTATGTTGAACTCTAATTCAACGCCATGCTGAGGGCAGAAGTAGTCGTGGTAGTAACCGGCCGGCGCGTCGGGCGGGTCCATCGGCTGCGCGAGATAGTCGGCGGCGGCGGCGCGGAGGCGGGCCAGGGCGGCGGCGAATTCGGGAGCCTGGGCGCGGCGGCGCACCGCCTCCCACTCGTCGGGCTGAAATAGGCGCATGGGCATGGCTTAACCGGGTAGCTGGTAGGCGGCCAGGGTCTGGCGGGCGATGCCGTCCCAGTCGAGGGATTGGGCGCGGGCCAGGGCCGCCCGCCCCAGCGCGGCTGTGTCGCGGGCGCGAATGGCGCGCATGGCCTCGTACAGGGCGTCAGGCGCGGCGGGGTCATAGAGGACTCCCACCCTGTCGCCCACCAGTTCGGGCAGGCAGCCAATCGCTGGCACGACGACCGGGACGCCGAAGCTCAGCGCCGTGATGGTCGAGCCAGATGTCAGGACGTTCAGGAAGGGCAGCACGGCCACATCGGCGGCCCCAAAATAGACCTGGAACTCCTCGTTGGCGAAGAACCGCGACGGACACACGACCACGCGCGGATCGGCCTGGCGCGCCTCGTCCACCAGACCGTCGCCGTACTCCGAGTAGACCTTGGCGGCCAGCAGGAGTGTCAGGTCGTCGCCCTCTAGCCGGCGGAAGGCATCCAGCACGCCCTCGACCCCTTTGTAGCGGCGCACGTTGCCAAAGAACAGGTAGACAAACTGACCCGGCGAGATGCCGAGCCGGGCGCGGGCCTCGGCCCTGGACAGAGTATTGGG
>JAHCIP010000144.1 GCA_026129165.1 Anaerolineae bacterium
GGATGGCCTCCTCCAGGCTGTCCACCGTCACCAGCGACGTACACGGGCCGAAGATTTCCTCCTGGAAGACGCGCTGGCCGGGCGTCACCCCATCGAAGATGGTCGGCTGGTAGAAAAACCCGCCGCCGTTCCGCCACACCTCGCCGCCCAGCAGCACCTGCGCCCCCTCGTCCCGGCCCACGCCCGTATAGCCGTGAATCTTGTCCAACGCCGCCCGGTTGATCACCGGCCCCACATCCGTTGTCTCCAGCAGGCCATCACCCAGGCGTAACTTCTCCACACGAGCGACGAGCCGCTCGGTCAATGCCGGCTTGACGGCGCGGTGGACAATGACCCGGCTGGCGGCGGTGCAGCGCTGGCCGCTGGTGCCGAACGCGCTCCACACGATGCCTTCGAGCGCCAGGTCCAGGTCGGCGTCGTCCATGACGATGATGGCGTTCTTGCCGCCCATCTCCAGGTGCACCTTCTTGTTAAGCCGCCCGGCGCGCTCCGCGATGATGCGCCCGGTGCGCGTCGAGCCAGTGAACGAGACGACCTTGACGGCGGGGTGCTCCACCAGGACTTCGCCCACCTCCGCGCCCGGCCCGTGCACCAGGTTGACCACGCCGGGCGGCAGGCCAATCGCGTCGAAGATTTCGACAAACTTCGTCGCCAGGCCGGGCGTCTCGCCCGACGGCTTGAAGACGACGGTGTTGCCAGCCATGAGGGCCGGGAAGATTTTCCAGGAGGGGATGGCGATGGGGAAGTTCCACGGCGTGATGACACCACAGACGCCGATAGAGTCGCGCACGGCCATGGCGAACTTGTTGGGCAACTCGCTCGGCACGGTGACGCCGAACAACCGCCGCCCCTCGCCGGCCATGTAGAAGGCCATGTCCACGGCTTCCTGGACATCGCCCCGCGCTTCGGGCAGCACTTTGCCCATCTCGGTTGTCAGGAAGCGGGCCAGCTCCTCCTTGCGCTCGCGGATGAGACGGCCAAACTCATACAGGTATTCCCCGCGCTTGGGCGCGGGCGTCAGCCGCCAGGCGCGATAGGCCGTCTGAGCCGCCTCGATGGCTGCCAGGGCGTCCTCGCGCGTAGAAAGCGCCGCGCGTCCGATGGGCTGGCCGGTCGCGGGGTTGAGCGTGTCGAACCACTCGCCGCCGTGGGCCTCGGTCCACTGGCCGTTAATGTAATTTCTGAATTCCATACCGGTCTTCCTTCGTTAAGCCATTGTCTTGACCATATGATACACAATATCGGACGCCGATATCACCGCCAGGGGCCGCTGCTTGCCGTTCGTCTCCTCGGCCACGACGACGCGCTGGATGCGGTTCTGGACCAGCAGCCTCGCCACGTCCATGAGCAGCGCACTAGGCGGGACGGTGATGACCTGGCGGCTCATATAGTCCAACACGGGCTGGCTGTCCCAGTCCGGCCGGGCGACCTGGGCGCGGAGCAGGTCAAAGCGGGTGATAATCCCGGTCAGGCAGCCTTCAGCATCCACTACCACGAGGGAGCCAATATCCTCCTCGTCCATGCGGGTAGCCGCCTCCAGGATTGTCGTCTCGGCATCACACACAACTGTCCCCAGGCGTTTCGCCTCGAGGACCGAGAAGCCCTTGCGCATGAAATGCCTCCTTCGTCCTCCGCCGAGCTAGGGCTGGAGGATCAGCGTATTAAAGGTGAGGGGTTTGTGCCACTCACGGTTGGGCGCGGTCGAGAGCATAGACTGTTGGGCGGGCGTGGGCAGGTCGTCGTCGCTGATGGAGAAGGCGAAACCAAATGCCTGCCCGCCGGCTGGCACGACGTTGAGCAGCCGCCAGGGGATAGATGCCTCCAGGGTATAGCCCTGGCCGCCCTCGGCGGTGGTGAAGCGTTGGGCGGCGACCTGGATGCCGGCGGCTGTTCCGGTCAGGGCGCGCGGGGTCCAGACAAAGGCTTCAGGCGGCGCGTCGCGGAAGTTTCCTGGCGACAGGCCGATGTGCCAGTCGTCGGCGTTGAAGTCGTTGGAGTCGAAGTCACCGGCCAGGTCCACATCCCACTGGATTTCGACACTGTCGCCCAGGTAGAGGCGTTCGCCCCGGCTGGGCTGGCTGAAGATATCATCCTGGACCAGGGTCGCCAGGTAGAAATTCTGGTTGTCCCAGGCGAACCACAAGCGGCCGTTGAGGTCGTTGGGGCCATTGAGGTTTTCCGGGCCATACACGACATAATCCACAGGGTAGCCCTCGCCGGCCCAGTCGCCTGCCAGCGCGCCGTCGAGGACAGGCGGCCGGGCGGCGGGCGGTACGCGCAAGGCTTCGCCAGGCCGCACGCGGGCCGGGGGCGCGACGGTGGGGCGAGGGGGGGCCGTCGCGGCTGCAGCCGGTTTGGCTGCAGGAGCGGGTGTCGGGCTGGCTCCACTGTCGCGCAGAAAAGACCAGCCGACAACGACCCCGAGCAGGACCAGGCCGATGAGGCCGGCCAGGACCAGTGGAAAGCGCGACGCGGCCGGGGAGGAAGTGGGGGGTGGGTAAGAGGACGCCGGGCGCGGAGCGGTTCCCAGTGGGGACGGCACACCCTGAGCGCCGACCTGAGTCTGTCCGCTAGCGGGCGTGGTGGACGCGGCAGGGTAGGACGGCGAAAGATCGTTGTCCTGCCGAATAGGGGGGCTGATGGGACGGCTCGGCGGCGCGAGGTCGGGGGCTGATGAGTCGCCCACGGTGCGGCGCGCCGCCTCGGTGAGCGGGGCCGCGCAGTTGTAGCAGTAGTTGCGGCCGGCGCTATTGTTCGCGCCACAGTTAGGGCAAATCATAGTGCCAAGCTGCGGTGTTTACGCCGCAGTCCCTCGTGGCGAAGCATTGGTCTACTGCGCCGCTCCTGTCAATTGCAGCGTCCCCCAACTGGTCGGGTCGTTGAGTTGTCGCACCGGCGACGTAGACACCATGCTTTTCTGCTGCTTGGTGCCAGGCGTGTCGTTGTCGTTGATGTTCAGGGCGAAGCCATAGGTCATCCCCTGGCGCGGCTCGGTGCGTAGTAGTGACCAGGGTAAGGCTGCCGCCAGGGTGTAGCCGTCTGTCTCCAGCCGCGCCTGTATCTGGATAGCGCCGGCGCCTGGGTTGCCCCGGTACACCCACCACTGCCATTGCGGGCTTGGACCGACCAGATTGCCTGGCGATAGCCCAATCTGCCAGTCATCGTCGTTGTAGACCCGACTGGTGAAGTCGCCGGCCAGGTCGGCGTCGAACTGCAACTCGATACTGTCGCCCTGGTAGAGCAGGATGCCGGTTGCTTCCTGGACGAATACATCATCCGTGACCCGGGCAAGCAAATAAAGGTTAGCCGCGTCCCAGCCGGTCCACAGTTGGCCGCTAAGGTCCTGTGCCCCCTGCCAACTCGCCGCGCCAAAGACAGGTGAGTCTACGGCGACGGGCGCCGCGCCTGCCCGATCCAGCCGTTCCTGGAGGTCGGCGATAGACCGCAGCCCAGACCCAGCCAGGCGCGGCGCCTTGATCGGCAGCCCATTGGGGCGCTGCATCACCACCACCGCCGGCCCGCTATCTGTCGCTCGCCGCGTGGGGACCGCCTCCGTGGGTTTTGCCACGGGCGGAGATGTCGCCACGAGCGTGGTCGCCACCGGCGCGGGTGTAGCCATCGCTTCGATGGCGGCCAGTGGTGACGGCTCCGGCGTGATGAGGTCGCGCGGCTGGCGGCCAGGAGGCAGGGGAATGGCCCCAGCCCCATTGGTGAGGTCCGGGGTGGGCGCGCTCGTCTCCGTCTGGGGACGGTTAGTGGGCGCCAGCACGACCAGGGGAGGCGGCAGATCGGGCGTTGGGTCCGTGGCGAGCTTCACTATGCTCTGGTTGCGACCCAGGAGCGTCCAGGCGCCGACGCCCAAGCCCAGCAGCAGGCCGAACAGAACCAGGGCCGCCACCCACGCCGCCAGCCGCGACGGCCGGCGGCGCTGGAGCGTGCGCAACTCCTCAAACGTTTGCCGGTCAGGCACAGAGCTGACGGTTGAATGGCGCATGAAGGACGGAATCAGCGAGGTCTCGTCCTCCCGAGGCGGCTGAGGCTTATCCGCCACCACCACCACCCTTGATGCCACCTTCCGTCAGGTCCGCCGGGTCGAGCAAATGGTCCAGTTCCTCAGCCGAGAGACTGGTCATCTCCCGCGCCACATCTTTTACCCGTCTTCCTTCCGCATAGGCGCGTTTGGCGATCTTGGCGGCGTTCTGGTAGCCGATAATCGGGTTCAGCGCCGTGACCATGATGGGGTTCTTTTCCACCTGGTCAGCAATCATCGCGCGGTTCACTGTGAAGCCGGCGACCGCCTTGTCGGCGAGCACGCGCGAGACGCTGGCGAGCAGTTCGATGGACTGGAGCAGGTTGTAAAGGATGACAGGCAACATGACGTTTAGCTCGAAGTTGCCCAACTGTGCGCCAATGGTCACCGTTAGATCGTTGCCGATGACCTGGGCGCACACCATCATCGTCGCTTCAGGGATGACCGGGTTGATTTTGCCGGGCATGATGGACGAGCCGGGCTGGAGCGCGGGCAGGACAATCTCGCCCAGGCCGGCCTGGGGGCCGCTGTTCATCCAGCGCAGGTCGTTGGCGATTTTGATGAGACCCGCTGCGTAGGCCTTGAGCTGGCCGCTGAGTTCGACCGCCGTGTCCATGGCCGCCTGCGCCTCGAAGTGGTTCTCGGCCTCGACAAAGGGCAGCCCCGTCAGCTTGGCGAGAACCGCCGCGATGCGCCGCCCGAATTCGGGATGCGCGTTGATGCCCGTGCCGACGGCTGTGCCGCCCAGCGCCAGTTGCGACAGGCGTGGCCCCGTCGCTTCGAGGCGTTGACGGGCGTGGGCGACCTGGGTGGCCCAGCCGCTGATCTGCTGGCCCATGCGAACGGGCATGGCGTCCATGAGGTGGGTGCGGCCCGTCTTGACGACGTCGTGGGTGTCCTCGGCGCGCCGGCGGAGCGTCTCCTCCAGGTGTTTGAGAGCAGGCAGCAGGCTGTCGTGGACCTCCATATAGGCGGCCACGTGGATGGCGGCCGGAATCACGTCGTTGCTGCTCTGCCCCATGTTGACATGATCGTTGGGGTTGATGCCTGGGTCGTTCTCGGCCAGCTGGCGGCAGCGGCTCGTGATGACCTCGTTGGCGTTCATATTGGTCGAGGTGCCTGAGCCGGTTTGGAACACGTCGATGGGGAACTCGGCGTCCCAGTGACCCTCGGCCACCTCCAGGGCCGCCTCTTTGATGAGCCTGGCCTTCTCGTGGTCGAGCAGGCCCAATTCCTCGTTGACCTGGGCCGCGGCGAGTTTAATCAGACCCAGGGCGCGCAGGAAGGAGCGCTGGAAACGTAAATTGCTGATTGGAAAATTTTCGATGGCTCGCGCGGTGGACGCGCCATAGAGAGCGTTGGCAGGCACCTGCATCTCGCCCATGCTATCGCGCTCAATTCGCGTCGCGCCTTTGTCCACAGGAGTAGTCATCATTAACCTCCTATGCGCCCGCTACCGATTCTTGGCAGTCGGGCAACTTATCACTTGGCTGTGCGCCAGACCAATCGGCGCTCGTCAGCGATAGGAATTGTACACCTAGCCAGGGTGTCTGTCCAGAAGTGGACACAAAAGGCAAAGGGGGGACGCAGGTCGCTCATGACAGAGCACGGATAGGGGAAGGGACGGGTGCGTGTCCCTTCCCTTCTCCCCTATCCGTGTATGACAATCGTGTTACAGCTTCAGTTTGCGGAAACCCTCGACGAACACTGGTTCCGCCGTCTCGATGTCGCGCTTCTGCATGCGGTCGCGCATCCGTTGGGCCAGGCCCTCCATGTCCCGAATTTGGGACACGTGGCAGCGCAGGGCGGCGATCTTGCGCTCGAAGGTCGCGGTGATGTCCACCCAGACATCCGGGTTGAGGCTGCCCGACAGGTACACCTCGCGCACGTACATCGGCTCCAGCCCTTCGGCCAAGAGGTAGTCGAAGTAGTTGTGGTTGCGGGCGGCCGGGAAGATGGCGTCAAGTGTCGCCAGGCCCACGGCGCGGTGGTCGGGGTGGTTGATGGTGTTGAACGAGGTGATGAGGGTCGTCGGGTCCGGGCAGATGATTCGCTCAGGTCGGACCTGCCGAATCACCTTGACTAACGCCTGCCGCAGATTCAGGTCTGAGACAACCTCGCCATCGGGGAAGCCCAACCAGATGATATTGCGGACGCCCAACGCCTCAGCCGCCGCCTGCTGCTCCTGGACGCGCAACGCCACCAGTTGGTCCCGCGTGATGGACCGGTCGTCGGTGCCTTTGGATCCGTCGGTGACGATACAGGAGGAGACGTCTAGCCCTTCGCTCGTCCAGCGGGCGATGGTCCCGCCGGCCGAGAACTCCGGGTCGTCGGGGTGGGCATGGATAACCAGGACACGTTGAATGGGGGGTTGGTCGCTCATTGGGGTGATCCTGTGTAGCGGGTGACGATGGCGAACAGGTCGTCGACGTCAAAGGGTTTGAGCAGGGTATCGGTAACGCCTTCAGCAATGGCCGTCTCGGCGGCGCGTGTATCAGCCGTCACGGCCACCACTGGCGCGGTGATCTGGCGGTCGCGCAGGGCGCGGAATAGGAACGCGCCGGCGCGGCCTGGCGTGTGGACTTCGCCACCATGCCTTGTGGGCAGGTGCATGTCCATGAGAATGAGGGCCGGAGCCTGCGCCTCCACCGCCGATAGGGCCGTCTCCCCATCCGAAGCTACCACCACCGCATAGCCCTCAGTCGTGAGGACCATTTCCAGAAATAGGGCGATGGCGGGGTCATCTTCGATGACCAGGATGGGCCGGTCGCTTACTTGATCTCGAGAGTGCATACTTTATCTCGCGTAACAGACGGAGTTATCGTGCGAATAGTCGGGCTGTTGCTATAGAGCCAACAGCAATATTTACGCCACTCGATAGCCGAGCCAGGTGTTGAAGATGGCGACCCAGACGGGGGGCGCCACGTTGGGCCAGCTACCGACGAACTACAGGATTCGGGATGGGATTGACGAGGATTTGATTGCCCTCTATCCGCACCGGGTACGTATGCAGCGGCAGCGTGGCGGGCAGGGTGATGACCGCGCCCGTCCGCACGTTGAAGCGGGCGCCGTGACGGGGACACTCGATCTGGTCCTCGTCCAGTTCGCCCTGGTTGAGCGAGCCGCCGTCGTGGGTGCATTCGTCGTCAATGGCGTAGAAGCCGCCATCCTCGACATGGCAGATGGCAATGGGCGCACCGAGTAGGTCAAAGTAGCGCACCTGGCCGGGTGGAATATCACTTGTCCTGGCAACAGGGATAAAATCGGTCATACGGTCTCCACATACGGGCAGGGAGGGAAGGGGAGCCTATCCCTTCCCTCCCAGTATGCCAGATAGCACGTCGAACGTCAACCTCAGACGAGGGCTTAACCCACCGAGCCAATCATCTCCATCTGGATGAGGCGGTTGAGTTCGACCGCGTACTCCATGGGCAGTTCCTTGGTGAACGGCTCCATGAAGCCGAGGACGATGGTGGACATAGCCTCGTTCTCGCTCAGGCCGCGGCTCTGCAGGTAGAAGAGCTGGTCCTCGCCAATCTTGCCTACCGTCGCCTCATGCGACATGAGGCAGTCCTGCTCCTCGATCTCGATGTACGGGATGGTGTCAGAGCGACTAGCCGGGTCGAGGATGAGCGCATCGCAGCGGACGTTCATCTTGCTGCGGGCCGCGCCCTTCTGGACCTTCGCCAGCCCGCGATACGTCGTGCGGCCGCCGCCCTTGCTGATGGACTTGCTTAGGATGGTCGAGGTCGTCTCAGGGGCGACGTGGACCATCTTGGCGCCCGCGTCCTGGTGCTGGCCGGGGCCAGCGTAGGCGACGGACAGCGTCTCGCCCTTAGCTTTGCGGCCCATGAGGTAGACGGCGGGGTACTTCATCGTCAGGCGGCTGCCGAGGTTGCCGTCAATCCACTCGACCGTGCTCTCTTCGTACGCGACGGCGCGCTTGGTGACGAGGTTGTAGATGTTGTTAGCCCAGTTCTGGATCGTGGTATAGCGGCAGCGGCCGCCCGGCTTGACGATGATCTCGACCACCGCCGAGTGCAGCGAGTTGGAGCTGTAGACCGGCGCCGTGCAGCCCTCGATGTAGTGGACCGACGCGCCCTCGTCCACGATGATCAGCGTGCGCTCGAACTGGCCCATGTTCTGGGCGTTGATGCGGAAGTACGCTTGCAGCGGCAAGTCCACATGGACGCCCGGCGGCACGTAGATAAACGAGCCGCCCGACCACACCGCCGTGTTGAGCGCGGCGAACTTGTTGTCGTTGGCCGGGATGACCGTGCTGAAGTACTGCTTGACCAGGTCGGGGTAGTCCTTGACCGCCGTATCGGTGTCCACGAAGATGACACCCAGCTTCTGCCACTTCTCCTGCAGGCTGTGGTACACCACTTCCGACTCATACTGCGCGCCGACGCCGCCCAGGAACTTGCGCTCGGCTTCGGGGATGCCCAGCTTCTCGTAGGTGTTGCGGATGGTTTCCGGCACGTCGTCCCAGTTGGTGGCCTTCTCTTCGCCAGGACGGACGTAGTAGTGGATGTCGTCGAAGTTGAGCGTGCTGAGGTCGCCGCCCCATTGGGGCATGGGCCGCTTCTCGAAGTGGTCCAGGGCGCGCAGGCGCTTCTTGAGCATCCAGTCCGGCTCGCCCTTCATGCTCGATAGCTCTTCCACGACGCGGCGATTCAAGCCCTTGCCGGACTTGAAAGAATAGACTTCGGGGTCCTTAAAATCATACTTCGAATAATCGAGTTCCAGGTCAACAGGTGTCGTCACGTATCCCTCCTTGGGCGCCTGAGCGCGTTATGCGCTCTATTTAGACTGTTCTATCGAGAGAACCCTTACGTTACTCGTCGTCCTCGTCTATATCGTACTGCGGGACGCCGTAGACGCCAGCTTTGACGGCTTTGAGCGAGAGCAAGGCGCACTTGAGGCGAGCCGGGCTGAGGGGGATGCCCAGCAGGTCCAGAACGTCCTGCTTCTGCAACTGCTTCAGTTCGTCCACGCTCTTGCCCACGATCTCCTCGCTCAGCATGGACATGGCCGCCTGGCTGATGGCGCAGCCGTGACCCCGGAAGCGTACCGCCTCTACCTTGTCGTCCACCACGCGCATCTCCAGGACCAGCCGGTCGCCGCACAAGGGGTTGTACTCCTCGCGGCGGATGGTCACCGGCTCGTCCAGCGTGCCGTGGTTGCGGGGGTTCTGGTAGTGATCCAGGATTTGCTCCTGGTACATCGACATGGCGTCCATAAGCTATAGTCCAAATACCTTCTTAGCCGCTTCCAGTCCCTCGGCCAGCGCGTCAATCTCCGCGTGGGTGGTGTACATGTAGAAGCTGGCGCGCGCCGTGGCCGGGACCCCCAGCCGCTCGATGAGGGGCTGGGCGCAGTGGTGGCCGGCGCGGATGGCGATGCCGCGCTGGTCGAGCAGCGTCGCCAGGTCGTGCGGGTGGATGCCCTCGACATAGAACGAGACGACGCCGCCGCGATCCTCGGCCGGCGGGCCGTAGAGCGTCAGGCCGCGAATGTCGCGCAGCCGCTCCAGGGCGTGGCGGGTCAGCGCCTGCTCGTGGACATGGACCTTCTCCAGGTCAACGCTGTTGAGATAGTCCACCGCGATGCCCAGGCCAATGCCTTCAGCGATGCTCGGTGTGCCCGCCTCGAACTTCCAGGGCAGGTCGTTCCAGCGCGAGAGGTCACGGTGGACCTCGCGAATCATGTCGCCGCCTCCGAGGAAGGGCGGCATTGCTTCCAGGAGTTCACGCCGCCCCCAGAGCACGCCGATACCCGTTGGCCCGCACATCTTGTGGCCGGTGAAGGCCATGAAGTCGGCCTGGAGCGCCTGGACGTTCGCGCCCTTATGCGGCACGAGTTGCGAGGCGTCCACCAGCGCGACGGCCCCGGCAGCATGGGCGCGGGCGATGATGTCCTCGGCGGGGGTGATGGTGCCGAGAACGTTGGACATGCCGGTGAAGGCGACGAGCCGCGTCCTCTCGTTGAGCAGGGCGTCGTAGGCGGCCAGGTCGAGATAGCCCTCGTCAGTGACGGGGATGAAGTGGAGCTTGGCGCCTGTCCGTTCGGCCAGCAATTGCCAGGGGACGATATTGGAGTGGTGCTCCATATCGGTGATGATAATCTCGTCGCCGGCCTTGACGTTGGCGCTGCCCCAGCTATAGGCGACCAGGTTGATGGCCTCGGTCGCGTTGCGGGTAAAGATGACCTCACGGCTCGACCGCGCGTTGATGAACTTGGCGACCTTCTTACGCGCGCCCTCGTAGGCGGCGGTCGCCTCCTCGCTCAGCGCGTGGACACCGCGATGGACGTTGGCGTTGTAGCTCTTGTAATAGTTCTCAATGGCTTGGATGACCACCGCCGGCTTCTGCGAGGTCGCGGCGTTGTCTAGGTAGATCAAGGGCACTCCGTTGACCTGGCGCTGGAGAACGGGGAAGTCGGCGCGGATGCGCTCCACGTCGAGGAGGTCGGTCGGGTCGTAGGACATCACAGGTGTAGCCATACAGAAGCCTCGTTATCGTTCCTAACCTCCCGAAGGTTCGGAACCTTCGGGAGGTTGATGCGGATCCAGGGTCTAGTCAGCGGCAAAGTCCACTTTGTCGTATACTTCTGAGAGCCAGAGCGTGGAGCCGATATTGGTGATGGGAAGCTGACTATCGCGGCCACGCGCCGTCGTCAGCAGCCACTGCTCGTGTGGCTGCCGCACAAAATGGTCCAGCAGGGCTTCGTCCGTAGCGACAAGAATGTAATCGGTCACTGATGAAAGTGATTTGTAAGACTCAAACTTCTTGCGGCGATCATGCTTCTCGGTCGAAGGTGACAGTACCTCGATGATGACTGTCGGATTGAGGAGTGTATCGCGGACCGCATCCTGGAACTGGGCTTCCCCGCAGACTACGGTAACGTCGGGATAGGTGTACTTCTCATAGGCGGGAAGCCACACGCGCATGTCGCTGGGATAGACGCGACAGGGGCGGCCCTTGAGTTGATTGCGGAGTTCACTGACGATGTTGACGGCGATGAGGTTATGATCCTCGCCTGCGTCGGCCATGGCGAAGATCTCGCCCCGCATGTACTCACTTTTGAACTCGGCCTGGCGTTCCAGGGCGAGGTACTCTTGCGGTGTGTAGCGAACTTTGACTTGCGCGGCCACTACTTTGATCCCCTCCGCCTGTGCTCCATCTCTGGTTACTCGCCCCTGGCCGCCTCGGCCTGCCGCTGCTGCTGGCGGTACTCGCGCACCGCGCTCTTGAGGGTGTCGAGGGAGAGCATGGCGCAGCGCGGGCGGGACATCACGACGTCGCGGCCCAGTGTGTCGAGCAGGTCATCGTGGCCCATGTCCTCGATTTCAGTCAGGGTCATGCCTTCGACCATCTCGGTCAGCACCGACGTCGACGCCTGGCTGATGGTGCAGCCCTCGCCCTCGAAGGTCAGCTCGCTCAGCTTCTCCGTCTCGGGGTCTACCTTGAGGTAGAGCGTGATGACATCGCCACAGCCGGGGTTGCCGCCGGGGCGCACGACCTCCGCGTTCTCGATCTTGCCGTGGTGACGCGGGTTCTGATAGTGGTCCAGGAGAAAGTCAATGTAATCTTGTCGGGAAAGCACGGCTATCCTCTACCTTAAATAGTCTATTGTCCCACCAACTCCGGTTCCGCTTGGGCCGGGTCTGTCTCTTCAAGCGGCTGGTGTTCGTGTTTCTTAGGGATTAGGGCGATGAGACCACGCAGAGCGTTATTCACGGCTTCCGCATCGGGGAAGTACTCCCGCACATCGCGATCAATGGCGACCGTCCCCTCCAGGGGCTTGTAATGGTGATACTCGACGGCGCCATCTTCGTGGTTGATTTTTACGGTATAGCCTTCGCGCCTGGCTTTATAGTACTTGCCACGTACACCGTTTTTCATCTTACTGAAATCGTACTCAGCAAGCATCTCGTCCTGTTCAGCGACATCAGCTTCGACCATCTCCTGCTGCATAATCTCGCCTTTCTGATGCGGTAGCTCTTCGACAACTTATGATGCGAAGACGGTCGCCTCGTTCAGTGTGAATGACAACCAGGATACGGCCTCTTGAGGACACGCCGATGCTAATCAAACGCTCTTCCTCGCCTGAGTGGGCCTCATCAGGGTAGGTTTGCAATAAGGGGTCATCCAGCACTGTCTCGGCTTCCTCGAAACTGACCCCATGCTTCTGTAGGTTCTGCGCGGCTTTGACGGGATCCCATTCGACCGAGTAGCTCATCACGGCAGCCTTTTAGAGTGAGATAGCAAAGCGTTCTGCCGTTGAAGGGGGTGACGAGTGAGGAATAAGGCTCACTCGTCACCCGCCACCCGTCACTTCTCAATCGGCGCGCCGACCAAGTTGCCCCACTCCGTCCACGAGCCGTCGTAGTTGCGGACCTGGGGGTAGCCGAGGAGGTAGGTCAGGACAAACCAGGTGTGGCTGGACCGTTCGCCGATGCGGCAGTAGGCGATCACGTCCTTGTCGCTCGACAGCCCTTGCTCCTGCTCGTAGATGGCGCGCAGATCGTTGGCCGACTTGAAGGTGCCATCGGGACGGACGGCGCGGCCCCACGGCACGCTCTTGGCGCCAGGGATATGGCCGCCGCGCAGCGCGCCCTCCTGGGGATAGCCCGGCATGTGAAGCAACTCGCCGGAGTACTCCTGCGGCGAACGGACATCCACCAGCGGTCGGCGGCCGTGGATGTGCTGCATCACGTCGTCGCGGAAGGCGCGGATCTTACGGTCGTCGCGCTCGGCCGCCTGGTAGTGAGTCGCCGGGTAAGCGGGGACCTCCTTGGTCAGCGGGCGACCTTCGTCCACCCACTTGGTGCGGCCCCCATCCATAACCCGACAATCGGCGTGCCCAAATAGCTTGAACACCCAGAAGGCATAGCACGCCCACCAGTTATTCTTGTCGCCGTAGAACACGACCGTCGTGTCGGTGGCGATGCCTTTCTCGGACAGCAGGCGCTCGAAGTGGGCGCGGTCCAGGTAGTCGCGGCGGACCGGGTCCTGGAGATCGGTGTGCCAGTCAATCTTCACCGCGCCAGGAACGTGACCAATCTCGTACAGCAGCACGTCCTCATCCGACTCGACGAGGCGAACCTTGGGGTCATGCCGATGCTCGGCGACCCACTGCGTGCTGACGAGCACTTCGGGGTGGGCGAACTCGGCGTATTCGAGGACGGGGGCCTGGCTGGTCATAACACTCCTCCTACTCTTCATCGTCAAACGTTAGCTCGTCCGAGCCTTCCCACGCCATCTGCCCGGCGTCCATCTTCTCGTCGAAGGCGGCGCGGAGGCGATTGCGGACGCTCGGCAGCGTGATGCGCTGCATGATGGGCGCGAAGAAGCCGTCCACGATGGTGCGAATGGCCTCCTGGTAGGACAGGCCGCGTGTACGCAGGTAGAACACCCAGTCCTCATCCACGTGGCTGACCGTCGCGCCATGCGAGGCGCGCACCTGGTTGGCCTCAATTTCCAGGCTGGGGATGGAGTCGGCGCGGGCCGCCTTGCTCAACAGCAGCGTGTTGTCGTGGAGGTAGGAGTTGGAGTCCTGCGCACCTGGGTGAATCTTGATCAGCCCCTCGAACACACTCCGCGCCTCGTCACGCAGCACGCCTCGGAACAGCAGGTCGCCGTCGGTAAGGGGGGCGATGTGGTTCATCAGGGTGTAGATGTCGTGGTGCTGCTGGCCCGTGCCAAACTGGACGCCCAGCATCTCGGTCGTCGCGCCCTCGCCCATCAACCGCGTTTCGGTATAGGAACGCATGAGCTTCGCCCCCAGGTGGCCGAGTGTCCAGCCGACCGACGCATTCTTGGTCGCATCGCCGCGCTGGGTGACGAAGGTGGTCACGTTCGGCCCCCAGTTCTGGAGGTGGACGATCTTCACCTGTGAGTTCTCACCCGCCATGACCTCGCTCACGGGCACAGCCAGCAGCGGTGCGTCCGTGTGCGGCGAGATGTACTCTTCGAGGATCGTCACCGCCGCGCTTTCCTCCGCCACAATCAGCGAGCGGGGGAACACGCTCCCTCCCGGCGCGTCGGCGTAGAAGATGACCTGGATTGGCTCTTCAATGATGACGTTGCGCGGGACGTACAGGAACAGGCCGCCGCTCCAAAAGGCTGTGTTGAGGGCTTCGAGCTTGCCCTCGGCCGCCATAACGACGTGGCCCAGGTACTTCCGGACCAAATCCGGCTGGCTCTGGACGGCCTCGGCCACCGAGGACAGGATGACCCCGCGCCGCACCAGGTCGGGGTTGAGGCCGGTCTGGACGACTGTGCCGTTGGACTGGACGAAGAGGCCGGCGC
>JAHCIP010000145.1 GCA_026129165.1 Anaerolineae bacterium
GGAACACCTGGAAGGGGCGAACAGGTTGACCACCGCCTGGGTCAGCTTATACTTAGGGCAGGTTGAGCTTATCGAGAGAAAAGGAAAGGCCTATGAGGACGACGGCAGACATTGGTCCGCTCATTACCCGTTCGCCTAACATCCGTCGAGGGCGTCCCCATATCGCTGGCACAGGCGTCACGGTTCGACGCATTGCCACTTGGTACAAGATGGGGTTAAGCCCGGAGGAGATTGCGGACGAAATCCCTCATCTCACTCTGGCCCAGGTCTACGCAGCCTTGACGTACTATCACGCCAACCGGGATGAGATTGAGGCAGATTTAGCGGCGGAGGAAGCTGCCGTTGAAGAATTGGAACGGCAGCATGTTCACGCGCGACAGCGAACAGGATGAAGATCCGTCTCTATATGGATGAAGACTCGATGCGCGAGGCGCTGGTGAAGGCGCTTCGAACGCGTAGGGAGGAGGAAACGATATGCCAATTCGTCTCGCGACCTTTGTGCTTCTATCTGTCCTCATGGCAAGCGTTACTTTATTCTTATCGCCCCAAGCGGCAGCAGACACAACATCGAATCTACCTGGCCCTGCTACATCTCTCCAGACACAGCCTGCCTTATCCTCCAACGAGTTTTTTGTCTACTTACCTTTTATTGAACAGCACTGCTTCGCCTGGTCAGAGCAAATTTCCCTCCAAGCCGCGGTAGATGAATATGGATGCGTGGAAATCCAGCCGGGCGAGTGGACAACAAATCGCCAGATTAGCTTAAAAGCCGGCCACGAACTTAGAGGGAGGGGGCAAGATACCACTGTATTGAGAGCGGGATCACCCTGGATAGGAAATGGGACACGCAATGACCGAGAGGCTGTAGTTCATAGCAATGGCAGTGTTAATGTTAAAGTCTCTAACTTCACCATTGATGCGGCTAACCTCAGCACGTTTGGCCTAGGTGCGAATGGGATGACTATTCAGTTTATGACTGTTAAGAACGCTTTGTGTGACGGTATAGCGATTGCCGGACCAGGGATGGTGATCGAGGACAGTATAATCGAGGACAATGGGTATCATTGTCACAGTGGCGTGGCAGGTTCTGGGATTTACGCTGTTAAATCACAGGAGAACATTTTACCTGCGCGCTACATGCCTCATATTCGTCGTAACACAATACGCCACAACGGTGGGCCAGCCCTGGACGTGGATAGGGTCTGGGGGGGAGTATTTGAGGACAATATAGTACATGACAACGCGGCGTGGACAGCCGTAAGTCTATACTCAGCGAGCGAATGGACAGTAGCGACTAATGAGATCCACCATCCTTTTGACGCTGATCCTCTGCAATCGAATCACCCGGCCTGTTGGGGAGGCCCATTTGGTAACCACCCCGCGGGCTTAGCTATCTGCCAGGACAGCCTCGATGATGACAAACTGGCTTTGCGCAATTTGGTTCGCGATAACTACATCACCGGCTGGTATGGCATCAAAACCGTCGGTAATGACGAGATGAATATCCTCGAGGTACCACGCTACAATACGTTTCAGGCCAACAACGTCTTGGGTTCGTATGTAGGGTGCATTGACGATTTCGAGCCGACTTCTGGCGCTTCAGGCTTGAACTCATGGACGAATAACAATTGTAATGGTAGACCAGATAGTTTGCCCTTGTACTTCATGGTTCTCTGTCCTAGTGCTATCAGGCGCAGCACGGTGGAACAATGGAGGGTGGGCGAGGTTGATGTTTCCGTCGTAGAAGAGTCCATCGCACGTTTTAATAGAGAGCGAACAGGCGGCGGAGCCTTTGAGGTGGATGCTGCTATTCCGAACGGTGTCATTGTTGCGACGAATTATGAGGAGGCCGGCTACTCATGGAATCAATTTCCGGTCGTGCCCCTAGTTCACTATCGCAGCTACGGCTTATTCGAGACGACCGGACAATACAACGCACCTCAAGCGGGGGCTTGTTTGACCATCGTTCCCTAACCTTTGGCTCGTCTCGCTGACAAGGTTCCGTGGGCGCTTGACCCTGTGCCCAAGAGCAGTTATCCTTTCCTCTGCTGTTTATCCCTCGCACCACCAAATTCCAAAGGAACCAGAGCATGAAAGTCGCGTATGTCTTCAGTACATCGGGCCACACGGCCAGCTATAAACTCGGCAAGATGATTCTGCCCCAGCTCGAAGAGGGGCGGCACGGCGCCCAGGTCGTCGGTATGATGTTCTTCGACGACAACAACTACATCCTGCGGGCGGGCGACCCCATTGGCGAGCGCCTGGCCCGCGTGGCCGAGGAGCAGAGTATCCTGCTCATGATGTGCGACCAATGCGCCCTGGAGCGCGGGCTGGCCGAGGGCGAACCCGGCAACTGCCGGACCACGGGCACGGTCGCCGGCGTTCACGTCGGCTGCTTCCCGGACCTCTACGCCGCCCTGGCGGGCAACCCGCCAGATCAGGTGATTACACTGTAGGGAGTAGAGTACTTACCTACCCCCCCGTCCCCCTTCCCTAGTGCTTAATCAGGGAACCTATTCGGTGTAGTGCGCGGGCCTAACCCTCCATGCGGAGGGCAGGCGCCCCGCGCCAGCCAGGCGGAGCCCCGCTGGGGCCAGGTTTCAGCCCGTCAGGGCTTGGCTTGAGTAGCGCGATGGCTTCAGCCCCGCGCCCTTCCGAGGACGTCGCTTGATAGCGCCCTAGCGCAGGAATGCCTCATGGAGGCCGCCGTCCACGTTGATGATCTGGCCCGTCGTCTGCGCCAGGCGTTGGGTGAGCAAGAGGAAGACCGCTTCGGCCTGGTCGGCGGGTGTGATGGGCCGCTTGAGCAAGGTGCGGTTGGCGTAGAACTGGGCCAGCTTCTGGGTCAGTGTCTCCGTCGGCTCGTCGTCCGAGTAAGGAATCGCGTACTTCGCTAGTGAGGCGATGACGCGGTCGCGCGGAAACATGCCGCTGCCCTGGACGACCGTCGCCGGGGCCACGCCATTGACCCGCACCAACGGCGCCAGCTCGATGGCGAGTTCCCGCACCAGATGGTCCGCCGCCGCCTTGCTCGTATCATAGGCCAGGCTGCCCTTCTTAGGGACGACGCCATTGACCGACGTGGTCAGCACAAGCTTCGCCGGCAGCCCTTGCGCCTGCCACACCTGCGCCGCCTCGTCGGCCACCAGGTACAGCCCTGTCACATTGATAGCAAACGTCAGCGCCCACTTGTCGTCGGGGATATGCCCTGTTGTGTCGGGCGAGACGAAGATGCCAGCTGTCACCGCCACCGCGTCCAGCCCGCCATACGCCAGCAGTATCTGGTCTAGCATGGCCCGCAGGCTCTCGCGGCGCGTGATGTCGGCCGGCAGCCCGATAGCCGGGCCGCAATTCGAAATCCCACTCCCCGCCACCCCAATGCCAAGGCCGTGTTTGGCGGTAATGGCGTCCGCCGTCGCCTGGGCCGCTGCGCCGTTCAGGTCCACACTGACGATGTGCGCCCCCTCTCGCGCCAACCGCAGTGCGACCTCGCGGCCAATCCCACTCCCCGCTCCGACCACGGCGATGACCTGCCGCGCCAGTTCCTTCTCCGGCGGCATCCGTTTGAGCTTCGCCTCTTCCAGCAGCCAGTACTCGATGTCGAACGCCTCCTGCAGCGGGAGGGCCGTATACTCGTCAATAGCCTCCGCGCCGCGCATGACCTCGATGGCGCAGTTGTAGAACTCAGCCGTCACCCGCGACTCGCTCTTGTCCTTGCCCCAGGCGATCATGCCCAAGCCCGGAATCAGAATCACCGTCGGGTTGGGGTCGCGCATGGCCGGCGAATCGGGATGCTTGTGCTGCTCATAGTACGCCGCGTAGTCGGCGCGGTACTGGGCCAGACCCTCGCTGAGCTTAGCCTTAAGCGCCGCCACATCCTCCGCCTGGGGGTTCCAGGCGACGTAAAGCGGCTTGATCTTGGTACGAAGGAAGTGATCGGGACACGACGTGCCCAGGGCGGCCAGGCGCGGCGCGGCGTGGCTGTTGACGAAGCGCAGGATGGTCTCGTCCTCTTGAACCGTGCCGACGAAACGCTTATACTGGCTCACCTGCCCGCGCAGCCAGGGCAGAATCTGGGCGAACACGGCGTGGCGGCGGGCTTCGTCCAGGGCTTGATATTTCTGCCCGCCGAAGGTCTGCTCGCCCTTGTCGTGCGCCTCGATGTACTCGGCCGCCCGCTCGATGAGGCTCAGCGTCAACTCGTAGCAGGCTTTGTCGTCGTTGGCCCAGTTGATGAGCCCATGACCGCCGAGGATGACCCCCTTGGCCTGGGAGTGCTCGCGCACGATATCCTCCAGTTTCAGGCCGAGGTCGAAACCGGGGCGCTGCCAGGCCGTCCAGACCACGTCATCCCCGTACACATCGCGGGTCAGCCGTTCCGAGTGTTTGGCGGCGGCAATAGCGATGACGGCGTTGGGGTGCATGTGGTCTACATGCTGATAGGGGACGAAGGCGTGCAGGGGGGTGTCAATGGACGAGGGACGCGGGTTGAGGTTAAACGTCGCGTGGCTGTAGAGGCCGACGATTTCGTCTTCAATGGGCGTTTTGGGACCGCGCAGGGGCGCGTGGTGATAGTGGCGTTGCAGGCCGCGCAGCTTATCCATATACAGCGACGAGAAGTTCTCGCGTTTGGCCGTGCGCAGGTCGCCGCCTGACCCTTTGACCCACAGCACTTCGACCGGCTCGCCGGTCAGTGGGTCAGTCTCCGTCAGCTTCGATGACGTGTTGCCGCCGCCCGTATTCGTGATACGCTGGTCCCCGCCGAGCAGGTTCGAGCGATACACCAGGCGCTCGACCGGATCGAGTTGACGAGCGTACTCGTCGTCCCAGCCATAGTTGACGTATTTAAACATGAGTCGCTCCTCGCCAGCCAGTCCCCTCTCCTAATTTGAGATAGGACTTACGCATTTGCAGCCGTGGGGCAGACTTTCTAGTCTGCCTGCACAGGCTAGAAAGCCTGCGCCACAACCCAAGTGGGTAAGTCCTATAGCTATAGGACTTACGCGCTGACCCCCTCACCCCGGCCCTCTTCCAGAGGGGGCGAAACAGGTGAAATCATACGTCCCTGACTCAACAGCCAGCACCGTATAGCCATCCTCGTGACCGATGACCCGCGCCTCCGCCACCTGCTCGACCGGCTGGCCGTTCTCCCAAACCTCGGCTCGATTAACAGTGGGTAGATAGACCGTGGCGGTAGTGTTGGCGGGAATCGAGACCGTGAGCCGGAACTGCCCGTCCTCCAGCCGCCACTCGCTCTCGATGGGACCGTAGAGCGCCTCGTAGCTCGCCCGCGCATAGGTCAGCCCGCCGCCTGGATAGGGGCGGATGACGATGCGCTGATCGTCGGAGGCGGCAGCATTGACCTGGATACCGCCGACGTAGCGGTAGAGCCACGCCCCGACCGACCCCAGTCCATAATGGTTGAACGAGTTCATGCCGGCGACCGGCCCCATGACAGGGTGGATAAATGTGGGCTCGGCCGGGTCAAACAGGCTCCCATCGGCCCGCAGGCCGTCCCACCGTTCCCAGATCGTCGTCGCGCCCTGCCGAATCATGTGGCCCCACGATGGCACCGTATCCTGGGTCAGCAGGCGATAGGCGACCTCGGCGTACCCTGCCTCGCTCAGCGCTGGCAGCAAAAAGGGCGTGCCCAGAAACCCGGTCGAGAGATGCCAGTCGCGCCGTTCGATATCGTCCGCCAGGTGGCGGGCAGCTAATGGACGTAGCTCTTCTGGCAGCAGGTCCATCTGGAGCGCCAGGGCGTAGCAGGTCTGCGTATCGCCCTGGATGCGCCCATCGGCCGAGACATAGGCGTCGTTGAAGGCGCGTTTGATGGTGTCGCACAGCGCGGCATAGCGTTCGGCGTCCTCAGCGCGGCCTATCACCTGCGCCATCTCGGCCATCAGATGCGCGTCGAAGGCCCACAGCGCGGTCGCCAGCACGTCGCGGGGGGTGTCGGACGTGTGCGACACCCAATCGCCATAGTTCTTGTTCAGACGCTCGGTACGCAGGCAGCGCGGGTTCGCCTCGTACAGATAGTCCATCCAGCGCATCATGGCGGGATAGAATTGCTCGATGAGACGCGTGTCGCCGTAGAACTGATAGAGGGTCCAGGGGATAAAAACGCCTGCATCACCCCAACCCGGCGCCCCATCCGTCAGGGCGACTAGGCGCGGCGCGACATCGGGGAAGGCGCCCGCCTCCGATTGGGCGTCCTCGACATTGACCAGCCAGCGCGTGAAAAAGGCAGCCGCGTCCATATTGTAGCAGGCGGTCGGACCAAACGCCAGAGCGTCACCCAGCCAGCCGAGCCGTTCGTCACGCTGGGGACAATCGGTGGGCACGCTGACGAAGTTGCCGCGCTGCCCCCACAGGATGTTGCGCCACAACTGGTTGACCATCGGGTTGGAACACTCGAATTCGCCCGTCTCCGTCAGGGCCGAATAGACGACGCAGCCCGCTTCCATATCGGCCTGGACAGTGTTGGGATAGGCGTCGAGTTCGACATAGCGAAAGCCGTGGTAGGTAAAGTGAGGCTCCCAGACTTCCTCGCCCTCGCCCTTGAGAATGTAGGTGTCCACGGCGCGGGCCTTGCGCAGGTTCCTGGTGTAGACCGTTCCATCGCGGTGGAGAACCTCGCCATAGTGGAGTTGCACTCGCTGCCCCGCCTGCCCCCGGACGCGAAGGCGGATCCAGCCGGCGAAGTTCTGACCGAGGTCGTAAACCGTCACATTGCCACCCGGCTGTGTCACGGCCTGGACGGGGAGGCGTTCGACCACCTGGACCGTTTCCGCGCTTTGCGCCACCAGGCGGTCCTGGTTCGGCGCGACCGACACCGGCCGCCAGGCCGCGTCGTCGAAGCCTGGGCTGTCCCAGCCCGGCGTCTCGCGGCGGGCGTCGTAGGCTTCGCCCATGAGCATGTCAGAGTACAGGATGGGGCCGGTCGCGCCTTTCCACCGTTCGTCCGTGGTAACAACGACCGCACTCCCACCCTCCAGTTCCAGGTGAAGCTGGGCCAACAGGTGAGGACGGTCGCCGTAATGGTCGCGCAGCCCGTGGAAGCCGACATAGCCGCAGTACCAGCCGTCGCCCAGGATGGCGCCCAGGACATTGTCGCCACTCTGCATAAGGTCCGTGACATCGTAGGTGTTGTAGATGATGCGCTGGCGATAGTCCGTCCAGTCCGGCGTCAGGACATCCGCGCCAATCGACTGCCCATTGAGACGCAGTCGGTACAAGCCCTTGGCAGCGGCGTATAGCGTAGCGCGGACGACACGCCTATCGGCGGCGAAGACGCGGCGAAAATAGGGCGCCGGGCGCATGCCCATCTCGTTGTCCGAGTCTGTCGGGAGGGAGATCCACTGCGCCTGCCAATCCGACGGGTCCAGCAGCCCCATCTGCCACACGGCCGGCTGGCTGTAGCCGGCCGTGTGCCCGGCCTGGTCCCAGACGCGCACCTTCCACCAGCACCGCTGCCCCGATTGAAGCGGCTCGCCTGCGTAAACTACATGGGCCGACTGGCCTGACTCGACGCGCCCGCTGTCCCACAGCGTCCCCCGGTCGGCCGCCAGGTCCGCTTCCGAGTCCGCCACCAGGACGTGATAGGCGCGTTGGGTCTGACCCCGATCGCCCGATTCCAGCGTCCAGGACAGGCGCGGCGCGGTGATGTCCAGGCCAAGCGGGTCGCGGCGGTACTCACACCGCAGGTGGTTGGGAACTAGCATCGTTGCTCCTTACTACAACCTCCCGAAGGTTTGGAAACCTTCGGGAGGTTGACCCGATGAGTCAGGCGGCTGGCCGCAGGTGATAGCGGACCACCCCGTCGTCCGCTGGATTCTGGCCCACGCGGCCTTCAAGCTCCAGCACGTCCAGGTGACCGATAACCTCTGATAGCCCTAGGAAAAGCTGGCCGAGGGGCAGTTTGGGGAAGAGACGCATACATAGCTCGTAGGCCGTCAGCGGGCCGTCGGCCAGGAGCGAGGCGATATAGGCCGAGCGCGTGGCGTGGTGCTCCAGGCGCGTGGCGATGAGCGAGCGGTGGTCGTAGATGGGCGGGCCGTGGCCCGGCCAGGCGACCGAGACGTCCAGGGCAGCCACGCGCTTGAGCGAGGCGATGTAGTCCACGAGGCTGCGGGCGCGCTGCTGGACGCCAATAGGTGGCTCCAACAGGGGGTTGGACGAAATCTTGAGCAGAAGATGATCGCCAGCGATCATATGGCGAGACTGCGGTTCGTAGAACGAGATGTGGCTGCCAGCGTGGCCGGGGGTGTGGAGCACTTGCCACGTCAGGCCGCCCATCGTCAACGTGTCGCCCTCGTCCACCGTGCGCACCTGGGCCTCAGCGGGCAGCGACTCCGCGAACTGGACCCCCAACTCGGACAGGTGGCGCATGGCGGCCAGCTTGTCGGCTGGCACGCCGCACTGAATCCACAGGTCGCGGTAGAAATCCACCCGCCGCTGCCACTCGGCCGGTGTATCGGCCAGCCACCACACGCTGCGGGGGTGGGCGTAGACAGGCGCGCCATTGACGGCGACAACGCGGTTCAGCAGGCCATAATGGTCGAGGTGGGCGTGGGTCAGGACGATCTGTTCAATGTCTGAGAGCCGATAGCCGTGAGCAGCCAATTCGGCCCGCAGGGCGGTCCAGGCTTCCTCGGTCTTGGGGCCAGCGTCAATCAGCGTCAGCGGCTCGCCCTCGATGACGTAGACGTTGACTGGGCCGACCTCGAAAGGCGTAGGGATGGTCAGGCAGACCAGGCGCGGGGCAAGCTGAGTCACGGCGTGGTCGCTCCGCTTCGGATGAGGACCTCCCAGACCCCGCGCTGGCACACCTCGCCCTTCTGGTTGACCACCGCCACCTCCATGGTCACCAGGCCGCCGCCCAGCCGAGGCATGGCCTTGGTTTCGCTGACTTTGGTGGTCACATGGACCGTATCGCCAATAAAAATGGGGCGGCTAAACTTCCAGCTGTCGACGCCTCGGAACGCTAGCGCCGTGCCCTCGATGACCCCCAGCCGCGCCACCAGGCCTGACGCCATGCTCAAGCCGAGCAGGCCGTGGGCGATACGGGCCTGGAAGGGCGTCTTGGCGGCGAACTCGACGTCGCTGTGCAACTGCGTCCAATCGCCGGTCAGGTACGAGAATTGGACGATGTCCGTTTCGGTGATGGTGCGCCCGACCGATTGGGCTTCGTCACCGACATGGAATTCTTCAAAGGTGAGGCCCCGCGTCCGCGAGGCCAGTTGTTCGGCCATAACGTTCTCCTCAACAAAAGTACCCCCAATTGTACTCACGAACCGCCTGGCAGCCAGAAAGCGAGCCAGTCGCGGCCGGTGGCGAAGGTCGCCAGGGCGGCGAGGAGCAGAACCAGCGAGACCAACAGCAAGGTCCAACTGGCGCGGTTCAGGCGGTCGAACTCCAGACGAAGCTGCCGCCGGCTGAAGCCGCGCATCTCCAGCACCTTGCCGATGGTGTCGGCGCGGTCCACGGCATTGAGCGTCAGGGGCACGAAGATGGGAACCATGCCGCGCATCCGTCCAATAAACCCCTGGTCCACCAACGAATGCGCCCGCGCCTTCTGGGCATCGGCGATGCGTTCCAACTCCCCGATGTAGACGGGCACAAAGTTCAGGGCGAGGGTAATCATCAGCGCGTAGTCCGCCGGCAGGCGATACCACATCAGACCCCGAATCAGGTCGGAGTTGTTGGTGGTCATGGTGACGATGAGGATAGGCGCCGCGAAGACGAGGATGCGCAGGCTGGACACCAGGCCCAGTTGCAGACCTTCCAGGCTGATGGGCAGCGAGCCGCCGATGACCGGCACGAAGGGGGGAATCAGGGTGAAGAGCGTCTCGCCTGGGACGGTCAGCCCCAAAATCAGGCCGATAACCAGGATAATCGTCACCAGCCCGCGCATTCGGTTCGCCGTATCGCCCAGCACGCCGCCTGCCAGGGCGACCAGGATGATGCTCGCCAGGATGAAGGCCAGCGCGGCGGGCGAGACAAAGATCAGGCCCGCGACCAGCGTCGCCAGGAGCCACAGAATTTTGACCCGCGAGTCGACGTGGGTGAGCCGGCCGCGTTCTTCGAGCATCACACCTCCGCCTCCTGGCCCAGCCGCTGACGAGCATGGGCCGTAAACTGCCCGGCGCTGAGGGCCAGCGGCCAGCCGGCGTCCCGCAAGCGCAGGCTCAGGGCGACGCTGGGCGGCGGGGCGAGGTGGCAGTCGTGGAGCAGGTCGAGATCGCTCATCACCTCAGCCGTCGGGCCGTCGCGCCGAATGTCGCCGTTGTTGAGGACAATGACGCGCCGGGCGAACTCCGCCACGTTGATCAGGTCGTGGGTCACCAGAAGGATGGTGATGCCCTGGGCATTGAGCGCCGTCGCCAGGTCGAGAATCTGGCGGGCATCACGGTGGTCCTGGCCGGTCGTCGGTTCGTCCAGCAGGAGGATAGACGGCTGCATGGCGACCACGCTGGCGATGCATACCTTCTGCTTGTCGCCGCGCGACAGGAAGCGCGGGAACATGTCGCGCTGCTGGACCAGCCCGAACTGCTCCAGCGTCGCCTCGACCCTTGCCCCTATCTCGGCAGCGGTCAGACCCAGATTTTTCAGGCCGAACTCGATCTCCTCCTGGACGGAGTTGGCAAAGAGTTGGTCGTTGGGGTCCTGGAAGATAAAGCCGATGCGCCGCGCCAACTGCGAGACTTTGGCCGAGCGCGTGTCCACACCTTCGACTAGGACGCGGCCATGCGTCGGCTTCAGCAGGCCCAGGATGAGCTTCATCAGGGTGGATTTGCCCGAGCCATTGTTGCCAATCAGCGCGGTGAACTCGCCGCGCTCAATGGTCAGGTCCACATTGCGCAGCACAAAGTCGCGTTTGCGGTAGGCGAAACCCACCTCTTTGAGTTCAATGGTCGGTTGGCTCACGCCAGCCTCCTGATTTTACACTCTGTTTGCACCTGGCGCACACACCTGCAACACGAATCGGAGTACAATCTATTCTGAACCCCCGATCCACAAGGAGTCCGTGTGCGTCGCCTGTTAATTATACTCCTTGCCCTTGTTCTGAGCGCGTGCCAGGGCGGGGCTGCCACCTACTCACCCACCCCTAAGCCGTCTGTGCAGAGTAGCGCACCTCTCGCCCTACCGCCTGCGCCTACGCCTGAACCACTCACTACCCACTCACCCACCAACGCGTCCACCCAGTCTGGCTGGACCCGCATCACGACCGCCGACGGTTTGCCCTCCAACGACTTGCTGACCGTCGCCACCGCGAATATTGTCCCGACGGGAATTGAGCCGCCCTGTATCGTAGCCGACTCGCCCATGGGCCAGTCCGTATGGGTCGGCACCCACGGCGCGGGGTTGGGCTATTGGGACGGCGCGCGCTGGAACACCGTCACCACCACGACACCCGACACGCGCCTGGCAAGCAACACCGTGCAGGCCATCTTTGTCTTGCCCCGTGGCCGGGTCATGATCGGGACAGACCAGGGACTCAGCACCTTCTGCCCATTGAAACCCCCCAGTTGGGAGTTTCGCGTGGGGTGGAACACACCTCGCAGCAGCACCCAGGCGATCTACCTCGTCGGCGCGACCCACTTCTTCGGCCACCCGGACGGGACGCGGGCCATGTACCAGACCAGCCTCAACCGTCTCTTTACCACCGCCGATGGCCTGGGGGCCAACGACACGCGCGCCATTGTCGGAGACGCGAGCATCTCCCGCGCCTGGGTGGGCACCTTTGGTGGGGGCATCGGCGTTTTTAGCGTCGGCAACACGGCCACTCGCCTGCGCTCCATGCTGACCACTGCCAACTCCGGGCTACCCAACAATTATGTCACCAGTTTGGCGCGTGAGACCAGCGGTGTTCTCTGGATTGGGTACGCGCCGGATCCGGCCGGCGGGCGAGCGGGCGGTGTCAGCCGCTACGACGAACCCGCGCCGGAGGCGTCGCGCTGGCAGCACTTCAGTGCCACTAGTGGGAATTTGCCCTCCGAGGATGTCCGCGCCCTGGCCGTGGACCGCGACGGCGATCTGTGGGTAGGCACGGCGACCGGGCTGGCGCGACGGGCGGCCGCCACAGGGGCCTGGACACGCTACACCGTCGAGACGACAGGTGGAGGGCTGGGTAGCAATGTGATTAGCGCCATCGCGGTCGCCCCGGATGGGACCCGCTGGTTTAGCACACGCGGCGGCGGTCTCACTAGGCTCGTGGGTTCCCCACCGCCCCCGGTGACCCAAACGCCCGGCCCATCGGTGACGACCCAGCCGACACGGACCACGACGGCTACCATATGGGCGAGTCAGACGCCCACCCTGACTTCTACGCCTACCGCGTCAGCCACCGCGACATCTACACCGACGCCCCCGCTGGTCCGTTATCCCCTATACTTACCGCACCTCTCCCGCGCTAAAACCTCCTGAATTAGACAGAATTCTAGGATGCAAATTCTGTCTAAAGATCTCTTGCCTTATTTGGATCCAGGCGGCGGAGTTCGGCTTCGGCCTCCTCTTCGCTCAGCGGGAGGCGCGGCCAGGCGATGTAGCGGCGCAGGTCCAGCGCGATTTGCGTAATCTGGGGCAGGCGGACGCCCGCCGCCTCAAATGGCTCTGGCTGGCTGAACACCTCGCGGGGCGGGCCGTCGGCCACAAGGCGGCCCTGGTCCATGAGCAGGATGCGGCGGGCATACTGGGCCAGCAGTTCGACCTCGTGGGACACAATCAGAATCGTGGTCCCCAACTCGCGGTTGAAGCGGTCGCACATCTCGAAGATCTTGCGCACCATAAGCGCGTCGAGTTCGGAAGTCGCTTCGTCCAGGACGAGAACCTCGGGTTGTGTGACCATGACCGCCGCGATAGCGACGCGCTGCTTCTGCCCACCCGAGAGCGCCTGCGGCGGCCGCTGGGCCAGATGGGGTATCTCCAGCAGGTCCAGGACACGTTGCGCCATCTGCCGCGCGTCCTGGCGGCTATAGCCCTGGCTCAGCGGTCCCAGCAGGCATTCCTCTTCCACCGTCGACATGATAAGCTGGGCGTCCGCATCCTGGAAAACCAGCCCGACGCGGCGCGACAACTCGACCACCGAACTCTGGAGCGTCGGCTGGCCGTGCACGACGACGCTGCCTTCCAGCGTCCCGCGCGTGTAGTGGGGAATCAGGCCGTTGAAGGTCTGAACCAGGGTCGTCTTGCCCGCGCCGGTGCTGCCGACCAGGCCGACAAACTCGCCCGCCGATAGGCTCAGATTGACACCGCGCAGAATGGGGGCTTTGCTCGTCGGATAGCGGTAGACGACATCGTGGAGGACAATAATCGGCTCGCTCACACATGCTCCGGGCCAGGACACTTGCCGCCCTCCCCTCCCCCGGCGAGGGAGGGGGGGAGGGGGTACGGCTTAGGCCGCCGCCTCAATCATACCCTGGCGCACGAGCGCCGGACGGACGGCCCGGTACAACAGGGGCGTCAGAATCAGGGCGATGATCAGGGTGGGGATGGCGATGGTCAGAAAGCCGAAAATCCACCATGCGACCAGCCCCTGGCCCAACGGCAGCGCGCTAAAGGCGTTGAAGTTGCGACTGAGGAGGGCGTGCCCCGAGCCGGTCAGGCCGAACCACGAGATGGAGGAGAAGAGAGTCCACGAGACGAGGAGGCAGACGGTAACAATCGTGACCATCTGGGTCGTGGTCAGCTCGCGGGTGCTCTTGCCGGTGTACATCTTGGTCATATACGCCGCCAGCAGGAATGCCAGACCGTGACCGGGAATATTGGCCGGCGGGAAGGGGCTGGACGTCGCTAGCATGGTCAGGATGCCGACGCCCAGGCCAATGGCTACCAGCGGCCCCCAGCCCAGGCTCGGCGCGAGGATAAGCGCCATGAACACGTAGACACCGATGCTGGGCGCGAGTTGCGCCCCGCCGACCTGGAGGATGCGGCCCGAAGCATGGGCAATAAAGACCAGAGCCAATAAGACGGCGGCCAGGGCAATCTGTCGAGTCGACATGATGCCATTCTCCTTTCGAAGAGGTGGTGCGGGAAGGATGAACACAGGTGGCGTTATTATATGAGATAGGCGCACCGAGGCAACTTAAAGTGAGTCTACCAGGGCGATTACAAAGTCGTCCATGACAGAGCACGGATAGGGAGGATGGACGAATTTGAGCCTGGCCGTGGCGAGGGTGGCATCCCGCGGCTAGGGCGGGCAGCTTGATCCGTACATCCTCTTTATCCGTGCTCTAGGCCGCGGACTTTGATACCGCTTTGTGAATCTACAACACGGCCAGCACTTCCTG
>JAHCIP010000146.1 GCA_026129165.1 Anaerolineae bacterium
CGGCGAGGCCGTCGGCCTGGTAGTCGGGCGACCACCGACCGATCACCCCTTTTTGCTGTACGAGATGAATACCAAGCGAGTGAGCGGTTCCCCCAGCGCGGACCAGTCTGTATGACCTCTGTGTCGATCATCATACCGGCCTACGAGTCGCATCCCACGCTTTCGCGCTGCCTCCAGGCCTTACGCGGCCAGTCCTGGCAAGATTTCGAGATCGTGCTTGTTGACAGTAGCGTCCATGACCACACTCAGGCCATCCTGGCCGATTTCCCTGAAGTCCGCTATCATCGTCATTCAGGCCGCTTGCTACCCTTCGCCGCGCGCAATCTAGCGATCCAGTTTGCCCAGGGCGAGATACTTGTCAGCCTGGACCCGGATGTCTATGCCGCGACAGATTGGCTGGCACGCCTGCTGGCCTGTCATCAGCAACAGGGCGCGGCGGTGGCCGGGGGAGTGACGTGTTACCGACAGGGGCTTCTTGACTGGGGCGCCCACTTCTGCAAGTACCATGGGGGCCTACCCTACCACACGCCAGGGCCGGTAGGCTCGGCCGCCTCCGCCAATCTGCTCTTTACGCGCGAGATGTATACGACCGTGGGGCATTTTAGAGACGATCTGTATTGCAGTGATTATTTGTTTACGCGGGCGTTGGTCAACCGGGGGTACACGATCTGGTTCGAGCCGGCCGCCCTCGTCAGTCACGACCACCCTGTCACCTGGCGCACCTATCTGCAAGAGCGTTACAGTCGGGGTCAGGAGTTCGGCGTCGTGCGCGCCCAATTGGAGCACTGGTCAGCGGCGCAGGCGCTACTCTGGACCATTTTGTCAGTGCTTCCCATCCGGCTGGCGCGCCTCCTCCTCAAGACAGGCCGTACAGCCCACAAAGGGAAGGCTGTTGGACGTTATCTCCAGGCGCTGCCTGTCACCGCCCTCGGGTTCGAAGCCTGGCTTCTGGGCGAAGCGTCCGCTTATGGGCAGGCCATTATTTCATCAACACTGCCTGAAAGAGAGCCTCATAGGCATCCGTGACACTTCCCCAGCTATAGGTCTGCCGAACCCACTCTGTCGCCCGCTGACGATAGTCTGCAACCATCGCCGGGCGCCCTATCAACTCGGCCAGGCGCAGCCGTAGCGCATCGGCTCCCCGCCGGCCATCATAACTCAGGCCCGCCGGCCCTATCGTCTCCAGGTTCTCAGGCGTGTTATGAGCGACCACGCAGTTCCCAAACGCCATCGCCTCCAGCAAGGCCGGGTGGGTTCCGCCTACCCCTGAGGTCTCCACGAAGGCATAAGCGTTGGCGTTGAGTTCACGATAGCCTTCGCCAAAGAGATAGCCGGTAAACACAACATTTGGCCCGGCGGCGGCGTGTAGCGCGGCCTTGTAGTCCTCAGCGTAGGGCGCGTCACCCACGATCACGCACTTGAAGTGCGTGCCCAGTCCATTAAACGCCTGCACTAGATGATGGGCGCAATTCTCGGGCACAAGTCGGCCGACGAAGAGGATGTACTGACGCGGCTCCAGGCCAAAACGCCGCAGATAGTCGCCTGGCGGCCGTGGCTCGACCTCCGAACCATACGCGATATAGGTTGAGTCAGCCTGGTACTGGTGTTGGTAATAGGCTTGCACGATGCGCGAGTCGGTGACAATGGCATCCGGCAACAGGGTCGCCAGGTATTCGGCGAACTGGATATAGCGCTTGGCGAGCGGCGGCCACTTCTCGCGTTTCCAGTCCAGGCCATCCACATTCAGAATGCTCTTGATACCCGTTAGGCGGGGGATCCACGTCACCGGGCTATTGCCAGCAATGAAGAACAGGGCAATGTCGGCCCGCCTCCAGGTGAGATCGAGGGTGGAGAGAAAGGTATGGGTGATAGTGTCGAGATATTTGTTGGTAAGGGTAGGCAGCTTGACCAGGCGCATGCCCTTGTAGTAGGGCTGGTCATACGTAATGTGGTGCGAACGACAGTAGACGATCACCTCATGCCCGCGCTCCACCAGGCGCGAGCCTAACTCCTCGACACATGTCTCGAACCCACTATAACTCGCTGGCACGCCACGCGTGCCCAACATAGCAATTCTCACCATCGGTATCCTTTAGACCTTCGTGACAATGACAATGTCCTGGTACGAAAGGCCATCCTCGCGCCCGGTCCACGTCCCATAGCGGATGGGATCTACCAGGCGCAACTGATGACGCTCAAAGACTTGACGCAGGTAGTCCTCATGGTACGCCACAGCCGCGGTAGGCGCATTGAGACGGCGCACGGAATAGACCGAGCCAGGCGCGGCGGGTAGAAAGGCAATCGTATTACGGCTTCCGAGTTGAGCCTGCTGTTCGTTCAAGATAAAGAATGTCAACAACCCGCGCCCACCGGCTTCGAGGCGTTGAGCAATCTCCCGCAGATAAAGCTCTAACTCCACAGGCAGCATAAGGCTAAACAGACTGATCGCAATGACGAGTTCAAAGCGATGACTGGAGAACTGAGAGAACCACTGGTCGGCCGTCAATTGGCCGCTGGGCCAGTAGTCCTGATTGTAGATATCAGAGTGAATAAACTGGAAACTGGGAACCCGCTTTGATAAGGTTCGCTGCGCCCAGCCGATAGACGGCGCGTGGATGTCCACACCTACCAGCCTGCCCCGCCAGCCCGCGCTCTCTAGGGCTAACTCCAGCATCCCGCAGCCGCAGCCCAGATCTAAGAGCGAGTCGGACGGCTTCATCCCCATGAGAAGTTTGAGATACGTCACAAACTCAAAGCCTACCCCATCGAAGCCGCCCAAGAGACCCACATGGCGGCGTAGAGGAATGGGAGGATAGTGGGGGATACGATTGAGGCGGCGAAACAGGGCATCGAATGGCTCGATGGCCCAATAGGCGACATAACGGGCTTGCCGATACAGGCGAGCTAGGGTCGGCATGATAGAAGGCATAATCCTTTTCCAACACACAATTCGATTAGGTGACCGCGATAGTCTCGTAAACGGCCAGCGTTGTCTCAGCCGTTCTCAGCCAGGAGAAGTCTTTCGCCCGCTGGCGCCCCCGCTCGACCAACTCCGCGCGCAGCCCCACCTCGCCGGCGACACGGACCAGGGCCGCCGCGAGTTCATCCACATTCGTGGGCGAGACCAGCAGGCCGCCATCGGCGACCACCTCTCGTATCGCGCCGACATTGGAAGCGATCACTGGCGTCCCGCAGGCCATGGCTTCGAGGGGGGGCAGGCCGAAACCCTCGTACAGCGAAGGATAGACGAAAACGGTGGCCGCGTTATACAGCCGCACCAGGTCTTCATCCGGTACGTAGCCTGTGAAGATAACCTCATGGTCCAGCCCTAGCCGGCGAACCGCCTCAAAAATCTGTGACTCCTGCCATTGGGCCTTGCCCACAATGACGAGCTTGTGCCCTACCCCACTGGTAGCCCGCACGCGTGTATAGGCCTCCAACAGTCGAGCCAGATTCTTCCTGGGCTGTAGATTGCCCACCGCCAGGATGAACGGACCTGGTATCGCATAGCGTTTAAGGACGGCGTCCAGAGTCCCTGCATCATCCACAGGTCGAAACACATCCGCCGCCGCCAGCGGCGTAGTCACCACCCGCCCCGCAGGAATGTGATAGCGGTCCAGAATGTCCTGCCGCGCTGTATTAGACAGGGTAATGACCCGCGCGGCGCGGCGCATGGACAACGGAACCAGGGTCGAAAGAATCAAGCGGTCTCGTGGCGAAAACTGGTCAGGATAGAGGGCAAATGAGACATCGTGGACGGAAACAACGGTGGGACAGGACGACCAGGGCGGCGCGTTGTAGGTGACATGCAAGACGTCGACGCCCTGCCGCCAGGTTGTCCAGGGCAGCCCGAAGGGGATACGCACATAGTCTTGAGCAGGACGCACCTGAACAATGTGGAAGCGATCCGTCGGCTGGACCCATTCACGCAGTCTGTCCGCATCATCGGTGAGGAGCACATAGCTGTTCTTAGCATCGACAACTTGTAACCCCCGGATGAGATTGAGGATGTAAGTCTCGTTGCCTGTCTCGTGCGTGCCCACCATGTGGGCATCAATGGCGATACGCATGACTTATTCAAGTCGCCGTAACTCAATAGTGGCGTACTCAGCGGTACCCATCCCCGTCGCCCGCAGCCATAGCCCCAGGGCTGCCACCCCCGCAGGGACCTTAAACGAAAAAGCCTGGGGGGTCAAAGTCGCGGATGGTGGGCAGAGGTAGCCAGCGCCACTGGGAATGATGTCAATCAACTTTCCATCGGCGCTGGTCGCTGTAATATAGACCCTCTGGTCCCCTTTCAGATCGCCATTGCGGCAGCTAAAGAAGAGAGCGTAGTTTTCGCCTGGTTGTACCTTTCGGATGACGAACGTCGCATTCACCATCTCGCCTGTAGGCGTCAACACAAATGAGAGCTTATCGTCGGAGAGACGCGCGCCGGGGGTCAGATTCCAATACTCTGTGGGGGCGCCTGCGGGCGCGGCGGGCGCTCTAAGGTCAGGGAGCAGATTAGGGCCTAACTTCGTCTTGCCGCCTTTGAAAGCGACGAAATTAGCTGAGGTCTCCAGGACAGATTGGAAGGTGCTTCCCCAACGCAGGAGGGCTTCAGCTTGTTCGGCCGCGCCCCCCGTACGCGGGGGGCGCACGAGAAGCAGGCCGGTCATCGGCGTGACCTTGAAATCGGGCGGAATGATACGCTCCTTTTCCTCGTCAATAGGGGTAAATACGACCCCCCAAACGTCGCCACCAGGCTGCTGAAGCCGCTCAATCGCTTGATTGTCTATCAAGACGCCCGGCGTCACGGGAATGGGAGAGTTCAGGTGTTTCAAGTAGAAACCCAGACTCGTTACCACGAAGCTCTGGCCCTTGCCAATGGCGATCACAGTAGAGTTGGGCGGGCTGGTGGCGATGATGCGTTGCGCGGCGCCACGGTAATCTTCCTTAGGCCGCTCATAGGACGCCATCAGTCGGGGATAGATCCATCCCAGCAGGAGTAAGCCCATCATGACTGTGGCGCCTCTCTGTACTAGGATGTTGGAGGGCCAACTGTTTGTCACATAACGAGACAACTGACGCGCCAGCCAGCCCAGGCCGCTGACTAAGCCATGGGTGCCGAGGGCGAGCATCACGACTGCGCCGGGAAACAAGAAACTCAGGTGACGCTGGGCTAGAAACACGATACTGCTTTCCTTGCGCCACCAAAACGCGGCGAGCGGCACGATCAGCCAGACTGCGAGTAGGAGGACTGCCAGGCGGCGACCTCGGCCAAGCCAGTGGATACCAGCCAACCCGCCGACGATAAAGAGCGCTAACATAAGCCCAGCTAAGTCAAATTGAGCTAGTTGGGTTTGTACGTCGCTCCAGGTAAGCGTATAGGCGGCGTTGGGGCCGCCAAACCCCAGTTCAGGCCGCGCTAAGAAGCCCTGTAACAAAGTGAACCCAGGCCAGTAGCCTAGCCCGACCAGCCCAGCAGCCATTAGGGCAAAACCGATTTGGGAGCCGATCCTCAGCCGGTCATCACTGAGTGCGCTTGATCTGGCTCCGCCGAGCCATCCTCGTCCCACATTGAACAGGATAGCCAGCCCGACAAACGTGAAGACGGACGCTGTCATGAGAAGACCTAGATGATGAGTATATAGACTCAGAATGGAAAACAGAACAAGGCTCAGCCAGTTCAGAAAGTAGTGATTCGTGACAGCCCGATAGGCTGCGAGCGCCTGACAAGACGCAAACAGCATGAGGAACGCATAGGGGCGCGCTTCCTGCGAGTACCAAATACCGAATGGAAGAATGGCTATCAGCAGCGCCGCAAAGAGACCAACCAACGGATTGAACAATTCTTTGCCTAGCCAATACATCACCCAAACCAACGCACTACCAGCCAGCGCCGAGGGCAGACGGACGATAAATTCGCTTTCACCGAAGCCTCTGAGCAGCCAGAGGCTTAGCTCGTAGAGAGGCATTTGATCGGGCGTGGCACGTATAACGGCGATGACATCGCTGATGGCAGGACCGCGCGCCCGGAGGATGGTCAGAATCTCATCCAGCCACAGGCTGCGGCTGCCCAAATTGACCAGACGCGCCGCAGCGCCCATCACCACAATCAGCACCGCTATACCGGTCGAAGAGAGCAGCCCCGCCAGTAGACGGCGGCCAGCTGGCTCGTCAGGTAAGCGTTGCGAGGGTGTTGAAGGGCTAGATAGTAGCATGCGCGGCTCCTGGGCCGGGATGGCCCCCTGGAGTAGGCTCTGAGACGGCTGACGTCTGGCTGAGCCGTTCGTGTCGGCTGGCGTGGACAACACCGATGGTCAAGCCCATGAAGACCCAGGAGAAGCCGACCCACAGGAACGATGACGTCTGCGAGGTCAGAAATAAGGTGACGTTTCCCAGCGCGAAAGCGAACAGGCTCGCCTGATAGAAGCGGGTTAACGCCCGGCGCGACTCGCGCCAGGCGGCCACAATCACTCGCCCATACATCCATAGCAGAAACACGGCGCCAACGATACCTGTATCGTGGAGGGCCTGAGGAATGCTCCCATTCCACCATCGGACCCCAATGACCTCCCCCGCAAAAGTACCCCAGCCCAGAATAGGTTGTTGCTGCCAGCGTTCGAGCGCCAACCTGTAGTACGCCAGGCGATTGACAATGGAGGCGTCCGACAGGTCAATCATGCGCTGAATGCGGAGCCAGAGCAAGTTGGCTCGACCGGATAACTCGGACACCAGCGGCCCAAACAGAACGAGAACAACAACCAGGGCCACTGCGAGGGCGATAAGGGTCAGCGCGACACTCCGACGCATTCGAAATAGACCTTTGGACTGGCCCATCACCCGCCCAAAGATCAGGACACCGCTCAGCCCGAACATGAGCCAGGCCGATCGGGTCAAGGTTAACGCCAGGGTCAGGACGACCAGGCCCAACCCTGCCAGGAGGTATTGCCGCTGCCGTCTGGATAGATCACTCATTAACACATAGGCGAGGAGGAAGGCGCCAATCAGGGTCAGGTAGATACCGAACAGGTTGGCTTCATAAAATGTGCCGGCAATGGAAACGGAACCTCGCGTCTGACCGAGTTGCACACCGGGTAACCGCACCCCGATACTATAGAGGAGGAGAACCAGAATACCATAGCCGGCCTCCACGACGCCTAAGCCGACAAAGAGCCGCGTGATCTGCGCGACACGCCAGGTCGGCAATTGAATGAGCAGATTGGCGGTGGCGAAGTACATCAAGCAGTACACAGCCATTAAGACGACGGCCTGGTAGCTAACGCTCTTGACCGGCGATACCAGCACCGACGACGCGAGATTAGCGCCCAGATAGCCGAGAATGGGCACGTCAAGCTCCGTATGGTAGAGGGAAACTTGTCGGGTGAGATAGAACAGGACCAGAATGACCAGCGCGAATAGCAGGACGATCTGGTCAGGTCGAATGGTCAGTTCACTACTGCCTAGCTGCACGGGCAAGAGCCACCCGTTCAACAGGCTCGCCACAAGAAGGGTCATGACGATGATTGAGCGACGGCGGAACACCAGTAGCCCGCCTAGAGCCGCCATGAGGGCCAGGAAGGCCAGCGTGACGGTCGGGTAGAAGACAGTACTTACTCCTAGCCCTATGGCGGCCAGGGCAAGGGCGACGGCCAGGAGGCCTGGCCTGAATAGGCGGGCGCTCCGTCGGGATTCCAGCATAGCCGGCTCTCTACTCCGCTAATCCCAGGATTTTACGGTAGACGAGTTCGTAGTTTACCCACATCTGCTCCTGGCTAAACATCGCTTCAACCCGTTCACGCCCCGCCCGGCCCATCGCCTGAGTTTGATCCGCGTTGGCGAGCAGCGACACAATCGCGGCTGCCAGGCGGTTGGGTTGGGCTGGCGACACGAGCAAGCCTGTCACGCCATCCACCACCTCTTCGCACAGACCCTCGACCGCTGAGGCCACAATCGCCTTACTGGCCCCCATGGCTTCTAAGGCCACGACGGGAAAGGGGTCAAACAACGACGGCACAACGACCAGGTCAACGAGGGACATCAGGGCCGGTATATCTTGCCGCACGCCGAGGAAAACGACATTCGGCTGGACCTTCAGCCTGTCAGCCAGGCCCTGAAGGTGTGAGCGTTCTGGGCCATCCCCCGCAATGAGGATGCGACAGGTAGGTTGGTGGTCAATGATCAAGGGCGCGGCCTGAATGAGATACTCAACCCCCTTTTGGTCTGTCAGCCGCCCAAAAAAGCCTACCAGGGGGTCTCCCGCCGTGATGCCGAGGGATAGGCGTAACGCGGTTGTATCGAAGGCGGCCCCAAACTGATGCAGATCGATCCCATTATAGATCGTGACGGCTTTCTCAGGCTCAATCAAGCGGCGGCGAAGAAACTCCTGTCGGTCGCTGTCCGAGACACAGACCAGGGTGTCGGTACACAGACAGCTCACCCGCTCGGCCACGTAGTTCCTGACCTTGCGCCGTGTGTCCCAATCCGTAATGAAGGATGGAAAATGGGCTGTGTAGACCACTCGTCTGCGGCGCGCGCCTCGGGCCGCGAGGTTACCGAAAAACCCGGCAAACTGGCCGTGAGTATGGACTAGGTCCGGTGAGAGGCTGTGCAGAGTCCGCATCAGGGTGGGCAGCGAGCGAACGCATTGAGCTACTGTGGCGAGGGGTAGATGAATCACGTCCACCCCGGCCGCTCGAAGATCGGCCCCTAACGGACCATCGTTACTGCAAATCACCGTACTCCGCCACAGGCCGTGGTTAAACTGCGCGGCCAGGGCGAGGACCATGCGCGGACCGCCCCCCACCACACCGGAGTGAATCACATGGACCAGCCGGCGCGTCTCGCTGTTTGTCGAAGAATCAGTCATTAGGGACGTCTTCTAGCGTAGAGTGTGATCAACTCACCGATGCCTAGCCAGCCCATCAAGCCGTCGGCTAACCGCTGCGCCTGACTCAGAGAGACGTCTACTACACTGAGTCGGCTGAGGGCCGACAGTCTATTATACACCCATTTGAGGTTAAAGAACCCCGTTGTCTTGACGAGAACAGTCTCAAAGCCCGTCTGCTGGAGCAAGGTGGTGAGCGTCTGGGGCGAGTAGTGCATGATATGCCCATACTCCGGGCGGAAAAAGCGCCAGCGTTCGCCTTGGATGCGAGCCTTTACACCGTCTTTGTTGGGCATCGTAATGGCGAGTAGACCGTCTGGCTTCATAAGATGATAAGTCAAGCGAAGGTCGTCGCGTGGCGCGCCCAGGTGCTCCAATACATCCCAATAGGTCACAACATCAAAATAGCCGGCTGGATAAGCGGCCTGGCTCAGCGGACCAGCGAAGACGTTTAGCCCGAAACGCTTCCGCGCTGTCGCCACCGCCGCCTGTGATATCTCGGTGCCATACCCTTCCCAGCCGTTCTTGACCGCGAGGTTGAGAAAGTGGCCCATGCCACAGCCAACGTCGAGCAACCGGCCTTTGGCCGATTGAAGAGCTTCAAGCTGTTGCAGCCGTTGCTTGACCAGATGGTCATAGACGCTGTCAACGGTGTCGTAGTCGGGATAGAGTTCATGGTCGGCGTAATACTCGGCCGAGTACCACTGTTCTAGCTCCTGATATGTTTTGGGCAGTGGACTAAGAGCGATGTGTCCACAGCGGGAACATACGGCGTAGCTCCACTTAGGCTTCACATGAATGAGGCGTGATGTGGGGGCGCTACATAAATAACATAGTGTACTTCCCACCCTATTCTCCTACCGAGACTGTTGCTGACGATAGGCCGTCGTGTACACGGCCAGCGTTTGTTGAGCGGCATATGACCAGGAAAATATGGCGGACCGTTCCGCCCCGCGGCGGGCTAACGCCTCTCTCAACGTCGCATCGGTCAGCATCTGACGCATGGCGTCACCGATTGCTTCCACGTTGTATGGGTCCACATAGAGCGCGGCATCCCCGGCTACTTCCGGCAGCGACGACACACGGGATGTGATGACCGGCGTGCCGCAGGTCATGGCTTCGAGCACAGGCAGGCCGAAACCCTCCCCCAGATACGGCGTTACGAGCGCCAATGCGCTGTGATAGAGGGCGCGCAGTGTCGCATCATTTACATAATTCGTAAATATGACCGCTTTGTCTAGACCGAGGGCTGTGATAAGCCCGGCCAGACGGCGGCGATACTCCTCGCCAAATGGCTTGCCCACCAGGATAAGATTGACCTGAATATCTGTCGCTTGACGGACCTGACTGAAGGCCTGGATCAGGCGCTCCAGATTCTTATGTGGCGAGATCACACCCACGTATAAGAAAAAGGGGGCCACGCCAAAGCGGTCATGGACAGCGGCTATATCATCGGAGGGGGGCGCTTGACTTAAATAGGGCGCAGCCCCAAGATAGATCACCTCAACTTTTCCCGTCGGGACGCGCAGCAGCCGAACGATCTCTAGTTTTGAGCTTTCTGAGTCGGTGATGATCTGATCAGCCGCAAGCGCGGATAGGGGGGTCTGAACGAGCAAGTCTAGATAAGCGAGGCGCGTCCCCGGCCGCCACCAACTGGAGCGGAAGCGGATAAAGTTTACATCGTGGATCGTCACGACCTTGACGCCAGGCCACAGGAGCGGCAGAAAGTAGCCTGTCGAGTGATAGACGTCGATACGATGGCGCCGTAGTGCGACGGGGAGGCGCATTTGATGATACAGCGCCGTCAGAGGCGCGTCGAGGCAGACAGGATGGACATTCGACCGAGGCTCATTCAAGAAAGGAATCGCGCTCCTGGAACGGGGGCGATAAAACAAGAAATACTCATTCGTGCTGTCAATCTCCAGCAAATGCCGTACCAGGTGATAGGTGTAATTGGCTGTGCCGGTTCTATACGCCGAGATGGAGCTAAGATCAATTCCGATGCGCATACACCATCTCGGCTTCCAGGTCCTGATAGATCTGCACCATCTTATGGGCGGCTGTTACATAGCCATACCGAGCGGCCTGCTCAAGTCCTTTTCCCCTGAGTGTCTGTCTTAGGTCTGGCTCATCCAACACACGCTTCAGGAGCCGCGCCATCTCGACGCCATCCATCGGGTCTACCAGGAGCGCGGCCTCCCCGACGACTTCGGGGAGGGACATGGCATTTGAGCAGATAACGGGGGCGCCACATGCCATGGCTTCGAGGGGGGGTAAGCCAAAGCCCTCCCCCGTGGAAGGGAAGACAAAGGCCCGGGCGGTCGCGTAGAGGTGGGGGAGATCGGCCTCCTCGACGTAGTCTACGATGTGAACGCTATCCTGCAAGCCAAGCGACTGGATTTGTGCCAAGAGGGCCGCTCGTCCGGCCGGGTCTTGGGTAGGACCGACTTTGACCAGGTTAAGCCGAGCGGAATCGTGTCGTACCATGTGGAAGGCGGACACCAGTGTTTTGAGATTCTTGCGCTTCTGCTCAGAGCCGACATAGAGCACATAAGGTGTAGTTGGATCAATTCCGTAGCGCTGCAGAACAGCCGGGTTGGGGGGGCGCGGGGTATAGTGTGTCAGGTCTATACCCGGGTAGATCACGACAATCTGGTCCTCAGGATACACAAAGCGGTCGAGAATTGTTTTCTTAGTATATTCGGATAGGGCGATAATTCGGTCGGCCCGTAACATGCCCTGAATCGCGCGATGAATATGGCGCTGGCGTTGCGGGCTGTAGTCCATCTCCCCCGTTTCAAGTTGAAGCAACTCCAGCAAGTCCAGACAACTCACAACACATGGGTGGAGCGGTAGAATATGCAGGAGGTGGGCATAGGTGTGGTGGGTAATATGGTTGATAGCCCTATTCCGTGTACCCCACCAGGTATGAGCCGGCAGCAGCGAGTACATGGCGGGGAGATACAGCCGTTGGAAAGGCCACGGCACGCTGATCGGGTTGAAATCGATCGGGTAAAGGCGGGCGATTGTCGTGACGAGCATGGTCTGGACGCGCTCAGCGCCCAAGGCCTTCACTCCCCGTAGGCCCGTGATCAAGTTTACGCCCAACCTAGCCATGCTGCCTGCCCTGCTTGCGGGCCGATAAAGCACTGAAGGATATCGCCTCGAAATCGCCGAGGAGCGGATCACTAGAGGGCACAAACAGATAATTGGCTATGCCTTCCGTAGGCGGGGAAACTTGTTTCTTGAGTGTGTGACCGGTGACCTCATAGGCCTCGTACCCAAGCTGAAAAAGAGTCCGATGAATGGCGTCAGCTTCGAGCTTACTATCCTTGAGACGCACGACATTGACTTCACACAAGATACGCGGCTGAAGCGTCGTCAGAGTTTTGACCATTCCGCATAGCGCCAGCACCTCGGCCGCCTCAATATCCATCTTGATCAGATCAATGCGTTGCAGGTGGTGGGCTTCGACATATTCATCAATGGACGTGGTCGCCACCGTGATGCTATCTACTCCCTGGAAAAAACCCATGATGGTGGGAAAACCGCTCGCCTCCCGCCCATGAGTCGTCGGATTGGGCACCTGAAGCGTCACCTGGCCGGTTGTATCTGAGACGGCTATCCTGTTAAGGCGGATGTTTTTGAAGCCATTGGCCTGGCAGCTCATCTGTAGCAGGGCGGCGTTCGAGGGGAGTGGCTCGAAGGCGTGCACCTGTCCCAACGGACCGACAAGCCGTGCCGCCGCAATGGTGTAATAACCGACATGGGCGCCCAGGTCGAAGAAAACCGCGCCAGGCGACAAGAGGGAGGTAACCAGATCGCGCTCCGGCTTTTCGTGTAAACCGTAATACAAGTTGCTTTGCAGGGCATCCCCTAAATCGAGCGCCATCTGCGTGCCGTCGGACAGGCGGCATAGCGTTGGGAACTGGCTGGGTAGCAGATAACGACTGAGGCCTCGAACGAGGCGATGGCGTCCTCTGAATTCCACCCTGTTTGAGACATGGCTAATCAGGGTTCGTAGATTACGTTTCGCCAGACATCTAATTCTTGACAATTTCGATCCACTCGACCAGTGCGTTGCGGTCTACCGAGCCTACGTTGTAATCATTCGCAAAGCGTATCCCCATCCAATGCAGTCCATAGGAGACGGGGATGGCGGCCTCTTGGGCGCCCCACGAGTTATCCCCATTGCCATACGATAGCATAGCTACCGGCTGACTGTCCTCACGGATGACCAACTGGATGGGCGGGGGCGTCCCGTGTTGAGCGCGGACGCGGACCGTATATAACCCGGTCGCCGGGAAAAAGAAGGGCCGTTCGATGGTGTCATCAGTGAGGAAGATAACCGTCTCGACGGAACCAGCGACGTATGACCCGACCCCACCGTGATAGGAGGGCAGGAAAGCGGTGGCAGGGAGGCGAATGGAGGAGGCGATCTGCCATGAAGCCAGGTTATCACGCGATAATTTGGCTCCACCCTTGTTCCAGAGCACAATCGCTTGCTCCAAGTTTCCGTTCTGGGCGTAGACATTCCCCAGCGTCACGGATAGCTGCCGGTCTTCGGGGGCAAGCTGTGTCAGGACGGCCGCCGTCTCCAACGCGGTGGGCATGTTGCGCTGCAAGAGATAGGCCTCTATCAGAGGGCGGTAGGCGCGTAGATTTTTACGATCCCACCATACGGCGCGTTGCAGGTTGGTCACGGCTTGATCCAGGCGGGTCGCTGCGACGCCTGTGGGAGGGGAGGACGTGGCTAGAGCCTCGTTAATATCCCAGGCGCGTGGGTCCAGCCCCAGCCCTTGCAGGGCCTGCTCAAAGCTCAGATTACCCTGGTACAGATAGATGGCGCTGACGACGTACGGTAGGCTAAAGGCCAGCGTCGCTAAAAAGACAACGACCAGGAGAACATTGACGAAGAAAACCGGTCGTCTCATACCTGCCCTCCACGGAGAGCCATTGTTGTCTCTGGCTTGGAGTGACGGGCCAACTCAATGACCTGCTGGTAGACGTGTTCGAGGTGAAGCACGATGTGATCCCAATCATAACGCTCGACCACAAACTGGCGCGCGCGCTGGCCTAGATGATGGCGGAGGGTTTCGTCTTGCAGGAGGCGCAGGGTCGCGACGGCGAATTCGTCGGGCGTATCGGCGATCAGGAGATGCTCGCCAGCCACGACATCCAGACCTTCACAACCGATGCTCGTCGAGACAATAGGCATGCCTTGCGCCATGGCTTCCAACACTTTGAGCCGCGTGCCGCTTCCCATGCGGAGCGGCACGATGAAGACGGTACTGCGCGCGACATAAGGCCGCACATCCGGTACGCGGCCGCTGAGCGTCACATTCTCCCGAGCGCCGATGGCCTGCTCAGCC
>JAHCIP010000147.1 GCA_026129165.1 Anaerolineae bacterium
GACGCCGGGCGGCTCGACGGCGACGGTGAGTGTCACTGTCACCTGCGTTGACGACCCGCCAGTCGCCGTGAACGACAGCGCGACGGTGACCGAGGACTCGGGAGCCAACCCCCTCCCCGTGCTATCGAACGACACGGACGTGGACGGCGGGCCGAAGAGCATCGCGTCGGTGACGCAGCCAGCCAACGGCGTGGTCGTCATCACGGGCGGCGGCACGGGCCTGACCTACGCCCCCAACGCCAACTTCTGTAACAACCCGCCCGGCACGACGCTTGAGACGTTCACCTACACCCTGACGCCCGGCGGCTCCAGCGCCACTGTCACCGTCACGGTCACCTGTGTCAACGATCCGCCGGTCGCGGACAACGATACGTTCGACTTCATCGGCAACACCGATCTCGTCGTCGACCTCCCGGCCCTGACGACGCCCCACGCTTTGGCGACGACGCCCTCGGGCTTCGGGGTCCTCGACGGCGACAGCGATCCGGTCGAGGGGGATCCCATTGCGGTCACCGCGATCACAGTCGGCGCCTGCACCGACTTCAGTGCGCCGTTCGACTGCTCCGACCCAGCCGTCGGACGGGTCCAGATGCAGGCGAACGGACGCTTTATCTTCACGCCCGCCCCGGGTGACGCGGGTGCGACCGAGACCTTCCAGTATACCATCACTGACAGCCCGTCCGTTGGTACCCCTGCCAGCGCCACCGGCACGGTCACGCTCACCCGCTTCCAGCGCGTGTGGTATGTCAAGAACAACGCGCCAGCGGGTGGCAATGGGACCTCGTCGTCGCCCTTCAACTCGATCACGGCGGCGAACTTGTCCGACAACGACGCCGACGGCGACCTGACCGATGACCTCGACTCCGCCGGCGACTACATCTTCGTGTACTTCGGCGACGGCACCGCGACGAACCTCTCGAGCGGTCTCGTGCTCGAGAACGGCCAGCACCTCATCGGCGAACACGCCGGACTGGCTCTCAACGTGAGCTTGAACGGCAATGGCAGTCCCACGACGCTCGTCGCCGCCGTGCCTGGCAACCGCCCACTGCTCGACGATACCGTCGTCGACGCCTTCGAGGGCGTCTCTGCTCGGAATGTGATACCGGCCGAGATCGTGGGCATGAATCTGGCGGGCAACGTCAATGCGATTGACTGGACGACGACCGCTGCGTTCGCCGGAAGCGGGACGTTTACCATCCGCGACAACGTGATTCGCTCAGCCGGCTCGGAAGGTGTAGATATCAACCTGGCCGGCACGGGCGGGCTGGTCCTCGCCTTCTATGACAACAACCTCACAGCGACCGGCAATGGGTTCGATCTTCAGGAGACCGGGACAGGAACGGTGACAATCAGCAGGTTCGACGATAACGTTGTCACCGGCGCTACGGGCGGCACGGGTATCAACATTAGCAGCGCCACCTTCGATGCGACACCAGGCGGCGGCTACCAACAGGTCAGCGGCGGCACGACCGTCATCGGCGCGTCGGGTAACGGCGTGGGCGGCGCGGGGATGCTGCTGACCAACGTCTCCGGCGACCTCGCCTTCACCGACCTGGACATCTTCGCCGACAATGGCGCGGCCTTACGAGTGACGGGCACAGGGGCCGTCAACACGGGGGCGGGCACCGGAACCCAGGTCACAGTCGGGACCGGCGTCGCCATCTTCGAGGCAACGAACGGGCCGGCGGTGGACGTCACCAACGCCACCATTGACCTCCAGCTGACGAGCCTCAAGAGCCAGAGCAGTACGACGACGGGCGTCTCGCTGGACACGGTCTTCGGGACGTTCTCGGCCGGCAGTGGCAGCCAGATCACCAACGCGACCGGGACCGACTTCAACATCAACGCCGGCAACGCGGCCGTCACCTACAACGGCACGATCTCCGACACGACGGGCCGGCTGGTCTCGGTCACTAGCACCACCGGCGGTACCAAGTCCTTCACCGGCGCCATCAGTGACACTAACAGCGGCACGGGCCAGGGCATCTTCCTGAACAGCAACACCGGCGCGACGATTAGCTTCTCGGGCGCGCTGACGCTGAGTACGGGCAGCACTGACGCCTTCACCGCGACCGGCGGCGGCACCGTCTCCACGACGGATACCACCAGTACCATCGTGACGACGACCGGAACGGCCCTCAACGTCGCCAACACGACGATTGGGGCGGGCGGCCTGAAGTTCAAGAGCATCTCGGCTGGCACAGCGGCCAGCGGTCCGACGAACGGCATCGTGCTGAACACTACAGGCGCCATCGCAGGGCTAACGGTGAGCGGCACGGGCAGCGCCGGCTCGGGCGGCACGATTCAGAAGACGACCGGCGCGGGCGTCTTCCTGACCAGCACCAAGGATGTCAGCCTGAACTGGATGATCGTCAAGACGAGCGCGACGGATGGCATCAGCGGGTCGAGTGTCACTAACTTCACCCTCGCCAACAGTAGTGTCATCAATAACGGCGATGCGACGACCGAGCGCGGCGTGGAGTTCACCAACCTGTGGGGCACGGCCAGCGTCACCAACTCGTCCATCACCGACAACGCCGAGGACAACCTGTATGTGACCAACTCCAGCGGCACGCTGACCCTGCTGACGGTCTCGAACAGCACCTTCAGCAACACCTCGACGAGCATCGGCAACGACGGCATCTTCTTCCAGGGGACGGGCACGGCCGTCATGGCCATCAGCGTGTCCGGCAGCACCTTCACCAACAACCGGGGCGACCACTTCCAGGCGACGACGGATGCGGACACAGCCCACACCGCGACGGTGGACGTGGTCTTCCAGAACAACATCCTGAACACGACCTCCGGCTCCGTCCTGGGCGGCGGCATCACGCTCAACCCGTCCGGCGCCCACCAGATGACCTTCGACGTCCTGAACAACAACATCCAGAAGGCGGTGGTCTCAGCCATCACGGTTGACCTGGGCACAGCCTCGACCGCAGCAGCGACTCTCCAGGGTACCATCTCAGGCAACACCATCGGAACCCCCGCGACGACCGACTCAGGCTCATCCACCGGCGATGGCATTGACGTGTTCAGCGTCGGGGCGGGCACAACGACCGTCAAGATCAGCGGCAATAACATCTACCAGTTTGCCAACCTCTACGGCATCAACCTGAGGGCCAGTGATAGCAGTGCTGGCACTGGCAAGCTCAATGCGACGGTGACGGGCAATACCGTCTCGAACCCGGGCAGCCTGGCGGCGGAAGCGGTCTTCCTCAACGGAGGGACTGTCGCCGGCGACAACCACCAGATATGTCTCGATCTCGGCGGCGCGGGCGGACTGGCTAACACGTTGAGTGGCGTGGGTGGGAGCGGGAGCGACGACTTCCGGGTGCGCCAGCGCAACTCGACCACCGTGCGCCTGCCGGGCTACGGCGGCAGCGCCACTGATACCGCCGCCGTCGTCACCTATCTCCTGGGGCGGAACAGCGCGAGCGCGGGGACCGCGACGGTCAGCTCGCCGCCGGGCGGTGGGTTTGTGGGCGGAGCGGCCTGTGCTCAGCCGACTCTGGCCGCCAAGCGTATCGCCGACGCGGTCAGCGCCGCCTCGGCCAGCGCGCCGGCCACGCCGACCGACGCCGCCCCGACCGGGGCGAGCGCCGTGATGCCCAGCGCTGAGGCTCCGGTCGCCAGCCCGGCCGCGTCGAGCCACGACGCGCCCGCCGCCACCGCGACCGACGCGGGTCCAGCCAAGGCGGACGCTCCCGCTACCACCGTGAACGTGACGATTGGCACGCTGCCAGCGGGTAAGAGCGTCACGGTGGTCTTCGATAGCCTAATTACCGGGACGCCGAACCTGATCTCGAACCAGGGCAGCGTCTCAGGCGGCAACTTCTCGACGGTGCTCACTGACGATCCGGATACACCGGCGCCCGGCGACCCGACCGTCACGCGCGTTTACCTGGCCGTCAAGCCGGCTGCCTGGCGCAGCGGCACGTGGTATCTACGCAACAGCCTGAGCAATGGCCCGGCCGACCTCACCTTCCTGTACGGCCTCAGCACCGACGTCCCGCTCATGTGCGACTGGGACGGCAACGGCTCCAAGACCCCGGGCGTCTTCCGCAATGGCGCCTGGTACCTCAAGAACTCGAATAGCACCGGCATCTCGGACGTTACCCTGGCCTACGGTCTGCCGGGCGACAAGCCCATCTGTGGCGACTGGGACAATGACGGCATCGAGACGGTGGGTGTCGTCCGCAAAAACGTCTGGTATCTGCGCAACAGCAACACCAGCGGCATCGCCGACATTGTCTACGCCTATGGTGAGGTGGGCGACCTGCCGGTCGTGGGTGACTGGGACGGGGATGGGATGGATACGCCGGGTGTGGTGCGTGGTACGACGTGGTTCCTGCGCAATAGTAATACCGGCGGCCTGGCCGACCTCTACTTCATGTACGGCATTCCGCCGGGCGATCAGCCGATTGCTGGGGACTGGGACGGCAACGGCTCGGATACGCCGGGTGTGCTGCGTGGCAACCTCTGGCTGCTGCGCAACGCCAACTCGGCCGGGATCGCCGACCTCACCTTCCAGTACGGCACCGCGCTGGATACGCCGTTGATATGGCGCTAGCGGAGCCGAAAGGCTGAAACCGGAGGACCAAGAACCAGACCGGCCTAGAGTCCTGGTTTTTGGTCCTTCGTCTTTGGTCCTGCGTCGTCTTGACAGACGGGTGGGGCAGACTAGAATTGGATGGCGCTGAACAGCGCTACAAAATCCGCCAGTACCCGAATCTTCAGCATGTCCCAACACGTTATTCTAGTCGGTGAGGCGCCGCTCACCCCGGCCCTGGCTGTTCGTGCCCAGGCGGCTTCCGTGGCGGCTCTCGTCCATGTCCTGGCTCCTCAGGCGGCCTCTGAGGCCGTCACATTCCAGACGTGGGCCAGTGCGCTTGCCCAGGCCCCGCACGCGACCGCCGCCATTGAGCTGGTCGACACTGATGTGGTGCTCAAGCGGGCGACGCTCCAGACGCTGGACCAGGCCCTCACTCCGGAGGCGCTGATCTTGACCAGTAACCTGGCCGTCGCGGCGGCCGAGGCGGCGACGTGGCTACGCCACCCCGGGCGGTTGGTCGGGCTGGCTCTGCTGCCACCCTTGACCGAGACGAGTCGCGCGGAAGTGGCGGCTGCGACCGATCACTCGGCGGCGCTGGACGCGGCAAGAATACTGCTCGGCCAGCTTGGGTTTGGCGTCGAGACCGTCCAAGACGCGGCGGGGGGCGTGCTGCCACGCATCGTCGCCTGTCTGATCAACGAGGCGGCGTTCGCGCTCGGTGAGGGTGTTGCCAGCGCGGAGGCCATTGACGAGGCGATGCGGCTGGGCGTCGCCTATCCACGCGGCCCGCTGGTCTGGGCGCGGGAGATCGGCTATTCGCGCGTCGTCGCCATTCTCGACGCCTTGCACCAGGAGACGCCGGATGGCCGCTACCGCGTGGCGCCCTGGCTGCGGCAGCAGGCGCGGCGCCAGCAACAGGTGATGGAGTAAACAAGCATGGACCAGGCCGCGAAAAAGACCCTCCTCCGCATGTTTAACTATACTCTATTCGCCGTCACCTCGGCCCACGACGCCGAGGTCTCAGGCATGACGGCCAACTGGGTCGCCCAGGCCAGCTTTGAGCCGCCGATGATCATGCTGGCGGTGGAAGCCGACTCCCACAGCCTGAAGGTGATCCAGGCATCGGGAGCCTTCGCCCTCAATGTCCTCGAACGCGGCCAGCGCGAACTAGCGGGTCAACTGGGCCGCGCCACGGCCAAGAAGCCCGACAAGCTCGTTGGTCTGGCGACTCACCCTGGCCCCGCGACCGGCGCGCCGATCCTCGACGCGGCGCTGGGTTGGCTGGAGTGTCGCGTCACCGGCTCGCTGCCCGCTGGCGACCACATCGTGGTCGTGGCTGAGGTAGTCGAGGCGGGCGTCCAGGCGGAGGGTCAACCCCTCACCATGGCTGACGCTGGATTTCGCTACTTTGGATAACTCAGAATAGGAGCTAGTGCTGTTATGCGTCAACTCATACTTATGCTACTGCTTGTGCTCGCCCTCGCCGGATGCGCCGGGTCCGCGACACCTACGGTCGGTAACTCAGGGGCGGAAGGGGTGGTGCGCCAGTGGATAGACGCCTACAACAAGGCGGACCTGGCGACGGTGACGAACCTCCTCACCCCCGATGCCACGCTTATCCCGCTCAACGCGACCAAGACATACCAGGGGACAGATACCCTGCGCGACCTCTTCAACGCCGATTTCCCCTATGGGGTCCAGATTCGTCTGGATAAGGCGCAGGTCAACGGCGATAGCGTGGTGGGGGACGTGATGCTGTGGTCCACGAAAAAAGGCGCCTTCCCTGATACACCGGTCCAGTACACCTGGACGGTCAAGGGGAATAAGATTTCAGCGATTGTGATTAAGCATCGCCAGGCGAACTAGGAAGAGAGGTCTATGCGCGACGTCGTCATTGTGGATGGCGTGCGAACCCCCATTGGCCGCTATGGCGGCGCCCTGGCGGCGGTGCGGCCCGACGACTTGGCGGCCCATGTCATCCGCGCCCTGGTCGAGCGGACCGGGGTGGCCGTGGATGACATCGAGGATGTCGTCCTGGGCTGCGCCAATCAGGCGGGTGAGGATAACCGCAATGTGGCTCGCATGGCCCTGCTGCTGGCGGGTCTGCCCGCCAGCGTGGCTGGCTGCACCGTCAACCGCCTGTGCGCCTCGGGCTTGGAAGCCGTGGCGCAGGCGGCGCGAGCGATCCGGGCCGGCGAGGGTGACGTATTCATCGCCGGCGGCGTCGAGAGCATGAGCCGCGCGCCCCTGGTGATGGCGAAGCCCGAGGCTGCCTTTCCCCGTGGTGACCAGAAGCTCTATGACACAACGCTGGGCTGGCGCTTCGTCAACCCTCGCCTCGTCGCCCGCCACTACCCCTACAGCATGGGCGAGACGGGCGAGAATGTGGCTGAGCGCTGGGATATCAGCCGCGCCGCTCAGGACGAGTTTGCCCTGACTAGCCAGCAGCGGGCGGCCGCGGCCATCCGCGAGGGGCGTTTCAAGGACGAAATCGTACCCGTCGAAGTCCCGCAGCCCAAGGGGTCGCCGCGTGTGGTAACTACCGACGAGCATCCAAGACCCGAGACAACGCTGGAGGCTTTGGCCCGGCTGCGGCCTGCCTTCCGCCGCCACGCCGAACAGCCCGACGAGGCCGGGGACGACGGCGCGGCGACGGTCACAGCCGGCAACGCGGCCGGCCTAAACGATGGCGCGGCCGCGCTCCTGCTCACCAGCGCCGACTACGCCCAGGCCCACGGCCTGGCGCCGATGGCGCGTATCGTCAGCGCGGCGGTGGCCGGTGTGGACCCCGCCCTTATGGGGGTCGGCCCGGTCCCGGCTGTCCGCAAGGCCCTGGCGCGGGCCGGGCTGACGGTGGGCGACCTGGACCTGGTCGAGTTGAACGAGGCATTCGCCTCCCAGTCTCTGGCTGTGATCCATGACCTGGGCCTGGACCCCACGAAGGTCAATGTCAATGGCGGAGCCATTGCCCTGGGCCACCCACTGGGCTGCAGCGGCGCGCGCCTCCTAACCACCCTGGCCCATGAGATGCGGCGTCGTCAGGTCCGCTACGGTCTGGCGACGATGTGCATCGGCGTCGGGCAAGGCATGGCTATGCTGGTGGAGAACAGTATTTTCGCCTGACCCGTCACCTTCATGCGACCTCCACGTTTGTTTGCTAAGACGAATGCCTTTCTAGAGGGTGTAGAGCAGGCTGGCCAGCCTGCCCGTGCAGACGAGTCGGTCTGCGCCACGTGGATGAGGTCATGCGAAGGTACTCCCGTTTTGCATCTACTCGGTGGCCGCTGCTACTCCTGGTTTGTCTCCTGCTGGCCGCCCTCACGCCGTCGGGCCAAGCCCAGTCTCCCTCCCGGCTCGACCCATCCCTCCGCTGGCTGCTGGCGGGCGCGGCCTCGCCAGCGACCACCAACCTCTTGAACAAGGCAGTCGGGCTGCCATCCTCCACTGCCGCCGATGCCCTCTCCGTCCTTGTCCTGGCTGATCCCGGCGTCCAGCTGGCCGACTGGCTGCCGCGTGGCGGGCGGGTGCAGGCCCAGCTAGGCGATGTCGCCGCGGTCTCGCTTCCCGTCTCCCAACTGGCGGCGCTGGCCCAGTCGCCTAGCGTGCGCTATGTCCAGGCGGATCACCTCCTCCGACCGCTGAACGATCTCAGCGTCCCCGACACTCGGGCGCCCCTGGTCCACGGCCAGGGCCTGCGCGGCGAGGGTGTCATCGTCGGTATCATTGATACCGGCATTGACTGGACCCACCCTGATTTCAGAACCCCTGACGGACACACGCGCATCCGTGCCCTGCTCGACCTCAGTGACCCCGGTGACCGCGACGGGGACGATACGCTGGACGGCTACTTCTATGGCGGCACGCTCTACAACCGGGCCGACCTGGACGCCGCGCTGGTGGACAATGGCCTGGCCCTGGAAGGCCGCGGCGGCGATATCCCCGATTTTGACCCGACGGGGGTGACGCTGCCCCTCACGGTTGACCAGGACGTGCGCCTGTACAGCCTGGCCGTCACGGTGCGGATTCAGCATTCATATCGCGGCGACCTGAGCGTGGCGCTCGTCTCGCCCTGGGGGGAGATGCTGCCACTCGTCACCCCGACCTCTCAGGGGGCCCGGGCCGATATTCGGGCGACGTTTGACGCGCCAGAGTTCGTCGGCCACTCGGCGCGTGGCGTGTGGCGGCTTGTCGTCACAGACCTCACGCCAGGCGATGCGGGGCGGGTCGAAAGCTGGACCTTGCACCTGAATCAACTCGTCCGTGCCACCGACCGTCTGAGTCACGGCACCCATGTAGCGGGCACGGCGGCCGGGAACGGCCTGGGAACGGGCGATGGGCCGGCCGGCGGCGTCTATACGGGCATGGCGCCGGCCGCGGACCTGGTCGTGGTCAAGGCGACGCGGCGGGACGACGGCGGTTTCCGTGAGAGCGACCTGCTGGCCGGGCTTGAATTTGTCGAGCGGTGGGCGCGGGAACACCGCCAGCCCTTTGTGGTGAACCTCAGTGTGGGCACGCACATGGGCGCGCACGATGGGACGAGTCTGACCGAACGCGCCATTGACCAACTCGCGGCGCCAGGTACGGCGGGGCGGGCGGTGGTCGTGGCGGCTGGCAATGAAGGGGCGCAGGACATCCACGCGGCGGCCACGCTGCCCCCTGGCGGCAGCGCGGACTTGGGGTTTGATATTCCCTCTGGCGGAGGGGCCTTTATCGCCGATGTCTGGTTTAGTGGACAGACCCCTGTCCGCGTCGGCTTTCGGGGGCCGGACGGCGTCGTTCAGCGGTTGATCGCTCCGCAGGCCGCGCCCCAGTGTAACCGCTTCACGGGCGGCACGGAAGTCTGCCTCTCGCCCAGCGGACCGCACCCCCTCAACGGAGCATACGAAGTCCAGGTTGTGTTCAACGTGACTGGACCCGCCGGGCGTTGGGCGGTCGCTTTACAGAATGATGGTTCGGCGGCCGCGCGGGTAGACGCCTGGGCGGTAGTGGATGGTACAGCGTGGAAGAGTGGGGTTGAACGGAGCCGCCGGGTGGCCATGCCCGGCACGGCGCGGGAGGGGATCACGGTTGGGGCGTATACGACGCGGGCGATGTGGACCGGGCATGACGGGCTGCTCTACACGACGGATGGGCAGGTCGGGGCGCTGGCCCCATTCTCCAGCGACGGGCCGACGCGCGACGGTCGAATGAAGCCCGACCTGACGGCCCCCGGCCAGGCCATCTATTCGACTCTCTCGGCGTGGGCTACTGCCGATGCCAGCCAGCTCGCGCCTGACGGTCAGCACTCGCTGCGCCAGGGCACCAGCATGGCCGCCCCCCATGTCACGGGCGCGGCCGCCCTCCTGCTGCAACTCAACCCGGCTCTCACACCGCAAGAGGTGCGCGAGGCGCTGGCACTCAATACGCGCCGGGACGACCGAACAGGGCTGCGCCCGGACATGCGCTGGGGGGCGGGCAAGCTCGACATCGCCCAGGCCGTCGCTGCCCTGCGCTTGCCGCGCGCCTTCCGCGTCTTTTTACCGCTCCTGGAGACGCGCAATTAAGTGCGACGCTTTGTGACCTGTGTGTCTTTGTGGTCTTTGTGCTTTGTCCTGCGGCCGGAGGTTTCACAAATACTGGAGGCAGGCTTTGTACATGACCTCGGTGGGCGGCTCGACGCCCGTCCACAGGGTGAACGCCCGCGCCCCTTGATGGACCAGCATCCCCAGCCCGTCCACCGCGCGGGCCCCCGCCGCTTTGGCTGACTTGAGGAAGCGCGTCGCCAGCGGGTTGTAGACCAGGTCGTAGACGGTGGCGTAGGGGGGGATGGGCAGGCCAGCCGGCCAGGGCGTTCCCTCGATGCGCGGAGCCATGCCGAGCGAGGTGGTATTGACGATCAACTGGGGGGTGCGGTCGAGCTCCTGAGGCAGGACGTCCAGCGTGTAGGCTTCCAATCGGCCGCCGGGGAAAACCGCCCTCAGACCCGTGACAATCTCTTCAGCCCGGTCTAAAGTGCGGTTGTAGACCGCGACCGAGGCATTGACCGACGCCAGCGCGTAGACAATGGACCGCGCCGCCCCGCCCGCGCCTAGAATCACCGCCCGCTGCCCCGTCGGGTCATAGCCTACGTCGCCCAGGGCGTTCAAGAAGCCCGTCCAGTCCGTGTTGTCGCCAAAGATGCGGCCGTTGAAGCGCAGCGTGTTGACCGCGCCGATAGCCCGCGCCGCCGGCGTCATCTCGTCCACCAGGTCCATAACCGCCTGCTTGTGAGGGATGGTCACATTGGCCCCAGCCAACCCCAGCGCCTGTGCCCCCGCCACCGCCGCCGCCAACCGTTCAGGCGGGACGGGGAGGGGGATGTAGGCCCAGTCCAGCCCCAGCGCCTGGAAGGCGGCGTTGTGCATGGCGGGCGAGAGGGAGTGGGCGACAGGCCAGCCCATCACGCCCACAACGCGGGTGCGGCTGGTAATGGTTAGGGCACGCGAGGCTTCAAGCGGCAAGCTGATGGTCATAGGTCAGAGTCTTCCCTCGATAGTTTACGACTAGATTTCTATTCCTGGACTTGAATGTCAGCGCCGAGGGCACGGAGGGTAGCGACAAAGTTGGGAAACGAGTCGTGGATGCACTCGGTATCCAGCACCGTCGTTTCGCCGTCGGCGGCCAGCCCCGCAATCGCCAGCGCCATGGCCAGGCGATGGTCGCCGTGGCTGTCCACAACGGCTCCCCGCAGACGGGATGGGCCAGTCACATGGAAGCCGTCGGGCCGTTCCTCGACCGCCGCGCCCAGCTTGCGTAGCTCAGCCACCGTCGTCGCGATACGATCCGTCTCCTTGACGCGCAACTCGCCCGCATCCTGGACCGTTGTGACGCCCTGGGCCTGGGTCGCGGCGACGGCCAGCACGGGCAACTCATCAATGAGGCGGGGGATGAGCGCCCCGCCGATGGTGGTGGCACGGAGCGCGGTTCCGAGCGCCGCCACTGTCGCCACCGGCTCGCCCGCCGCCTGTCCCTCGTCCAACTCCAGCCCCAGCCCCATCGCCTTGAGGACGTCCAGCAACCCCGTCCGCGTCTCATTGACGCCGATGTGCGCCAGTTCGACCTCCGAGCCAGGCAGGATGGCCGCCGCGACCAGCGGGAAGGCCGCCGAGGAGATGTCGCCGGGTACGGCAATGTCCAGGGCGCGCAAGGGCCGCGTCAGCGGCGCTACACGCACTGTTAGCCCTTCCGCACAACGTCAGCCCCATGGCGGTCACAGCATCCGTTCATGGATTTATGGTCGCGCGTCGGCGCCGACTTTCGCGCACGGTAGTCGGTCCATCGGCGAACAGTCCGGCCAGCAGGACCGCCGAGCTTGACCTGAGCGCTGGCGACGGGCAGGATGTAGTCCATGCCGTGCAAGCCCCCGCCGCGTATCAGCATCGGCAGCAGGCTATCATTGGCGCGCGCCAGGAGCGTCGCGCCCATCTGGCGTAGTGGCTCGACAATGCGCCGCATGGGCCGCCGCCGCAGTTGGTCCGCGCCTGTTACGCATGACGTGAACAGCTGTCCTGCCAGCAGCCCGGCCAGCAAGCGGACGGTCGTCCCCGACGTGCCGCAGTTGAGCACATCGGACGGCTCGCGCCACGCGCCCTGGCCGTGGACGGTCAGGTGAGTCTCGCTGTGGACCGTCACCTCCGCGCCCAGCGCCCGCACGACCTCAACACTCGTCCAACAGTCGGTGGCGGGCAGGAAGTTGTGAATGTGGACCGGCCCGTCGGCCAGCGAGCCGAGCAGGACGGCGCGATGCGACACGGATTTGTCGCCATCTACACTTACCCGGCCGCGCAGGGGGCCGCCAGGGCGCACACGCAAGCGTTGCATGGGTACTCCTTGTTCCTAAGAAAACTCTAAGCATGGCGGCCCGCTCTGTCAAACGCGATGCGTGAGGCGCACAACCTCCCGAAGGTTCGGAAACCTTCGGGAGGTTCGTCGGGGGCGAGCTTTAATACACCAGGATGCCGACGATGGCGGCCAGGCCGAGGATGACGATGACCGGGGCGCGGTTGGTCAGGGCCAGGGCGAGGGCCGCCCCGACGATGAGCAGGCTGCGGAGGTCCACCCCCGAACTGCGGAGGATGTCGAGCAGCGTCACCAGCGAGATGCCGATGACCGCCAGCCCCAGGCCGCGCACAAAGCCGCGCACGGCGGGGTGGCGTTCGATGCGGTTGTAGAGCCACAGGATGCCCAGCACGACAAAGGGGGGTAGGGAGATAGCCAGGGCAGCGAGCAGGCCGCCGGGCAAATGGGCAACCAGATAGCCGAAGCTGATGACCCACAAGCCAGTCGGGCCGGGCGTGACCTGACCGATGGCGAGGGCTTCTGCGAACTGGCGTTCCGTCGCCCAGCCGTGTGGCACCAGGTCGGCGTAGAGGATGGGCAGGTTGCCCGTGCCGCCGGTGGAGAGAAAAGACGATTTGAGCAGGTAGAGGAGGAAGGTGAAGAGGTCCATGCGGGTGTGCGCTTAAGGGGTAGTGGAGCGGCGGTGGAGCAGCCACTGGAAGATGCCGTAGACGACGCCCATGCCGATGAGGATACCGAACACAGGCAGGAGGTGCAGCGTCATGAGGCCAATGCTGAGCAGGACGACGGCGACCGTCGCCCCCATACCGGCCTGCCCGTCGCGGCGACCCTCGCGCCAGAGCGGGTCAAACATCCTCCAGACCATAATCAGGCCCATGCCTACTGTGGCTGGCACGATGCCCTGGAGCGCGTGCTGGACGAGGCTGGAATTACGGATGTAAGCGTAGAGCGCCGTGATGAGCATGGTGATGGTGATGCTCGGGAAGAGCAGACCGAACAGGGAGACGAGGACGCCCGCCAGGCCGGCCAACCGCCAGCCGATGAGCGTCGTCAGGGCTAGCAGGTTGATGCCCGGCGTCAATTGACACATGGCCCAGAAGCGGGTGAACTCCTCGTCGCTGATCCAACCGTAACGCTCTACAGCGGCCTGCCAGATCAGGTAGCGCGTCGCGCTTCCGCCGCCGAAAGACTGGAGGCCCAGGCTGAACCAGATACGGAAGAGGGAGAGCGGAGAGAGATTGGTTGTCATAACCTACTTGCCCTGGCGAGACTTCATCGCGCCCCACTCGATGCGCCGCTGGCGTGCCTCTTCGAGGCGCGGGCGCAGGTCTGTACTCTCGGCCTGATCGCCCGCTTCGAGCGCGGTGATGAGTTGGCCCAGCCGACGGTGGAAGCGCACCGCCATAGCGGCGACATAGCGGCGGTTGGTCGCCAGGATATCGAGCATCATGGCAAGGTCACTGGCCGCAAGGCGGCTGGTATCGCGGAAGCCGCTGGCGGCCAGCGCCCATACCAGGTCATCCTCGGTGGCAATCTCGTCGGCCACCCCGACCAGCGCGACGGCGAGCAGATAGGGCAGGTGGCTGATGGCGGCCACGAGGCGGTCGTGGCGGTCCGGCTCAAGCATGATGGGCCGCCCGCCGACCAATTCGACCATGGCCCGCACCCCGGCCGTCGCCGCCGGGTCGGTCCGTTCCAGGGGCGTGATAGGCCAGGTCGCCCCCTGGTAGAGCGTCGCCTCGGCGGCGTCCAGCCCGGCCACCTCCTTGCCGCACATGGGGTGGCCGCCGACCGGCTGGATGTGCCGGGGCATCTGGGCCATGACGCGCATG
>JAHCIP010000148.1 GCA_026129165.1 Anaerolineae bacterium
GTGGCGCGCTATCCCCACAGCATCCCAGGCGCAGGCATGTCGTGAGGATAGCATAGCTGGCCCTGACAGGCAAGCCCACGCGCGCTAACAGAATACGCTGCTGTCAGCCCGCGCCTCCCCGTGGTGGAGGTGGCTGGCACTGGGGGCAAAAGTGAGTCCCGCGCTGGCCGACGAGGATGCGCTCGACTGGCGTGCCACACGTGGGGCATGGCTGACCGTGGCGATGAAACACCCGCAGGGCGTCCTGGTTCGTCCCCTGGGTGTAGGCCCAGTCGAGGTTGGTGCCCCGGTTGGCGACGCCTTGCGCCAGGACGTCGCGGATGGCCTGGTAGAGCCGCGCCTGCTCGTCCGCCGTCAGGGTGTCGGCGGCGCGCAGGGGGTGCAGCCGCGCGCGGTGCAGCGCCTCGTCAGCGTAGATGTTACCCAGCCCGGCCACAAACGTCTGGTCCAGCAGGAGGGACTTGAGCCGCCCGCGCCGGCCGTGCAGCCGCACCTGGAGGACTTCCGGCGTAAACAACTCTTCGAGCGGCTCCGGCCCCAGCGGCCCCGTGACCTCGGCCGGGTCGGCAACTAGATAGACGCGGCCAAACTTGCGCGGGTCATGGAAGCGCAACTGCTCGCCGCCGTCCAGGTCGAAGACGACGCGGTGGTGGATGTCCACAGGTTCGCGGGCCGGCTGCACCTGGAGTTCCCCCGTCATCTTGAGATGGACCAGCAGCCAGTCGTCCGACAATTGGAACACGATGTATTTGCCGCGCCGCTGGACAGCCAGGATCGTCTGCCCGGCGATGCGCGGCCCCAGCGCTTCCGCGCCCGTCGGTACGCTCCGCGCCCAATCCACCTGCGCGCCGAGAAACGTCCGTCCCTTCAAGACGGCCAACTGGCGAGCGTACGTTTCAACCTCAGGTAATTCAGGCACTCTATCACTCCTCAGCCGGGGCTTCCCCGGTTACCGCCTGTAAGGCTCGCTGTCGCCCCAGCATTCCCACCAGCCGCCCGGCCTGGTCCACGACCACCAGGCGCTTGATATGCGTCTCAACCATCAGACCAATGGCGTCTAATACGGAAGCCGTCTCGACAATGGTCACCACCTGGCGCAGCATGACATCCTCCGCGCGGAGGTCGGAGCGGGCCGGCGTCGGCTCGCCTAGCCCCAGTGCGTGACGTACCGAAGCCCAAAGTGTAGTTTTAGCGCCCGACGCGGCTTGCTCAAGCAATGTGGCATCCGTGATGAGACCCTGGACGTGGTTAGTGGCGCCAACAATGACCACACGCCGTAGCGGACTCGCCACCAGTCGAGGTAGAATCTCATCGAGCGGGGTTTCGGGACGAGCGGTCGGCACATCGCTGATCATCACCTCGCGCACCTGTAAGCCGAGACCGGTGGGGGGCGGTGGGGCTGGCTGGGCCTCCTGGACTGCGGCGATGGCGCGTAGGATTTCGATGCGGCTGACCAGCCCCACCAGCCGGCCCTGGTAATCGGTGACGGGCAAACGCTTGAGTTGGCGGCGCACCATCTGGTCCATCGCTTCGCTCAGCGGCGCATCCTGGCGAATCGTAACCGGCTGCGGCGTCATAATATCGCCGGCGACGCGGCCGCTCTCTTCCAACACCTGTAAATGATGGGCCTTGAGGTCGGGCGGCAACTGGTTAACAAGGCTGAGCCGCACGGGCAGTCCGCCTCTCCTCAACAGATCGCCTCCCGTGATGATGCCCACCACGTGGTGTTCGCTATCTACGACCGGGACGGCCTTGACTCTTCGGTCGAGGAGCAATTGGACGACGGCGTGAATGGGTGTAGCGGGCTGGGCGACGGCGACATCCCTGACCATGATGTCTGATACACGGTTGTTATCCGGTAAGCGGGGCGCATAGCGATGGGTGTACTTGACCACGGTCACGTCTTCCAGGGTAATGAGACCTTCGGTCACCATTGGGCCGACCGTGTCGAGAGCGTGGGCAAGACGTTCCGGCGTATCCACAACCTCAATGATCATGGGCAAATCGGCGCTTAAGTCGGCCAGGCGAGCCACCTTGATGCGCGAATGGGCGCCAAAGCCAGCGACGGCGCGGGTGACGGTGGCTCCTGCCAGCCCTGCGCCTCGCAGGGTTTCAAGCAGCGCCATGTACAACGGCTTCCCCTGCCAGCGGTCGGACTCACCGAAGTAGATGGTCATGCGTTGGACGCGCCCTGTCATCTGCATAGGAAGCCTCCCGTCATATCATCCTCGCCGCGATAACGCCGGCGAGGACAGCCAGCATGCCGAGGAGCATACTGCCCATGAGATTAAGGACCGCCGGCCACCAGCCATTCGTTCCCCACTGAGTAAATGTCTCGTACGTCAGGGACGAGAAGGTGGTATACGAGCCGCAGAAACCGACGGCGACCAGGAAGCGGTAGTTGGGGTCGGCCACCAGCCGTTCAGTCGTCAGGGTCAGAAAGAAGGATAGGATAAACGCGCCCGTCAGGTTAGCGGTGAGGGTGCCCCAGGGGAAGGTTGCCCAGCCACGGTCGGCAAACCAGACCCCCACCAAATAGCGGGCGTTCGCGCCGAGAATGGCCCCCAGGCTAATCAAGAGATACTTGGTCACAGCAATCTTTCCTCGCGCCGGGTTGTGTGCTATGCTTGCGATATCCGGCGCACCGGAAATGCTAAGCGCGCGCCCTTGTTTTGGCAAGGTAGACGTAGGCCGGGGAGGCGTTATGGCGGCAGAGAAAGCTGTCCAGCATACCAGTCTGGAACGACAGGCGTATCAGTTTATCATCCTGTTCGGGGTCATTAGCCTGCTGGGCGATATCACCTACGAGAGCGGTCGCAGTATCGCCGGGCCGTATCTGGCCTCGCTAGGCGCAAGCGCCGCCTTCGTTGGGCTGGCGTCGGGCCTGGGCGAGTTTGCCGGGTACGCCCTCAGGCTCGTGTCAGGCGTCGTCGCCGACCGCACGCGGCTGTACTGGCCGCTGACCTATGTGGGTTATGGCTTGCTGCTGGCGATTCCATTGGTAGCCTGGACCGGCCAGTGGCAGGTCGCCGCCTCGCTCATCATCCTGGAGCGCGTCGGTAAAGCGATTCGCTCGCCGGCCCGCGATACGCTGCTGTCCCATGCCACGTCGCAGGTCGGGCGCGGCTGGGGCTTTGGCCTCCACGAAGCCATTGACCAGATCGGGGCCATCATCGGCCCGCTCATTTTCTCGGCGGCCCTGGCCTTTGGCGGCGGCTACCGCCTCGGTTTCACCGTCCTCTGGATTCCTGCTGTGCTGTGCCTGCTCACCCTGGCCTTTGCTCGCCGGCGCTTCCCAACGCCTGAGAAACTGGAGGTCACCACCACTCAACGCCCCCGCGCTGAACTACCCACCACCCACCTGTCCACCACCTTCTGGCTCTACTCGCTCTTTATCCTGCTCACTGTCGGCGGCTTCGCCAGTTTCCAGATCATCGCCTACCATTTGAGCCGCCAGGGTGTCGTGGCTCCCGCAACGATTCCGCTGATGTATGCCGTGGCTATGGCCGTCGATACCGGCATTGGCCCTGCGTCGAAGCTCTATGACTCGTCGGGCTGCGCGCCGCTCACCGCCCCCTGTTGACCCACCGCTATCGCTGCTCGCATGACCCTACAACCGAGCCTCGTCTGGATCAGCGTGATCTTGTGGGGCGCGGTCATGGGCATCCACGAGACGACGCTGCGCGCGGCGGTGGCCGACCTGGCCCCGCCCGAGCGCGCCCAGCTATGGCCTGTTCAACACGGTGTATGGGGGGGCCTGGTTCGTGAGTGGGGTGTGGATGGGCTGGGCCTATGATACGGCCCTGCCGCTGATTGGGGCGGTCGTATGGTAGCGCTCCAGGTCGTCGCCATGTTGGTCATCCTGCATTCACCACCCACAGAACTAACAACGGATAGACCTGACAGGTTTTCAAAACCATCCCAGGAATCGCACTATTTCCGCGAATGTTTTAGCGGCTGAGGAAGGGGAGCCAGAGGAGGCCACGCGGGCGGTAGAGCAGCAGGCCGGCCGTCAGGTCCGTGACGGCCGCATAGCCCTCGCCCATGGCCAGCGCCGACGGCGTAGCCAGCGCTGGCGCGGCCGCCAGAGGCGCGGGATGCGCCGGGTCGGCAAGGCTCAGCCAGTCGAGGTGGCCTGTGGCGTCCAGGACCAGCAGTGTTTGGTCCAGAAAGGCCACGCCGACCACCGGCGCCGCCGTTGCCACGCCGCCCACCGTTGACCAGCGCCCGTCACCAGGTCTACTCCCGCGTCAGAGCCGAGCGCGACCAGTCCCCCGCGCACTGCCAGCGCCGTCACGTCTACCCCATCATACGCCCCGACGACCTCTGGTGCGGCTCCCATCGGCCAGCGCACGACACGCAGCCCGCCCACTCCCGCTACGTAGATCTTCTCTCCATCCAGGACCAACCGCTGTGCCGCGCCCAACCCAACGGTAGTGGATACCGTTTCGCCCGTCGCTAATTGGACGGCATACAGCGCATCATCCACCGTCGCCAAAAGCCGTGTCCCATCGGCGGCGAGACTCGTTGCCCGGCCGAGCGGCCAGCGGGTGGTGAGCGGGGTAGCGGGTCAGCGCGGTCAAAGCGGTAGACCGCCTCGCCATCGCCAGGAACAGGTCGACTAGTGCTCGTAGACCGGGCGGTCGAGGCCGAGGTTGGCGCGGATGCGGGCGATGTCCTCCGGCTTGATGGTGGGATTGAACTCGAACTGGGCCAGCGGGCTGCCGGGCGCCGCGTGAACCAGGGCGAAGACCAGGATGGTGATGCCAAGCACGAGGGGGATCGCCTGGAGCACCCGGCGCAGAATGTAACCCTGCATGCGTTCTCTCCGGTTCGGTTGGCCGTGGTTTCCCATGTCTGGCCCCCTCTCCCTGTGGGAGAGGGTTGGGGTGAGGGTCTTAGACGGCTGCCTAGCATGGCCCCATACTCCATCACCCGCCAGGCGTCGCCATCGGCGACATAGACACGCCCGCCGCCGGCCACCAGGGCAACGACGTTGGCGCGGCTGGGGTCGGGGTAGGGGCTGGGGCAGGGGGGGCAGACCGGCGTCGGTTGGCCCTGGGCATCCACGCGGAACTCCTCGACGCCCGTCTGATAGTGGCCGACAAAGACGCGTCCGTCGGCCAGGGCCAGCGAGTAGAGCGAATAACGGGCGTCCTGAGGATAGCGGCCAACTTCAACGGGCTGGACGGGGTCGGCCAGCGAGAAGACTTGCAGACCTCTGGTCGTCGCCAGGTACAGACGGCCGCCTTCTACCGCCAGGTCCAGGGCCGTCGAGCCGTTATCGAGGCTGTAGACCAGGCGCGGCGCGTGGGGGTCGGAGACGTCGGCCACGCTGAGAGTGGCATTCTGGTCGGCCAGGTAGGCATACGGCGGACGGGCGGCGACAGCGGTGAAACGCCCTTCACCCTGCACCGATCCCAGTTCGACGGGCTGGCTCGGCTGGGACACATCCACGACGCGCAACCCGCCCGCTTCCGCCGCGACGTAGGCGCGGCCCTCGGCTACAGCCACGCTCCGCGCCCAGCCGGGCAGCGCCATGCTGCCCACCAGCCGCGTCCCACCCGCCGCTACGTCTGCGACCTGGAAACCGCCAGGACCTGTGACGACGTAGGCGCGTCCCTGCTCATACGCGATGTCTTGAACCACGTTGGGGAGAATGACCGAGGCCAGGGGAGACTGCTCTGCGCCAGCCGAGGCGGCGTCGTAGACGGTGAGGCGGTCCCCCTCACCCACCAGGAGCCGAGCATCGGCCAGGGCCAGCGCGCCGATGAGGCCGCCGACATGCGGCCCCGGCCAGAGGGTAGGAAGGGTAGGCGTCGGCTCCCCAAGTTTTGCTGTAGGGGTAGAAGAGGTTTGCCAAGCTACGGCCTTCAGGCCGTAGTTTCCCCTAAACAAAGGTCTGGTTAGGCGAGAACTGGGGCCTAAACGCCCCAGCGTAGGTGTAGACGCTGGGTTTAGGTCAGCGGCGCTGTTCACCCACCACCCACCACCCACCACCCACCCAACCACCACCAGCCAAATCAGACCAGCCCGCATCAACGGTTGTCCGACACCAGGCCGTTGGTTTCATCAATACGGCACTCGCACGACTCGCGGCGCTCGCCGGCCCTGACCAGAATCCCGTCGTACTCGCCCGTCGTGCTCGCTACCCAGCCCGATAGGTTGAAGGGCGCGGGACCATCAGCGGCCATCCACTCCCCGTTGTACTTGCGAGCCATGTGGAGATGGGTGCCGGTGGAGGCCCCGCCTTCACACGAGGGGTGCCCGATGCGGTCCCCTGTTTTGAGCCGCGTTCCGACCGGAACGCGGTCCTCGCTCGCCGTGTGCATATAGAGGATGTTCCAGCCCGTCGTCTCCTGGCCGTCGCCGTCCAGGTCCACCATGACTTCGCCATTGTCGCTACGGATGACGACGCCGGGCGCGGCGGCGACCACCCAGTACTTGGAGGCGTCCCAGCAGCCGCCCATGTTGTCGGGGCCAGGGATAAAGTCGAGGGCTGACCAGGCGCTGCCGCTGCCCCAGCCGCCGTGCGGCCCGCCGCTGATAAACCAGCGTTCGCCGGCCGACCACGGCAACTGAGATCGGGCTGGCGCAGGCCAGGCGGCAGGGTCGGGTCCTGGTTGCGCGAGAACGGGTCGCCAAACAGCCTTCGGTAGGTCTGGGCGAAGTCGCCGTCCTTGCTGATGACCTTGGCGAACTGGTCGGGCGGCGTCACCTGGGCCAGCATAAACTGTACGCCGATGGTGCCGGCATTGAGGGTCGGGTTGATCTTGGCGCGGCTGCCATCCTTGAGGACGATCATGGCTTGCTCGCGGCCTTTCCACCCGTAGTAGCCTCCGTTGACCTGGTCAGCGGCCCAACTGAGTTGGCGGAACAGCTTGAGCCGCACCCCGTCCGCCTTGCCCAGCGGGTAGGTCTTGGCCGGCTCGACGGGCGCCGGGTTGGACAGCCAGCCGCCCTGGAGTTCCAACAGGGTCAACAGCAGGCGCGGCGAGACGCTAAACCGCTGCGCGACGAGTTGGACGATTTCCGGGGCCGGTCATCTGGCGGCTCTCGACCAGTTCCGAGTGCTCCTTGAGGTAGCCCGGCTGGCTCTGGGCAAACCTGGCGATGTCGAAGCCGGTCGAGGTTGGCCCGTAGACCACTTCGCTGTCAGGTATCAGGCGATCAGCCGGCGCCGTCACTTCCACCTTGGCGGGTACCTTCAACTCCTGGCCGATGCGGATACGGTTGGGGTCGGTGATGCTGTTGACCTTGCTGAGTTCGTCCATCGAGATGCCAAATCGCGCCGCGATGCCACTCAGCGTGTCGCCCTCGCGGATGGTGTAGGTCTGGAAGGTGGGGCGCTCGGCGGCCGGGGTCTCCGTCGGGTAGTCCACCCGCTCGGGCACGACTGTCGCCGCCGCTTTGGTCGCGCCGGCCGACGCCTCCTGGGGCGATACCGTCGCCTCGCGGGTGGGCGGGCGCGCCGGCTCGCCCGCTTTGGGCGTGAGGACGGGGGTGGGGGAGGGCGCGGCGGACAGGGCCGGCGGGGCGGGCTGGACCGACGGCAGGTGCTGCTGGCAGGCGGTCCCCAGGACGAGAATCAGAAGCAGGGCAACATAGCGCATAAGGTAACTTTACTCACAAGGGCTAAGGCGGGTCAAACAGGGTCCACGCCCCCGGTGTAGCGGCCAGGCGCAAGGCTTTTTCCAGGACCGGCGTCAAACCCTCGGTTAAGGGCAGACTGACCCACTCGGCGCGGCTGACCCAGCGCGCGTCGCTGGCGTCGTCGCCGGGTCGCAGGTCACCACCGAGCGGGCGGGCGAGGAAATCTAGAATGACAAAATGATACGCAGGTGGGCTGCCAGGGTCAACTCTCTCCACGACTTCGACCAGCGGGCCGACCTCGACCGCCAGCCCCGTCTCCTCGCGCACCTCGCGGGCCACGCCCTCGCGTAGGCTCTCGCTCCACTCCAGCCGACCGCCGGGGACCGACCACAGCCCCTGGTTCGGCGGGTTGCCCCGCTGCACCAGGAGCACCCGGTCGCCGTCTACAATCGCCGCACTCACGGCAATGACCGGACGAGGTGGAGGGGGAGGCTGGACAGGACGTAGCGGCATGGGGTTGATGTTAGCATAGAGCCGATTGGAAGTCTAGGAAAGGGGGACTAGTCGGGGGCAGCAGTTTCGGGTTCGAGCGTTACGAGGGTATAATTGCGCTCTATTGGTGGTCTGTTTCAACCCGCCCCAGCATATATGTATACCCTCAAAGCATGGAGAAAGCGATATGTACGAAGTCAAACTCGAGGAAGCGAGAGCGCAATTGCCGAGCTTGATCGAGGCTGCGGTGCGTGGCGAAGTAGTCTTGATCGCCACGGACGATGACCAGACCGTCCAGTTGATCCCAGTCAAGCGGACCAAGCCGCGCCGCCGTTTTGGCAGCGCCAAGGGGTTGATCCATATGGCTGATGACTTTGATACCCCGCTCGAAGACTTCCGAGAGTACACGCAGTGAAATTCCTCCTCGATACCCACAGTTTTATCTGGTTCGTGGAGGGCAATCCTGCCCTTAGCGAAAACGCCCGTCAGCTCATTGAAGAACCTACCAACGAAGCGTTCCTGAGTCTTGCGAGCGTCTGGGAAATGGCGATCAAGGTAAGTTTAGGCAAACTCCACCTCAGCCAACCCTTTGATCTGTTCATTCCTAACCAGGTCTTGCTGAACGATATCACCCTTCTCGATATCACCGTGAGCCACACCCTGCTTGTCGCGACCTTGCCCTTCCACCACCGCGACCCCTTTGATCGCCTGCTCATCGCTCAAAGTCTAGTCGAAAGCTGGTCCATCATCAGCGCCGATAGCGTCTTCGATGCCTATGGCGTCAATCGGCTCTGGTGACTAGATACTTGTATTAACCTCCAATCAAGATTTCACCCTTTCAGCCTTTACGTCTTTGCGTCTTAGCGACCTTGCGTTTCACCTCTCCAGGAGCGCGTCCTCAAGGATGGGCTGCAAGACAGTGATAAGCTGGGCCAGGCTGTGGGCGACGCGGTCAGCCAGCGGTGGGTTCAACTGGTCGAACTTGACGACGTGGTGAACGCGCGTCCAACTGGGCGTCCAGTGTTCCGCCTCCAGGGGCTCTCCCGACGCGTCACGAATCTCAATCAGGTGGCGGTCGAAGAAGGCTAGCAGCCGCTGGTTAGTAGGGCCGTCGGCCTCACAGTGCAGCCCGATTTCCACGTGGTCGAAGCGGTGGTCTACCCAGACCTCGTAATGGAGGTGGGGTTTGCCATAGTGCAGTTGGAACTGGTGGCCGTGCCGCCGCAACTGGTAGGCCCGCCACTCGTCGGGCAGCCGAGGCCGCAAGTCGTCCACGACCTGCTGGATAAACTCGTGGGTCTTCATGCGGTCCATGATACCACAATCCAGCGTGTGGAACAAGCGTTTGAGAGACGTATTTAGGCGGTCTGAAAAGTGTGATGACGGCAATATATAACCGCCCGAAGGTTCCAAACCTTCGGGCGGTTATGCCGACAGGGTCTAAGCGGGCAGCCACGTTTCGAAAAAGCGCTGCCAGTTGCCGTGCATGATCTTGGCGATGTCGGTGAGGGGATAGCCGCGCCGTTCCAGCACGGCGGCTACCTTCTGATAGTCGGCGACGGTGTCAATCTCCAGCGGCGCGCCGTCGCGGCCGCCCTGCCCATCCGTGTCCCCGCCAATCGCCGCGTGCTCGGCGTTGCCCGCCAACTGGCAGATATGGTCTATGTGGTCGGCCACATCCTCCAGCGTCACGGCCTCGCGGGGGAAGCGCGTGCGGCGAGGTGGCCACTGCGTCGCGCCCCAATCCGGGTTGCCCGGCGGATAGAGCATCCAGGTGTCCATCGAGACGCCGATGACCGCGCCTCGTTTGAGGAGGGCGCGGAGTTGCTCGTCCGCGAATTGGCGTTCGCCGGGGACGAGGGCGCGGCAGTTCTGGTGGCTGGCGAGGACCGGCCCGCCAAACACGTCGAGCGCCTGCCAGAAGGCGTCCTCGGCCGTATGGGTGAGGTCGAGGATCATTCCCGCCTGGTCCATCTCCCGCAGGAGGGCGGCGGCTGGGGGGAGCAAGCCGCCGGGCCTGCCTGTCCCATGCGAGTAGGTACTGACACCATAGTGCGCCAGGCTCACCACCCGCAGCCCCTGCGCCCACCACTCGTGGACCTGTTCGGGCCACAGAATCGGGTCCGCGCCTTCCATCCCCAGGACCATCCCGACGGGCAGACTTTCGTAGGCGGTGGCGGTCTGCCAGGTTAGCATGTGCGCGTAGAACTCCCGGCGCGTCGCCAGAATGCGGGCTTCGCCGCGCCGTTCGAGGATGCGGTAGTAGGCCAGATTGCCCTGCGCGGCGGCATACGCGCTCTCCGCGCCCCGAAAGCCGCGTAGGGGGTTGCCCGGACGGGCGATGCGCCCGACCACCTTGACGAGCGCCACGGCGATGCGGCCCCGCCGCATTTCGGGCAAGGAGGCCATCACCACGTTGTCCGAGTCGGCATCAGCAGCGCGAATCTCGTCAATCGGGCGCGTCAGGTCGCGGTTGAGGTCCAGCGCGCCGTAGGCCATTGGGTAGTCGCCGTCTATGATGAGCATCGCCTTATGCTCCGCTGTGGGTGACGCCAGCCATCATCAGGCCCAGGTCCTCGGCGGTGGCCGTCGGCCCATCCACCACGCCCACGATGCGCCCCTCGTACATCACCGCAATGCGGTCCGACAGAGCGCGAATCTCATCCAGGTCTTCGGAGATGAGCAGGATAGCCGTGCCTAGTTCGCGCTGTTCGAGCAGCCGCTGGTGGATGTACTCGCACGCGCCGATGTCCACGCCGCGCGTCGGCTGCGCGGCGATGAGTACGGTCGGCTTGCGGGATAACTCCCGCGCCAGGATGAGCTTCTGGATATTGCCGCCGGACAGCGTCTTGATGGGCGTGTCCAGCGTCGGTGTCTTGATGCGGAAGCTCTCGACCAACTGTGCCGAGCGTTCCGCGATGGCCTTGAAGTCCAGGAAGCTGCGGCGCGAGTAGGGCGGGCGGGCGTGGTCCTGGAGGATCAGGTTCTCCGACACGCTGAAATCGCGAATCGCCCCCTCGCGCATCCGTTCCTCGGGAATCGACGCTTGCCCAGCGGCCATGCGCGCCGCTGGCGGGGTATGGGTGACGTCCTGGCCGTTGAGTAGGACGCGGCCCTGGCTGACCGAGCGCAGACCGGCCAGGGCCTGGGCCAGTTCGCGCTGCCCGTTGCCCGACACCCCCGCCAGCCCGACAATCTCACCGGCATGAACGGTGAGCGAGACGCTGTGCAGGGCGTCCATGCCCTTGTCGCCCGCCACGGTGAGGTCCTCGATGACCAACCGGGCCTCGCCCGGCGTCACGGGCTTGCGGTTGTACTGGAGTACGACCTCGCGGCCCACCATCAGCCGCGCCAGTTCTGTCTTGGTCATGGCGCCTGTCGGATACGTCCCGACCGAGCGCCCGTCGCGCAGGACGGTGACGCGCTGGCTGATGGCGAGGACTTCGTGCAGCTTGTGCGAGATGAAGATCAGGGCGTGGCCGTCGGTGACCATCTGCTTGAGGGTCACAAACAGGTCGTCTACTTCCTGCGGCGTCAGGACGGCGGTCGGCTCGTCCAGCACCAGCAGGGCCGCGCCCCGATAGAGGGCCTTGATGATCTCGACGCGCTGCTGCTCCCCCACGGCCAACGTCCACACCGGCGCTTGCGGGTCCACCCGCAGGCCATAGCGCTTCGCCAACTCCTCGATACGCTGAGCGACGCGGTCCAGGTCCAGTTGCACGCCCCGCGACGACTTGAGGCCCAGCGCGACATTCTCGGCCACCGTGAGGGTCGGCACGAGCATGAAGTGCTGGTGAATCATGCCAATGCCGGCGTTGATGGCGTCGGCGGGTGAGCGGAAGTGGACCGGCTGGCCGTTGAGGATGATTTCGCCCTCGTCCGGGCGGTACAGTCCGTAGAGCTGGCGCATGAGCGTACTCTTGCCCGCGCCGTTCTCACCCAGCAGGGCGTGGACTTCGCCCGCGTTGACCTCGAAGTTGACGTGGTCATTCGCCAGGACGCCCGGAAAGCGCTTGACGATGCCCATCATTTTCAGGCTCTCGATGCGTGGCTGGCCGGATGGGAGCAGCTCTAACACCTATTCCCCCTTGGAGGCCACCGATTGAAATCGGGGCTGTTGAGCCTACGGCTGATCGTCCGCCTACGCGGACGGGGATGACGTCGGCGCAGGCCGACGTTCGGCGGTACGCCCTTTAGCCCCGATTTCAATCGGCGGTTCTGTTTACGGCTTGATCTTGCCGGCGGCGATGTCCTGGGCAGCCTGGTCGGCGGCCTTCTTGGCGGCGTCCGGCACCGTCACCTTCGAGTTGTAGACGATCTTCAGCCCGGCGTTCTTGAGGGTCAGCGTGTAGACCTTACCGCCCTTTTCGCCCTTGGTGTGGCTGGCGATCATGTCCTTGACCGTCGGAACCCAGTCGTAGACCTGGCTGGCGGCGACTGTTTCGGGCGCGAGGCTGGTCTGGTCCCACTGGGTGCCGAACCACAGCGCCTTCTTGTCCTTGGCCGCGCCAATCGCGCCCACCACCGACTGCGACGAGCCGGTGAGCATGTCCGCGCCGGCCTTGATATGCGTCTCGGCCGCCGCCGACATGAGCGACACGTCCGAGAAGGAGCCGGTATAGGTCACGTTGACTTTGATGCCCTGCTTGGCCTGCTCCGCGCCCTTCTTGAAGCCGTCTACGTAGAGCTTGGCGTCACCCGCTTCGACCGGCCCGGCCACGCCGAGCACGCCGGACTTGGACGTGAGCGCGGCTAGGACGCCCAGCACATAACCGCCTTCCTCGGCCTGGGCCTGGTAGGCGAACACGTTCTTGAGGCCCTTGTCACTAAACGTGTCGGTCGCCGTGCCCCAGGCGAAGCTCACCTCGGGGAAGTCGCGGGCGACCTCCTGGAGCGAGTTGCCGTACTGCGTGCCGTGGGCGATGACCAGGTTGTTGCCCTGGCTGGCGTAGTCGCGGATGGCGGCGGCGGCGTTGGGCACGTTGAACTGGTTTTCGGAATAGACAATCTTCAGTTTGTCGGCCCCGCCCATCTCTTTCTGGACGGCCAGCAGCGCCTCGTACATAGACTGACTGAAGGCGGCGTCGGTGATGGCGCTGGGCATGACGATGGCGACCTTGAACTGGGCCGGCGCGGCCGACTTGGCGGCGGCGCCACTCGCGGGTGCGCTGGGCGCGGGAGCCGCGGCTGGGCTGGCGCAAGCCGCTAACAGGAGCGCCGCGATGAGGACCAGGACCACTGGCAGGGTATGTCGTTTCACGTTTCTCTCTCCTCTCAAAAGCATAGGAAGGGTAGGAAGGATAGGAAGGTTAGCTCTCGCCGCGCTGGAAGGGCTTGTTTAGCGCGGCGGGCTGCTGCATGCGCCGGCCCACGGCCAGCGCGACAATGGTCAGGATATAGGGCAGCATCACGGCGATGTCCGAGGGCAGGTTGATGCCTTTCACCTGAATCCACAACTGGAGGGCGTTGACAAAGCTGAACAGCAGCGCGCCGCCCATGACGCCCACCGGCGTCCAGCCGCCGAAGTAGACCAGGGCGACGGCGATGAAGCCGAGGCCGCTGGTCATGTTCTCCTGGAACAGGTTGATGAGGGCGGTCGAGAGTGACGCGCCGGCGATACTCGCCAGGACCGCGCCGAGGCAGACGGTCAGGTAGCGGATACGAGTGACGCTGACGCCCAGCGAGTCGGCGGCTTCGGGCTTCTCGCCCACCGCCTTGATCTTGAGGCCCAGCGTCGTCCCGTTGAGCACCCAGAACGCCACGGGGACGAGCAGGAACGCGCCGTAGACCAGGATGCTGTGGTTGAACAGCACTTCACCGAGCAGCGGGATGTCGCCCAGCAGCGGTAGCTTGATGGGCGGGAAGCCGGCGATGGACTGGGTGCCGCTCATGGTCTTTTTGAACAGCAACGAGGACAGGCCCAGGCCGAACAGGTAGAGGCCGATGCCGCTGATGCCCTGCTCCGCCTGGAGCGTCACGCTCACCACGGACATGAGCAGCCCCATGAGCAGCCCCACGACGACGGCAGCGACCAGACCGAGGGCAAGGCTGCCGGTGGTCATGGCGACGAAGAAGGCGGAAAAGGCGCCCATGAGC
>JAHCIP010000149.1 GCA_026129165.1 Anaerolineae bacterium
CGAAGGCGACAGGGCCGTCGGCGTAGCTCGTCGTCGGGCACGGCCAGGCACAGCGCCAGCACCATGACCAGCAGCAGGCTGCGCCGCGCCTGGACCGCCGCGAACGCGAGCAGGACGACCAGGAACAGCAGCCCGAAGGCGATCCAGGCGTCGGGCGCGAACAGCAGTGTCAGCAGGACTACGACGGCGGTGAGGGTGAAGGGCGTCCACCAGCGCCGCCCCAAAACCAGGAAACCGCCCAGCGTGATGCCCAGCGCCAGATAGCCCGCCAGCGCCCCGTCCACATCCCCCGTCTTCCACAGCGTGACATACACCAGGGCGAGGGGCAAGAGCAGGCCGAGCCACCAGCGCCGGCGCGACAGGAATAGCGCGGTCAGCACGACGCCCGCCGCCCACCAGCCGAAGCGGGCCGTCAGGTCCAGCCAGCGCGGCGGGAAGGGGTGGCCCTCAGCGTGGGCCGCGATGCCGCGCATCATCTGCCGCTGCATGACAAAGTGCATGGGGTCCCACACCAGCCAGCCGACCGCCGCGCCCGCCCACTCCCCGACGCTCTTCGACCCCGGCGTGCCGCCGTACTCGCGTACCAGCATCCGCGTCGTGGTGGCGTCAATGGGTTGCAGGACGAAGTTCCCCGTCAGGCTGACGGCGTGGCCTGGCTCGACAAACGTGACCTTGCCATAGATGACATCGCCGGGCAGGCCGCCCAGGTAGTCGGCGCGGGCCATGGGGATGCGGTCGCCCACAGCGCGCGTCTGCCACTCCGGGCGAATCTCGTCCACGCGGGTCATGCCGCCGCTAAACAGGTTCTCCAGCCAGTAGTAGCTGTAGAAGCCGGCGCGGTCCTGGCCCACCTGCATCAGCCAAGGCCAGATGCGGTCAGGCGGCGCGTGGACAGTCAGGGCGCGGGTGAAGTGAAACGCCTTGTCCTGGCTGAACTCGTCGCCGGGCAGCGCCATCGCCTGCTCGGCCGGCGTCGCGCCCCAGTTCATCATCCACGGCCGCAGGACGCCGGCATAGAGCGCCAGCAGGGCCAGCAGCAGAGCGAGCGTGTAGGCCGGCCGCAGCCCCGACACCTGCCGCCGGGCGCGTGATGAGGATAACGTGAGGGTTGCCATAAGAGCTCCAACTCCATCTGGTGAGGCAGACCTGACAGGTTTTTAAAACTTGTCAGGTCTCGCTATTTCAAGGCGCGAGCGTGACCGTCCGGCTGACCGCCGTCGGGTCGAGGACATTCGGACCGCTGACCGGCATCATGTCAGCCGGGCGAGGCCGAATGGTCATACCAGGAATGGTCGGCAGCCCCGTCGAGCCATCGCGCAGCCAGACAGTGATCGGCCCGGCCGACTTCACCACCAGGCTCAACTCCACGCCCTCCGCTGGGAGGCCGGCATAGGTGAACCGGAGACGGCGGTGGTCGCCCGGCGTGGCGCTGATGTCCATTGGCTGCCCGTCCAGCGCCGCCGCCGTGATCTCCCCCTGGACATCAATCTGCACCTCGAGATAGGGCGCCTGCCGCGGCGAGACGAGGCGCAGGGTCACGTGGCGCTGCTCGCCCGTCACCGTGTCGGCCAGGACGCGCACATCGGGCGCGGGCAGCGCGACCACGGGCGCGGCGGCGGTGAACGACGGCATGCCGGAGAAGGGGTAGGTCGTGTCGCGGTGGGTGGCCGCGCCGGGCGGGAAGAACTGCGCCGTCCAGGGGTTGAGGTCGCGGTCCTGGCTGATCCAGACCGCCTGGCCGCTGTCGGGTTTCAGTTCGTAGGCGATACTCGTCGGCTGTGGGTGGTCGGCGCTAAAGCCCGAGCCGGCGTAGCCCGCCGCGATGACCGCCAGCCCCATGACCAGGAGAACCGCTGGCAGCCGCCACGAGCCGCGCCCGATGAATTGGAGATGCGGGATGAGCAGGCCGGCGAGCAGCGCGATAAACAGCGTGCTGACCGGCGCGAGGGGCAGGTTCAGCAGGCCGTCGAAGCGGTTGGTCAGCGGGACCAGGAGGACGGTCAAGGGGATGAGGATGACCAGCGCGGGGATGGCGGCCAGCGTCAGCCAGGCCAGGTCACGCCAGGGGGTGGCCTGAGTCTCAGTCTGATGAAGCTGCCAGGCCAGCAGCGGCAGGGCGAAGGCGAACGGCCAGGTGAAGACATAACTCATGCCCGGCGCGGCCAGGCTGGTGAGGACCATGAGGCCGCCCCACACGAGCAGCGCGCCCGTGGTCAGGTTCACCGCCCGCGTGCGGCGTAAGAGCCAGGTGTAGACCCCGGCCATCACGGCCGTGACGAGCAGGCCAAAGCCGACCAGGAACAGGTCCGTCTGGTACGCGCCAATCATGGGCACGCGCAGGTCGGCGCTGGCCGCCTTGAGGCCAGCCCACAGCAGGACGACGAGGACCAGGGCAGTGACCGCGCTCACCACGAAGGCCAGCATCCCCACAATCACGCCGCCCAGGCTCAGGTGGCGCTGGCGGAAGCCGAGTACGACCAGCGCCAAAAAGAGCAGCCCGAACAGGCCGGCTAGCGGGCGCGTCCACGTCTCCGAGTAGCGGGCCACCACGCCGGGGAGAACAGTGAAGAATACCGCGTTGGGCGTGGTCGGCACAGCGGTCAGGTCGAGATTGCCGAAGTGGCGTGTCAGCGGTAGGGCGTAGTCGCCGTGATGCTGGATGCTGCGACCGTCAATGGTCTGCGGGTTGTCGCGTTGGGTGTGGTAGGCGGCGGTGTCGCTGAGGATGGCGAAGTCCAGGCCGGCGACGCCGCGTGAGGTAAACTCTTCCAGGTCGCAGCCCAACTGGGCGCCGGCGAAGAACTGGCTCAGCAGGGTGGCAAAGAAGCTGTGCGCCAAGGGGTGCGGCGCGCTCTTGAGGAACTCGCCCATGAGCCAGCCATTGTGGGGGCTGGTGAAGTACATCAGCGAGTAGCCGCCCGCGCCCTGCGCCTCGAAGTTGAGGGCCAACCTGACATCGCGCATCCACGGGTGCGCGGCGGCGAAGGCTTCCGCGCCCAGGTCGCCGTTCTCCTCGCCGTCGGCAAACACGAAGACCACATCGTTACGCAGCGGCGGGCCGGCCTTCAACGCCCGCATCGTTTCGAGCAGCGTGACGACACACGCGCCGCAGTCCGCCGCGCCTGGCCCGGTCGAGGCGGCGTCATAGTGGCCGTCGAGGACAATGGCCCCGGTGCTGGCCGTCCCCGGCAGGCGGGCCACCACGTTCTGGACCTGGCCCGTCATAAAGACCGGGGCGCTGGGGAAGCGGTTGACGACGGTGGTCGTCTGGATTTCGGGCGTCAGACCCAGCGCGGTGATCTGGCGCACCAGGGTATCACGCACGGCCGCCGCGCCAGGCGAGCCAAGCGGGCGCGGCGCCTGGGCGATGACCTGGAGACTCTGCAGGGCGCGTTCGGCGGAGAATTCGGTGGTGGGGGCGGTGGCGGGGACGACGGCGGGGGGCACGAGTTGGGCCAGGCCCAACCAGACGCCGAGGCCGAGGCCCAGCAGCAGCGTCAGCCGGCTGGCGGCTTGTGCGCTGACGTGGGGGACGAGGGCGCGCTGGCTGGCCGGCCGGGGCAATATCGTGGAGGGGTGCATGGTTGACTCCCGTTGGGTGACAACAAGTACCCCCATTATAGATTATTTTTACCCCCTTTTTCGTAGAGAAAGATTTTCACTGCGTGATGAAGCTGACACACATGACCATGACGCCAGGGTGGGGCGACTGGACAGCGCGAGCAGTCTACCTATAATTCTGCCTTCTGCCATCGCCCCAGCCGTAGAGCATTTTTGGATTTTGCCCAAAAAAGTCGTGAGCCGTGTCGATTTCGCCGTTAGTCGTTCGACGTCTAGATAGAACCGAAAATCAACCCAGTTCAACCCAACAAGGAGACATAACGATGCGTTTCATGGTAATTGTGAAGGCCAACCCGGAGAGCGAAGCGGGTGTCATGCCGAGCGAGGCGATCCTGGCCGAGATGGGCCGCTACAACGAGCAGTTGGTCAAGGCGGGCGTGATGCTGGCCGGCGAGGGGCTGCATCCTAGCTCGAAGGGGGCGCGGGTCCGCTTCGAGGGTGGCAAGCGCACCGTCATTGACGGGCCGTTTGCCGAGACGAAGGAACTCATCGCCGGCTTCTGGCTCATCCAGGCCCGTTCGAAGGAAGAGGCGATTGAGTGGGTCAAGCGCGCGCCTATGGACGGCGGGGTCGAGCTTGAGATCCGCCAGGTGTTCGAGGCGGAGGACTTTGGCGCGGAGTTCACGCCCGAACTGCGCGAGCAAGAGGAACGGCTGCGCGCCCAGGCCGCCACGTACACGGCGCGATAAGGAGACACGACGATGAAGTTTATGACGCTGGTGAAATCAACCGAGACGTCCGGCCCGCCGCCCCAGGCCCTCATGGACGCCATCATGCGGCTGGGGGAAGAGGCCACGCGGGCCGGTGCGATGGTCGAGACGGGCGGCCTGTATCCGAGCGCGATGGGCGCACGGGTGCGCTTGTCCAACGGCAAGCTGAGCGTCACCGACGGCCCGTTCACGGAAACCAAGGAAATCATCGGCGGCTATGCCGTCTACCGGGTCCAATCGAAGGCAGAGGCCATCGAGTGGTCGAAGCGCTTCCTGGGGGTTCACCAGGCGCACTGGCCAGGCTGGGAAGGCGAGGTCGAACTGCGCCAGATCTTCGACCCCTCGGACTTTGGCCCCGCCTAGGCGGTTCATTTGACCTCCATGACGATCCCCCACATCCAGCGCACGATTGATGCCGTCTGGCGCATCGAGTCGCCCCGCCTCATCGCCAGCTTAACGCGGCTGGTGGGCGACATCGGCCTGGCCGAAGACCTGGCCCAGGACGCGCTGGTCATCGCGTTGGAGCAGTGGCCCGAGTCGGGCGTCCCGAACAACCCGGGCGCCTGGCTCATGGTGGCCGCCAAGCGCCGCGCCATTGACCGGCTGCGGCGTGACACGCGGCTGGACCGCCGGCATGCCGAGTTGGGGCGCGAACTGGAGGCCCAGCAGGCGCAGATTCCTTCAGAAGTGGACACGCCGATGGACGACCCGATTGGCGACGACCTGCTGCGCCTCATCTTCACTGCCTGCCACCCCGTCCTCTCCACCGAAGCGCGGGTGGCGCTCACCCTGCGCTTGCTCGGCGGCCTGACCACTGAAGAAATCGCCCGCGCCTTCCTCGTCCCGGAGCCGACGGTGGCCCAGCGCATCGTGCGCGCCAAGCGGACGCTGGCCGAGGCGCGGGTTCCCTTCGAGGTCCCCACGGGGACCGATTTTACCGCTCGTCTGTCGTCCGTACTCCAGGTCATCTACCTCATCTTCAACGAGGGTTACTCCGCCACGGCCGGCGACGACTGGGTGCGGCCTGGCCTGTGCGAAGACGCGCTGCGGCTGGGCCGCGTCCTGGCCGAGTTGACGCCCCAGGCGCCGGAGGTTCACGGCCTGGTGGCGCTGATGGAGATTCAGGCGTCGCGGCTGCGGGCGCGCGTCGGCCCGTCGGGCGAGCCGGTCCTGCTGCTCGACCAGAACCGCGCTCGGTGGGACTACGTCCTCATCCGGCGCGGCCTCGCCGCGTTGGCGCGCGCCGAAGCCCTGGGCGGCAGCCTCGGCCCCTACGCCCTCCAGGCCGCCATCGCCGCCTGTCACGCCCGCGCCCGCACAGCTGACGAAACCGATTGGGAGCGTATCGCCGCCCTCTACGATGCCCTCGCCCAACTCGTCCCCTCGCCCGTTGTCGAACTCAACCGCGCCGTCGCCCTGGCGATGGCCTTCGGCCCCGCCACGGGTCTTGAACTCGTGGACCAACTGACCTCGGAGCCGTCGCTCAAGAGCTACCACCTGTTACCGAGCGTGCGCGGCGACCTGCTCTTTAAGCTCGCCCGCTACGACGAAGCGCGCGCCGAGTTCGAACGCGCCGCCTCGCTTACCCAGAACACCCGCGAGCGCGACTTGCTGCTGGCCCGCGCCGCAACGTGCGCCCGTGAAACCGAGAAAAAGTCAGACTAGCACCAACAAGACGGAGGTATTTCGGCGTGTGCCGCAACATCAAGCCGCTGTATAATTTTCAACCGCCAGCCACGGAGGATGAGGTTCAGGCCGCCGCGCTCCAGTTCGTGCGCAAGATCACCGGCTTCAATAAGCCCTCCCAGGCGAACGAGGCCGCCTTCCACGCCGCCGTCGAGGACATCGCCCGCATCGCGGCCGAGTTGCTGGCGACGCTGGAAACCAACGCTACGCCGAAGACACGCGAGGAGGAGGCGGCCAAGGCCAAAGCGCGCGCGGTCCAGCGTTTCGGAAAGGCATGACACTGTTCTGGAAATCTTAAGGTTAACTCGAACAAATGTGCTGAAAATTGTGGTATACTAGGGGGTATGAACAGCACGGACAGGCCAGAAAGGAGCACGGGATGAGTAAAGTACGAGTTCTAGTAGGGACGCGCAAGGGCGCGTTTATTCTGACCTCAGACGGCAAGCGTGAGAACTGGGACGTCAACGGTCCCTTCTTCGGCGGCTGGGAGATTTACCACGTCAAAGGCTCGCCGGTGGACCCGAACCGTTTGTATGCATCCCTAGCGGGCGGCTGGTTTGGGCAGGTAGTCCAGCGTTCCGACGATGGCGGCCAGACCTGGGAACCGGTCGGCAACGAGTTTGCCTACGACGGCGTGCCCGGCACGCACCAGTGGTACGACGGTTCGCAGCACCCCTGGGAATTCAAGCGCGTCTGGCACTTTGAGCCGTCGCTGACCGACCCCGACCTGGTCTACGCGGGCGTGGAAGACGCCGCGCTGTTCCGTTCGGCCGACGGCGGCAAGACGTGGCAGGAGGTGTCGGGGTTGCGCCAGCATCCGTCCGGCGCGTCCTGGCAGCCGGGCGCGGGCGGCATGTGCCTGCACACCATCCTCCTCGACCCACGCGACTCCAACCGCATCTACGTCGCCATCTCGGCCGCCGGCGCCTTCCGCACCGACGACGGGGGCGAGACGTGGCGGCCCATCAATCACGGCCTGCATTCGGACTTCATGCCCAACCCGGACGCGGAGGTCGGCCACTGCGTCCACCGCATCGCCCTCCACCCGGCCCGGCCCAACACCCTGTTTATGCAGAAGCACTGGGACATCATGCGCAGCGACGACGCGGGCGACTCGTGGCGCGAGGTGAGCGGCAACGTGCCGAGCGACTTCGGCTTCCCCATTGCCGTCCACGCCCACGAGCCTGAAACGATTTACGTCGTTCCCATCAAGAGCGACTCCGAGCACTACCCGCCAGATGCGAAACTCCGCGTCTACCGCAGCCGCAGCGGCGGCCAGGAGTGGGAAGCCCTCACCCACGGCCTGCCGCAGAAGAACTGCTACGTCAATGTGCTGCGTGAGGCGATGGCCGTAGACACCCTCGACCAGTGCGGGGTCTACTTTGGCACGACGGGCGGGCAGGTCTACGTTTCGCCGGACAGCGGCGACACCTGGACCGCCATCGTCCACGACCTGCCTTCGGTGGTGGCCGTCGAAGTGCAGACCCTGCCATGATTCGCGTCGTTATCCCGTACCATCTGCGCACCCTGGTGGGGGTCAACGGCGAGGTGAAACTGGAGATCGAAGGGCCAGTGACCCAACGCGCGGTGCTAGATGCGCTGGAAGCCCGCTACCCGGCGCTGCGCGGCACGATCCGCGACCGCGTCACGGGCAAGCGCCGCGCCTTCGTGCGCTTCTTCGCCTGCGAGCAGGACCTCTCCCACGACCCGCCGGATAACCCGCTGCCCGACGAGGTGGCGGCTGGCAAAGAACCCTTCCTCGTCATCGGCGCCATCGCTGGCGGCTAACACAAGTAGCCCTGCAAGCAGACCTGATGGTTTTCCATCAGGTCTGCTTTGATTTCGATAAGTCTCACTGTTTGCATATCCGTATCCTTTAGGATACAATAGGGCCATGATCGAAATCCGTCAGACAGAAACCTACGCCAAGTGGTTCGCTGGTCTACGTGATCGGCAGGCTCGCGCTCGCATTGATGTGCGCATCCGTCGTCTGTCGTTGGGCAATCCCGGTGATGTGAGGTCCGTAGGTGAAGGCGTATCCGAACTGAGGATTGACTATGGACCTGGCTATCGGGTCTACTTTGTCCAACGCGAACGACACGTGGTGATTTTACTGGCGGGCGGTGACAAACGCACCCAGGCCCAGGACATCCAGGTGGCACTCGATTTAGCACGTCAGGTGTAAGAGGTTGATATGACACAGAACGTAAGTACACCACCGTCACACAACACTGTCGAAACTCGCCCGTGGGATGCGGCAGAACACCTTGAGACCGAAGAGGATATGATTGCTTATCTGGATGCCGCCCTGGAGGACGGCGATCCGGCCGTCATTCTGGCGGTCCTGGGCGATATTGCCCGCGCCAAGGGCATGGCGCAGATTGCGCGTGAGGCTGGCCTCGGACGTGAAAGCCTCTACAAAGCACTGTCCCCCAACGGTAATCCCGAATTTGCGACCATTCTCAAGGTTGTCGCCGCGCTCGGTCTACGGCTGCACGTGGAGCCAGGCCCGTCCAGTGGAACAGACTGAATAAAGTGTCCTGGGGCTCTCGGCAGGGCAAGCGAAAGAGTACAGGTCCTGGTCCGAACCTATCCGCGCCAGGACCTGCATGTTATCTCGTTACTCTCCATCACTCTTAGCGCGGGCGATGACCTTCTCCGCCACCTGGCGTCCCAACTCCTTGCCCGCCACCACGTCACTGCGGAAGTGGATGCCGCCCCACATGCGCGAGTCGGCCGCCTCATCCGCCAGCGCCTTTAACTCAGCCGCGTCACGCGGGAACAGGTAGCCCAGGGCGGTGGCGGCCGCCGTGGACCCACAGCCGTGCGCGGCGGGATAGCTGGGGTGGTTGGGCGTGGTAAACAGCGGCTTGAAGTTCGGGTCCAACTGGAAGGGGCGCATGGTCCAGTAGGTGTACTTGCCGTCCCAGCAGGCCACCATAGAGTCGTACAGGGCAACCTGGAGCACGGCATAGGCGCGGGCGGCACGCGGCGGGTTGGCTGCCAGTCCGTACTCAAATAGCCTCTGGCTGGCCTGCTCGTTCCAATACTTAAAGGAGCGCTGCCCGCCGGCCCCATATTCCCAGAAGAAGGCGTCGGCATTGGTCTTGGGGGTGCGTTGGAAGGTCCGCAGCTCGTCCATCTCCTTCGCTTTCTCGGGCGAGTCGTAGGCCGGGGGCGGGCCGGGGCGGAACTCGCTCGACGTGCTGAGGACCCAGGGTTTCCAATTCGCGGCTTGCGGCAGGATCGGATTGGTCCCATTCCACACGCCAGGGCCGGTCGGGACGCTGCCCGTCCACTGGGCGTCGAACCCGTCGGTCTTGGCGCGCTCGATGACCCGCTGCGCCACGCTCTTGCCCAGGTCCAGTCCCGCGCTGACATCGCTGGGGTAGTCCACCCCGGCCAGCAGCCGCGAGCGGGCCGCTTCCTCAGCCTTGGCCGCGAACAGGGCGGCGTCGTCCGGGAAGATATAGCTCAGGATGGCCTGGGCCGCGCCAGCGGCAACGGCGTACTCCGATGGGTAGGCCGGGCTATGGGGGTTGGGGATGACGGTGGTGAGCCGGGGGTCCACCTCGCTGGGACGCGGGCGGGAATAGGCGTACTTGGTATCCCAGGCGGCGGTCATGGCGTCGCTGAGGGCGACGTTGAGCAGGGCCAGATGACGCGCGGCGGGCATGATCGTCAGGTTACGCTTGAGCAGGTGCTGGATCAGCAGTTGGTTCCAGCGATAGGACGGCGCGCCCGTGTTCCAGTATTCAATTGTTTCGACCGCCTTCGCGTCGCGTTGCGCCACGAGCGCCTGCAACTGCTGTATCTCCTGCGCGGTCGCCGCCTTGTCGGGCGGGGCTGGCAGTCGGGCGGCGTTGCCCGAAGCGATTACCCACGTCTTCCACGCGCCCGCCTTCGGCTCGACGAGCGCGGCGCCTGGCGCGGCCGTCGCCTGTGACCGGGACCAGAGCGCGCCCGTGACAAACAGCCCGACCCCTAGTAGCGCGAGGCCGATGAATAGCAGGCCCATCACCCACCCTCGCTTGCTCGAACCCTGGAGTCTCGACGTCAGAGCAGTCATGGTCGTCCTCTCCTTTACTGTGTGACTCAATCTTGGGTGGTCAACCCGATGACCCCATTAAACCATGTCCTGCTTGTCAGGGTAATACTCCTGGCGGTATAATCACCGATAGAAAAACCGATAATCCTGTTGTTCATGGACAGCGTGGGCGGGTATGGCGATCATATCCTCCACCGATGGGGGGACCGTAATGACCGGGACCGTGTGGGCCGGCATGGCGATCATGTCTTCCACCGAAGGCGGCACAGTCACCACCGCCCTATGTTGAGGCATAGGCCCGCTAGCGCGCCCTGTCTGGACATAGACAGCCCGCGTGATGATAATGACAAGCAAGAGTGCAGGGAGAATCGTCAGCAGCAGGGAGATAGGCTTGTAGACCTGAGATGCGGTAGACTTGACAACAGCGAACATGGCAGAACCTCCTGGTGGGGGCGGTTCCATTGGTGGAGCCGCCGCGTGTGCTTGTTGATGAGTGTCCTTATTAAATCAAAGTCTCTGTCTCCAAGTGAGGCATTTTGTGATACAATGAGTGGTACAAAAGTGACACTGAGGGCTGTATCTCGTCTGTCGCCTCCCTGTGGAGTAGCGCACGCATGGACCACCTCTCGTTCGGTCAATGGCTAAAGCGCCGCCGCCAGGGGCTGGGGATGACCCAGCATGACCTGGCGCAGCATGTCGGCTACTCGGTGACGATGATCCGCAAAGTCGAAGCCGACGAACGGGTGCCGTCGCGGCAGCTTGTCGAGGCGTTAGCTGAACAGCTTAGGATTACGCCCGACGAACGAACCGCCTTTCTGCGTTTCGCCAGGGATGAGCTGAGTGAAGACCTGGAAGACCTGCCAGGTCACTCGGCTACACCTGTCCCCCAGCCTGCCCTCGCGCCTCGATCCGTGTTGCCCATCCCTCCAACTGCCATTGTAGGGCGTGACACAGAACGGGCCTCTCTAGGAGCCATGCTCCAGGGTGACGCGAGCCGGCTGATCACGCTGACCGGGCCGGGCGGCGTCGGCAAGACCCGTCTCGCCCTGCAAGTCGCGGCCGAGGGGCAGCCCGCTTTCAGTCATGGTGTCCACTTCATTCCACTCGCGTCTGTGCTGGATCCCGCCTTGGTGGAGTCTACCCTGGCGCAGACACTAGGCGTATCTGATCCGAGCGGGCGACGGCTACGCGACAGTCTGATAGACTTTTTAGCCGACAAGCGCATGCTGCTAGTCCTCGATAATTTCGAGCATCTCACGCCAGCGGCGCCGCTTATTGCGGCGCTGCTGGCCGCCTGCCCCGGTCTTAAAGTGCTGGTCACCAGCCGCTCGCCCCTCCATCTGCGCGGCGAACAAGAGTTTCCGCTGCTGCCGCTCGCCCTCAACCCCGCGATCCAACTCTTCACCCAACGCGCCACTAACGCCCGCCCCGACTTTCATCTCACCCCCGACACTACCTCAGTCGTCGGCGCCATCTGTCAGCGGCTGGACTGTCTTCCCCTCGCCCTGGAGTTAGCGGCGGCGCGTGTCAAGCTTTTCTCGCCCCCAGCCCTCCTCACCCGTCTCGAACATCGCCTCACGGTGCTGACGGGTGGAGCGCACGACTTACCCACCCGCCAGCAGACGTTATGCAATACTATCGCCTGGAGCTACAATCTGCTGGACGAGGTGGAGAAGACGCTGTTTCGGCGGCTAGCAGTGTTCGTGGGCGGGTTCACCCTGGACGCGGCGGAGGCGGTGTGCGCGGACGACGAAGGACCAAGGACGAAGGACGAAGGAGATCTTAGGTTTCCCCTTGGTCCTACGTCCTTCGTCCTTCGTCGGGACGAGATACTGGACCGTGTCGCGTCGCTGGCGGACAAGAGCCTGGTGATCCAGATGCGCAACTTTGAGAGCGCCGAAGGTGAGCCGCGTTTCACCATCCTAGAGACAATCCGCGAGTTTGCGCTGGAGCAATTAGAGGCAAATGGGGAGGCCGATACGGTTCGCGCGAGGCGCCTTTCTTTCTTCCTGGGGCTGGCGGAGACGGCCGAACCGAGGCTGATAGAGGCTCACCACGCTGAATGGATGGCGCGGCTGGAGAACGACCTGGATAATATCCGTGCGGCTCTCGATTGGGCGATCACCCAGGGCAAAGCGGACCTGTGCTTGCGCCTGGCGGCCAGTCTTTATGAGTTCTGGTTTCATCGCCACTACCATGAGGGCCTCACCTATCTGATGAGGGCGCTGAGGCTGCCTGATGGCGCCCCGTTGTCACGGACTCGGGCTAAGGCGCTGTCCGCCGCCGGCGAACTCGCTCGGCAACAGGGCGACTGGGGCGCGGCGCGTGTGATAGCGGAAGAAAGTGTCGCCCTCTGGCGGACGCTGGATGACAAGCGAAGCCTGGCCCAGGCGCTTCTCCGGGCTAGCACGGCCATACGGCTCCAGGGCGATTATGCTACGAGCCTAACACTGACTGAGGAAGCGGTGGGGCTGTGCCGGGAGGTGGGCGACAGGTGGCCACTTACCCTGGCACTCAACGCATGGACCATTGCCCTCGTGATACAGGCTCGTTACCCCGCTGCCAGTGACGCTATTGCCGAGGCGCTGGCCCTGAGTCGCTCGCTGGGTGATCGCCGCCTGATTGCATCGTCACTCAGCCATTCGGGTCATGTCGTCCTCCAGCAGGGCAACTATGCCGCCGCCCGCGCGCTCTACATGGAGAGCGTGGCGATGTGGAGAGAGCTAGACAATCGCTGGATGTTAGCCAATTATCTCTTTCTGCGGGGCTACATTGCCTGGGTCGAGGGCGACTACGTCCAGGCCACCTCCGTGTGCCACGAGAGTCTGGCGCTCTGGCGCGAGCTCCGCCACCAGCAGCGCATCGCCAACACCCTGAATCTGCTGGGTCTGATAGCGCGCGGCCTAGGGGACGACGAGGAGGCGGACAGGCGCTATCGGGAAAGCCTCGACCTGTTTCGAGCGGCGGCCCACGGCCCAGGTGAGGCGGCTGTCCTACACAATCTGGGACGGCTGTCCGAAGCCGAAGCTGATTCGGCGCGGGCAATGGCCTTGTTCGGCACGAGTCTGAGGCTGAACCATGCTCTGGGTGAGTGGCGCGGTGGCGCCTTCTGCCTGATAGCGCTGGGCCGGGTCGCGGAGCAAGTGGGTGATTCTCAGCGCGCCGGGCGCCTGTTCGGCGCCGCTGAGGCACTCCAGAGCGCCGGAGGGCCACTGATCATTCCAGATGATCGTGTCGAGTATGATTTTGACGACAAAGCTCCGGCGGTCATGCTGGATGAGCCGTATCAGGCTGCCTGGATGGAGGGGCGGGCCATGACGTTGGAGCAAGCCGTTGCCTACGCGCTAGAGATGGAAAGCCCAGAAGGGTGAGAGGTTGGCGATGGACCAGGCTCCTCACCTTGCGAGCGTGACCAGGCCGGCCGCCTCCATCTGGATGAGTTCTTGAGGGAAGACCCTCCGATGGGTCTGAGGCGGAGTGCCCTCAGGGCGGGCCAGCGTGACCAGTCCGGCGGCTTCCATCAGGATTAGCTCGCGGTCGAACGGCTCCACCGCCAGGCCAGCCGAGGCGGGCGCCGGGGCTGCGGGAACAGCGAGGGTGGTGGAGGCTCGCGCCGGGTGGTGGTGAGTGCGGAGGTCAATTGTGATCCCGAGGTAAATGGCGGCGACGGCGGCCACTGCAACCAGCGCCAACAAGCGGCGACGCAGCCAGGTGAAGGTGGCTTCTTGAGTAGTCAACATAAGTTCATGCTCCTCTCATGTATCCCCGATGCGATTGATTCCTGGGTGTGAACCACCTCTCTGGTGGTGACAGCAGTGTACCGCCACTTCATCCGCGTCCTGGATACTCCAGGGATACCAAAGGGATACAACTTATCCCACCACTGCACTGACCTTGTCTCGTGGTATGTTACCTGTACTTTGGCGTATTCAGACCCCCCTGGCATCCCCCTAGACGGGGGGACGGG
>JAHCIP010000015.1 GCA_026129165.1 Anaerolineae bacterium
AGACGATTGGCGGGGGAGAGTGAAAGCTTCGTAGTGCGTAATGCGTATTCCATATTTTCTGTCCGAGATACGAAATACGCACTACGAAATACGTATTACGCATCACGCATTACCCAATCCCTAATCCTTAATCTTTAGTCTTGAATCATGTCCCAGCCTTCCCTCGGCCGCCGCATCTTTCGTGACACCGCCACCGTCAGTATCATCGGCACGGCCGGCCAGGTGGTCGCCTATCTGATGACGGCCTATGTGGCGGCGACATTTGGGGCGGACTGGCGAACGGATGCGTTGGGGCTGGCGCTGACCATTCCCATGTTTACGGCCAATGTGGTGCGGGAGGCCGTGCGGTCAGTTCTGGCGCCCACCCTGGTTGAGTTACGCGTGCGTGGGTCGCCCCGCCTGGTCCATGTGGCCCGCCAGGGGGTGCTGGTGGTGACGGTCGGCGCGGTGGGTCTGGCGCTGCTCCTGGCGCTGGTGACACCAACCCTGTCTACCTGGCTCGGCTATCAGCTATCCGACGCCGGGCAGGACTTGCTCCACCAGTTGAGCCTGGAACTGCTGCCCATGCTCCCGCTGTTGTGTCTATCTGGCGCGCTGGCCTCCATCCTGGTCGCGCAGCACCGTTTTGGCCTGACCGCGACGTTACCCGGTGTGGACGCCGTCATCAAGATCGGTGTCATCGCACTCTGGGCGCGCGCCATCGGCATCCACAGCCAGGCATGGGGGAATGTTCTGGGCGCGGTGGCGGGCGTCGTTGTCCTAGGCGTGGCCGTGTGGCGGCTCGGCTATCTGGCCGCGCCCGCCGGTGCTCCCTCGGCGGTGGAGGCCGGACACGGGCCGAGCATCGGCCACGAGATGCTCTACCCGCTGCTAGGCCTGAGCCTGCTCCAGTTGAACCCCTATGTAGATCGGTTTATGGCAAGCCCCCTCCAGCCCGGCTCGGTGACGGCGCTGGGCTACGCCGAGAAGGTGGCCGCCATCCCGCACATCCTGTTCGGTGCGGGCTTCTATGGCGTCATCCTGACCCACTGGTCGGAGGTAGCGGCGTCCGAGGGGCCAACTGGTTTGCGGCGGGCGCTGCGTAACGCAACGGCGATGGTGATATTCCTGCTGGCGCCAGTGGTGACACTCTTCGTCGCGCTGCGCAGCGACCTGGTGGCCCTGCTGTTCCAGCGCGGCGCCTTCGACGCCCAGGCGACGGCGTTGACCTCGGCGGCGCTGGGCTTCCTGGCCGTCGCCCTGCTGCCCAACTACCTGTCGCTGCTGGTCTCGCGCGCCTTCCTGGCCCTCCAGGACCGCCGCGCCCCCATGTGGCTGGGTATCGGCAATGCTGTGGGCAATGTGACGCTCAACTGGCTGCTCATCGGCCCGCTGGGACTGGCCGGCATTACCCTATCCACGGCCCTGACCCTGACCCTAGTGACAGTGGCAGGCTGGGTCTGGCTGCGCCGCCGTCTCGGCGCGCTCGATCTCGTGAGCCTGGTCAAGCCCACTGTCCAGGTAGCCCTGGCGAGCCTGGCGTGCGGCCTGGTCGCTCTCCTGATGCGGAGTGTGATCCCTGGGCAGGGGAGCCTGGCCCTATTTTTGCGGCTGGCGCTGGGCGGCGGCGCGGGGCTGCTGGTATACCTTGCCCTGACCTGGCTGTGGCGGGTCGAAGAGGCCGCCAAGGTTCAGTTCCTGGTTCGCAGCGCGCTACAGACCCGCTTAGGCCGCTGGCAGAGCAAGCCTTTTCGACAGAATTAACAGAATGCTCAGAATGGACAGAACGATCACTCAGCCGCGTGTCGCCGTCGTCATCCCCTCCCTCGATGGGCAGGTGGACGCCTTGCGCGCCTCCATCGCCCGTCAGACCCTCCAGCCCGCCGAGGTCGAGGTGGCCGTCAATATTCGGCCCAACGGCAAGGCGCGGAATGTGGGCGTGGCGCGGACGACGGCCGAGCTTCTGGTCTTTGTGGACGACGACGCGGTGCTGGGCGGCGACAATACGCTGGCGAACCTGGTCGCGCCGCTGCTGGCCGACCCGACCATTGGCATCACGGGCGCGTCCAAGCTCATCCCGCCCCATGCCGACTGGTTCCAGCGTTGGGTGGCCCGCGAGGTGCCGCGCATCGAGCACGCCGTGGTGAGTCAGCCCCTGGAGACGAACCCGCCGCTGGACCGCCACGGCTACATCGAGATAACGACCACCTGCTGCGCCATGCGGCGGGCCGTCTTTGAAGAAGCGGGCGGCTTCAGCAACGACCTGATCCGAGGGGTGGACACCGAGTTTTTTTACCGCGTGCGCCGTCTCGGTTACCGCTTCATCCTTGTGCCGCGCACCTGGGTCTACCACCCGGCCCCGCGCACCCTGGCCGGCCTGCTGCGCAAGCACTTCCTCTATGGCGTCGGCCATGCCCAGGAGGTTCAGCGCGACCCGACGCGGGCGGCCGGCCGTAACCTACGGACACCCCTGCACGCATTGGCCTACGGGCTGTTCCGCACCGCCATTCTCATTCCTAACGTCTTTCTGCCCTACTCCTTCGCTGCGCCCTCCTGGCGGCCTGGCTTCAAGCCGCTCAAGGCGCTGACCAGCTACGTCGGCGCCCTGGGCTACATCTATGGCTGGTATCGCTATCCCTACCGCAAGGAAGACGGAGGGAAGAGGGGCGAAGGTGTAGGGAATATGGAACAGGGAAGAGGGGAGAAGGAGTAGGAAGAGGGACAATGCGGTTTGGACTGGACGGACGTTATATCCGGGACCACTTTCCCGGCATCGGTCGCTATACCTATCACCTGGCGTGCGCCGTGGCCGACGCCGCGCCCGACGACACGTTGGTCGTCCTGCTCAACGAGCGCCAGGAGAACTCGCGCCACGCGCTGGCCGACCTGACCGGCCGGCCCAACGTCGAGGTCGCGCTGGTGGCCGCGCCGCCCTTCTCGCTGCGAGAATACCTGGACCTGCCACTGGCCGCCCGCCGCTACCGTCTCGACCTGCTCCACTCGCCCTACTACGTGAAACCCTACTGGCTGCCCGTGCCCTCGGTCACCACGGTCTACGATGTCACGCCAGCCCGCTACCCGGAGGCCTTGCCGTCCCGCCGTGCCCGCTTCGTCTTTGAACTCACGACGCGGCTGGCGATTGAGACATCGGCCGCCCTCCTGACGCTGTCCGAGTCGGCACGGCGGGACATGCGCGAGTTGTTCGACGCCCGGCCTGACCGTATCACCGTCACCTATCCCGCGGTGGACGCGACATTTACACCGCGTCCGGCCGACGAGGTGGCCCGCGTCCGGGAGACATTGGGCTTGCCGGAGGCGTATATCCTCTACCTGGGTATCAACAAGCCGCACAAGAACCTGGTGCGCCTGGTGGAAGCCTTCGCCCGCGTCGCGGCGGCTCTGCCCGAGGTGACGCTGGCGCTGGCCGGCAAACCGGACCCACGCTACCCCGACGCCGTCGACCGGGCGCGGGCCTTGGGCCTGGGCGACCGAGTCCGTGTGCTGGGCGCCATCGCCGAGGACAGCCTGCCCGCCCTGTACACGGGCGCCGCGCTGTTTGTCTTCCCCTCGCTGTATGAGGGCTTCGGCTTCCCGGTCCTGGAGGCGATGGCGTGCGGCGCGCCGGTGATTACCTCGTCGGCCAGCAGCCTGCCGGAGGTGGCCGGCGAGGCCGCGCTCTTGGTCAATCCGGTCGACACTGACGTCCTGGCGCGGGCGATGCTGGCTGTGTTGCAGGACGGCCGCCTCTGGACGCGGCTCCACCGCGCCAGCCTGGCCCGCGCCGCCGAGTTTAGCTGGACTCGAGCTGCCCAGCAGACGCTGACTATGTACCGGCGGGTGGCTCGGACCGCGCCCTGAACGGCGCGGCGGCCTGCCTAACTCCGCGCCCTGAACGGCGCGGCGTATCTCAAAACAGTATGCGTATTCTCCACGTCTACAAAGACTACTACCCCATCCTCGGCGGCATCGAGAACCATGTGCGGAGCCTGGCCGAAGGGCAAGCCGCGGCGGGACGTTCCGTGACGGTGCTGGTCACGTCGCTGACGCGCCAGACGGAGGAGGTTGAGTTGAACGGCGTGCGGGTCGTCAAGGCCGCCCGGCTGGCGACCGTCGCTTCGACGCCGCTGAGTCTGGCCCTGCCCCTCTGGCTGCGCGATCTACCCGCCGATATCGCCCACCTCCACTTCCCCTATCCGGTGGGTGAGGTGTCACTCTGGCTGGCGGGTCGGGCGCGCCGCACCGTCATCACCTACCACAGTGACGTCGTGCGCCAGGCGGGGCTGCTGCGCGTCTACCGCCCCCTGATGCGCCATCTGCTGCGCCGCGCCGACCGTATCCTGGCGACCAGCCCCCAGTATGCCGTCAGTTCGCCCTACCTGCGCGAGAACGCTGACCGCGTGACGGTCGTCCCCCTCGGCATTGACCTGGCGCCCTTCCTGACCACCGACGCGGCCGGCCGAACCGCCATGCGCTCGCGCTACGGGACACCGCTGCTACTCTTCATGGGCCGCTTGCGTTACTACAAGGGATTACATGTGCTGCTCCACGCGCTGGCCCTGGTCCCCCAGGCGCGGCTGGTTGTCGCCGGCAGCGGGCCGCTGGGCGACGAGTGGCAGGCGCTGGCGGGGCGGCTGGGGCTGGCTGAGCGCGTCCACTTTATCGGCGACGTGTCCGACGCCGACCAGCGGTCGCTCTATCAAGCCGCCGACGTGTATGTGCTGCCCGCCACGCACCGCAGCGAGGCGTTCGGCGTCGCCCTCGTGGAGGCGATGGCGTCGGGCGCGCCGGTGATTACCACCGAAATAGGCACGGGAACGTCCTATGTCAATCAACATGGCGTCACGGGGCTGGTGACGCCGCCCGACGACCCGCCCGCCCTGGCCCAGGCTATCCGCGATTTGCTGGCCGACCCTGACCGCCGGCGACGGATGGGCGACGCCGCTCGCGCCCGCGCCCAGGCCGAATTCGACCGCCCGACGATGCTGGCGCGGGTTGAGGCGGTCTATCAGGATGTACTGAAGCACTAGCCTTCAAGGGGAGGTGTGATGGGAACCTTTCGCCCACTCAATTTTGAGACCGATCTGCCTCGGGTGGCCGAGATTATCAACCAGATTGACCTGGAGCCGGTCACGGTTGCCCAACTCAGCGAGTGGTGGACGCGAGAGACAGAGGGCGAAATCTGCCGCCGCGTCGTGTTGACTGGGCCAGACGGGGCGATTGCCGCGTATGGCATGACGCGGCGCCAGCCCTGGGATAAGCCAGGCCGCTTCTGGCTGGTGATAAAGGTGGACGAAGCGCAGCGGCGGCAGGGTTTCGGCGGCCGGCTGTATGACCATCTCACCGGCTTCGCCCTCGACCAGGGGGCCGCCAGTTTCGAGACTGAGGTTCGCGATAACTTCCCAGAGGGGCTGCGTTTCGCCGAGCAACGGGGCTTTTATATCCGCCGTCACAACTTCGAGTCGGTACTGCGCTTGGCGGGTTTTGACGAGACCCCATTCGCCGGGGTGATCGAGGCCCTCGAGGCAAGCGGCATCCGCTTTTCCTCGCTGGCGGAGATGGGCGACACCGAGGCTGCCCGCCGCCGCCTCTACGCTATCAACCGCCGGCTGGCGTATGACATTCCCGGCTACGATAACGAGGTGGCCCCGTTTGAGGAGTTCGACCGCTTTGTATTCCAGGCGTCGTGGTATCGCCCTGAAGGGCAAATTGTGGCGCTGGACGGCGAGCAAATGGTCGGCCTGGCGGCGGTCGGCTACTTTCCGGAGACAAACTCCTTATACAACATGTTCACTGGGGTTGACCCAGCCTACCGAGGGCGGCACATTGCCCTGGCCCTCAAGCTGCTCACCATCCGCCTGGCCCGGCAATACGGCGCCGACTACATTCGCACCAACAACGACTCGGACAATGCGCCGATGCTCGCCATCAACCGCAAGCTGGGCTATCAGCCCGTGCCCGGTCTGTACTGGATGACCAAAATCCTGAGCGAAGCGTAGCATCGTACGCCTCCGGCTTTCCTCCGCCGCGCCAGTGGGGCTATAATTGAAGAAGGCATGATTCTTGCGGCGTTTATGGGAAGCTAAAGGCGGCGCGTTATGCTACTGGACCTGGCCCTGGCCCCGCTGCACGGCGGCACAGGCATCTGGGATGAAGTCATCTCGTGGGGCGTTTTTATCATCGTGGCCGCCATTGTTGGCCTGTTTTTCTATCAGCAGTGGCGGGAGCGTGATGAGGAGGACGACCTCGACGAGGAGGGCTTGCTCGACGCGGCCCTGACCACTGAGACTAAAGACAAAGACGTGTCATGAACCGTAACCATACTCTGACCTCTATTCTCGACGTACTGCCCCTGGGCGTCGCCTGGGTTGACACCACCGACCGCATCACCTTCATCAACCACACCCTGGCCGAGTGGGGCGGCCCGACCACCCAGGGCTGGGTAGGCCAGACATGGGATAGGTGCTGGCGCACGCTGGATGGGACCGTGGAGGGCGAGGAACTAGCGCTCGGCGGCCGATACTTGCGCCGCCGCCAGGCGCCCCTGGCCGATGAAGGGCGGCTGGAGATCTTCGAGGATATCACCGCGCTGCGTGACTGTGAGGACGGTCTGCGTGAGATGTTCATCGTCTGGGACGAAGCGTCCGCCTTCCATGCCCATGAGTTGCGTAACCCCCTGACGGCGATTCTTGGCTTTGGGACGCTCCTGCGCGACCGGGCCACGGCCACCGAGGAGAAACGTCGTGAGTGGGCAGCGCGCACCGTCGAGAAGGCCCAGACCATGCGGGAGAGCATCGAGGTATACTCGACGGCCTCCCGTTTCCTCGCCGAGCGCCACCGTTTCCAGCGCCTGGCGCTAAATCTAGCTCAGGTAGTAGAGGATGTGGTCCGCGACGTCGCGGACCATAACATCGCCTTATTCAGTACGCCTTGTTGGGTCAACGGGGACGCCGACCGACTGCGTCGGCTGGTCCGGATTCTTGTGGCCCATGCTCTGAGCCACGCCTCCCATGTCAGCCGCGTCCAGGTCCGCCTGACGGTGGAGGAGGGGCAGGCCGTACTGCGGGTGGGCGATAGCGGCCAGCCGCTGCCCGCCGAGGCCCAGGCGGCCATCTTTGAGCCGCTGCGCCCACACAATGGCACGCCGGGCAGCCGGGTAGACCTGACCATCGCGCGCGGCCTGGCCTCGGCGCATGGGGGTACCCTGGAGTTCGCCAGCCTGCCTGAGCAGGGTAACACGTTTACGCTGACCCTGCCCGTTCTCTCAGACGAGGATATTCCCACGAATAGCTAAACCGATGCCTGACAAACGCCAGACCCTGAATGTACTGCTGACTCTGCGCTTCACCCCGGCCCAACTCGACAAGCTGCGCGCTGTGTCGCCGCGTCTGCACATCCAGCAGCGCACGGTGCGTCAGGGGATGAAGGTGACGGATGTCCTGGACCCCCGCGTCCACATCCTCTACACCGTCAGTACCGCGTTCCCGCTGTCGATGACGCCTGACTTACAGTGGGTTCAACTCCACAGCGCTGGTGTCGAGCATATCATGGACACCGACCTCTGGCGCAGCGACCGGCCCCTCACCAGCCTGAACGGCATCCACGCCGTTCCTATCGCTGAGTATGTCATCGCCCTGCTCCTGGCGTTCGCCCACCGTGTGCCGCGCATGTTGGACTACCAGCGGCGGGCTGAGTGGGCTACGGAACGGTGGGCCAACTTTGTGCCCTGGGAGGTACGGGGCAAGACCTTGGGGTTAGTGGGCTACGGGGCGATTGGCCGCGAGGTGGCGCGGCTGGGGCAGGCGTTGGGAATGCGGATTGTGGCGACCAAGCGCACCGCCAGCGACCCGCTTTACACCGGCTGGCAGCAGCGCGGCGTGGGCGACCCCGACGGTCGGCTGCCCGAACGCTTCTATCCGCCCGAAGACTTGCGCGCCCTGCTGGCCGAGTCGGACTATGTCGTGGTCACGACGCCGCTGACGCCGGCGACAGAGCGCCTCATCGGCGCGGCGGAGTTGGCTGCCCTGAAGCCGTCCGCCTTCCTGGTCAACGTGGGGCGCGGCGCGGTCATAGACCAGGCGGCGCTCGTCGCCGCGTTGCAAGCAGGGCGGCTGGCTGGCGCGGGCCTGGATGTGTTCGACGTGGAGCCACTCCCCGCCGACAGCCCTCTGTGGGGTATGGATAATGTGATTCTTTCGCCCCACATCTCCGGCTTCACCCCCCGCTACGACGACTGGGCCACGGACCTGTTCGCTGAGAACCTGCGCCGCTTCTTGGACGACGAACCCCTCATCAACCTGGTGGACCGCAGCCGCGGTTATTAATCTCGGATCACAAGAACCTCCCGAAGGTTCTAAAACCTTCGGGAGGTTGGAGTTACGTAGGCTGTAGATGGAGGTGCAGGTGCGCGTTGTCGTACAGCGGGTGAGTGAGGCGTCGGTGACGGTCGAGGGCGAGGTGGTCGGCGCCATCGGCAGAGGCCTGTTAGCGCTGGTGGGGGTGCGCGAGGGCGATACCCACGCCGAGGCGGACTGGCTGGCGGCCAAAATCGCCCAACTGCGTATCTTCGCCGACGCCGAGGGCCGTTTCAACCTATCGGTGCTGGATGTGGGTGGGGCGGCCCTGGTGGTGAGCCAGTTCACACTGTATGGGGACGCCCGTAAGGGCCGCCGTCCCGACTTCATCCGCGCGGCGCGGCCTGAGGACGCCGAGCCGCTGGTGGCCTACCTGGTCGAGCAGCTTCGCGCCGCCGGCGTCCCGACGGAGACGGGCCGCTTTGGCGCGCACATGGCTGTGCGGCTGACCAACGATGGTCCGGTGACACTCATCCTCGAACGAGAGCCGGAACGCTCATGAGATTCTCATATTTTGTGAAGATTCCGTAAGAAATTCTTAAGCTAATGCGTATATACTAATAACCCATACCACCAGGCAACTCGACCAAGTTGTATTTTGTCAGTCAGAACGAGGCATTGCCGCAGCCTCCCACGTCAGGAGGGAATGCTATGAACTGGGTTCCGTCTCAGGTGGCGTCCATTATCATGAACTATGCGCACAACGGCGTTGCATACTGCCCCCACGACCATAGCCTGCTTACCGTTGTCCCCCGTACAATCCCCGGTTCGCGTTACATTATCACCGTCCATGTGTGCCCGACGTGTGGTAACGATACCAGTTCAGCGATTCCTCAAGTGAAAGGTCTCCGTCTAGCCGTGTAATCTATCCGCCGACTAAAACACCGCCGGTCGAGAGTCTAAACTCTCGACCGGCGGTGTTTTATACCACTTGCTCGCCCTCCCAGTCAGGGCAGGGGTGATCGATGCTACGGCGGGGCTATGCGGTAGGCTGCCAGCCAGGGTAATAGGGATGGTCCGGGCCAAGCGGCAATGTCACGGGCGCGGCCGTCGCCGATGAGTAGTACATGGCTGTTACCAGTTCCAGCGCCTGCCGCGCATCGCCCAACGTCACTGGCAGGGGCGCGCCGTGCCGCAGTGCCTGGTAGAAGCGGTAGAACTGGCCGGGGAAGCGTTCGGGCAATGGGTCGAACTCGGCCAGGGCCGTTTCGATGCGGGCCGCTGCCTCCGGTGTGTCGGGGGTGAACGTCCACGGCTCGTGGGAGTTGGTGTAGGGGCGGGTATTGCTCTCGGCGGTCAACTCGCTGAAACAGAAGCGGTGGCGCGAGATTTCCTCGGACGAGCCGAGGGTAACGGCGCACGTCGCCAGCGACCCGTCGGCCATCTCCAGCGTGATGGCCGCGCAGTCCTCCGTCTCAATGGCGTTGACGCGCGTGCTGGCGCGGGCGTAAACCCGCGCGACCGGCCCCAGGATGTAGGTCAGCATGTCATGAGTATGCAGCGCGTGACCCAGGAGCGTGCCGCCCAGTTCGGTGGCCCAGCGGCCGCGCCAGGGAACGGCATAGTACGCCGCCCGCCGCCGCCACATCGTCTCCACCGTCGAGACATACGCCTGCCCCGCCACCCCTCGCTCGACCAGCCACTTCAGCTTTTGCAGGCCGTGCCCGAAGCGATATTGGAAGATGGGCATGACCACCCGCCCGGCCGCGTCCGAGGCGGCCTGGAGCGCGTCTACCTCGCGCAACGAGCCGACCAGCGGTTTCTCACACGCCACGTGCTTGCCCGCCGCCAGCGCCGCCTGGATCTGCTCGAAGTGCAGGAAGGGCGGCGTACACAGGTCCACGACCTCCACCTCGTCGCGGGCCAGCACATCCTCGAAGCGAGTCAGTAGGGGCAGCCCGCCGAATTGCGCCGCGACTTGCTGGCCGCGCTCGACGTTGACATCGCAGACGGCGACCACCTGGTACTGGTCGGGCAACTCCTGGTAGGCGGTCAGGTGCGACTGACCGATGCCCAGGCCGACGACGGCCACGCGAATTGGCTCGCTCATGCGCCCCCCAGGCGCGCCGCCTGTGCCTCGGCCTTGAGCGCCAATTCCGACGCCAGGAAGGCGTGGGCGTGCGGCATGGCGGTCTCGGTGCGGTTCAGGATGTCGTTCACCAGTTGGCGGCCATAGGGCAACTCAACGTCGTTGCAGTCGTGGTACTGCACGCCCTGGTGATTGACCAGGAACAGGTGATTGGCTCCCGGCCGCCCGGCGATGTCCGCGTTCTTGCGCACCTCGATGTAGCCCTCGGTTCCCAGCACCGTCAGCCGCGTGTCACCCCAGGTGGGCAGGCCGTCGGGCGTGTACCAGTCCACGCGCACATAGCCCGTTCCGCCGTTGCCGCGCAGCACGGCGTCGCCAAAATCCTCCAGGCCGGGATACTGAGGGTATTTATAGTTCGCCACCTGGGACGCGACGACGTCGGCCTGGGTCGAGCCGGTGAAAAACAGGAACTGATCCATCTGGTGCGACGCGATGTCGCACAGGATGCCGCCGTACTGCTCCTTGACGAAGAACCACGCCGGCCGGGTGGGCAGGTTGATGCGGTGGGGCCCCAGCCCGATGGTCTGCACGACGCGGCCGATAGCGCCAGCCTGGACGAGTTCGCCCGCCTTGACGGTGGCCTTGTTCTCGAAGCGCTCGCTGTAGCAGATCGAGAAAATCTGGCCCGTCTCCGCCTGGACCCGCCGCGCCTCGGCCAGTTGGTCGAGCGTCGTGAAGCCCGGTTTGTCGCTCATATAGTCCTTGCCATGCTGCATGACCTGGATTCCCAGCGGCGCTCGCTCGGCGGGGATGCCCGCGCTGACGACAAGCTGGATGTTGGGGTCATCGAGAATGGCGTCCGGGGTGGAGACGCGGCGGGCCTGGGGGTAGGTTTGGGCGAAGGTCGCGGCGAGGTCGTCTTCCGGAGCGTAGAAAGTGGTCAGGGTCGCGCCCGCCCGCAGCATCAGGTTGACCTGGCCGTTAATGTGATTGTGGTTGATGCCGATGACAGCGAATTGGACGGTAGGTTGGGACATGGTTGAGTCCTTTACATGGAAATCGAGCCTTTGCGGAAGTCGGTTTTGCCCAGCCGGGCATTGATTAACACCGGCCGGCCGGACCGGGCAACCGCCTGCGCCTGCCTCAGCACATCGGTCGCCTGGTCCGACGTGGTGATGGCAAAGCCGGCCGCGCCGAAGCCCTCGGCCACACAGTGGTAGTCGGTGTGGGCCAGGACGGTTCCGACGGGGTCGCCCAGCAGTTCGACCTGCTCGCGGGCGATCTGGGTCCAGCCGGCGTCGTTGCCCACGACGGCGATCACAGGGATGCCGTGGCGCACAAAGGTGTCGAACTCGCTCAGGCTGTAGCCAACCGAGCCGTCGCCGTACAGGACCCAGACCTCGGCGTCGGGGCGGGCCAGCTTGGCGCCCAGCGCGAAGCCCGCGCCGACGCCCAGCGTCCCGAACGCGCCGGGGTCGAGCCAGGTCAGCGGGCCGCGTGGGCCGACGATATACGACGCCGAGCCGACAAAGTCGCCGCCGTCGGCCACAATCAGGGCGTTGTCGGGGAGAGTGGCATCCAACTGGCCGAGCAGGTAGAGCGGGTTGACGTTCTCGGTCGTCTCGTCCATCTGCTGGCTGATTTCGGTGTTACGCGCCTCGTCACGCGCTCGCAGTGTCGCCCGCCACTCGGCCCACCGTTCGCCCGGCTTGACCTGCTCCGCCAGTTGACGCAGGAACAGGCCGGGGTCGCCCAGGATGCCCAGCTGGGGCTGGCGGTTCTTGTTCAAGTCCACGAGGCCCCGGTTGACCGAGATGTAGAACGCCTGGCGGCCAATCTGGCGGCCATAGTCCAGGCGGAAGTCGGCCGGCACGCCGGCCAGGATGACCAGGTCGGCCTCCTTGAGCGCCGCGCGCCGCTGGTGGCGCATCTGGAGCGGGTGGTCTCGACCGAGCAGCCCGCGCGCCATACCCGACAGGTAGACCGGCGCCCCCAGCCGTTCCAACGCCGCCGCCGTCTCGCCTATTTTGGCCACCTCCAGCGTCGCCTGGCTGCCGATGACAAGGACAGGGCGCTTCGCCTTCTGCAGCCGTTTGGCGGCCTCGCGCACCTGGCCTGTGTGGGGCGCGGGCGGGGCGACGGTCAGGCGCGGGCCGATGGTGACGCGGTCCGCGCCGCCGAACAGGCGGTTGACGTGCCGCCGCATGTACAGGCCAATGGCCGCCTCGCCGAGGGACTTGGGCCGCCCTTTGAGGCCGTACCACGGGCGGACGACGGTCTCCGGGTAGAGGAGGTCCACCGGCGCCTCGACAAAGACCGGGCCGGGCACGCCGCTCTGGGCCTCGCGGAACGCCTGCTCCAGGCTGGGGACCAGGTCGCGGACGCGCTGGACACGCGCCGACCACTTGACCAGCGAGTGGACCAGGGACATCTGATCAATATCCTGCAAGGCCCCTCGTCCCTGGAGGAAGGTGGGGGCCGCGCCGCCAATGAGGACGATGGGCGACTGGGCCATCTGGGCGTTCTTGAGCGCCGTGACGCTATTGGTGACGCCCGGCCCGGCCGTCACCGCCGCCACGCCCGGCCGCCCGGTCAGGCGGGCCACCGCGTCGGCCGCGAAGACCGCCGTAGCCTCATGCCGCGTGTCCACGACGCGCATGCCCCGCGCCTTGCAGGCGACGAGGATAGGCGAGATGTGCCCGCCACACAGAGTAAACAGAAACTCGACGCCTTGCGTCTGCAAGACTTCCGCGACTAGATCGCCGCCGTGCATAACCCTCTCCCTAGAACGAGAAGGGCGCTTCAAGACATGACAGGTCTCAGAAACCTGTCATGTCTGTCCCTACCCTCTTTATAATCCTGTAGATGGTATTCATCGCTCTGCATTATAGGCCCCTGGCGGGGATGAGCCAACTCAGGCGGGCTTTATCGCCAGATTAAGCCAATGCGTGTATAATACGAACGCCTGGGGCAGGCGCTCATTGTCGCTGGAGGCGTTATGGTGTCAATCAACGACCAAGTCGTCGAGTTGGACGGGCTGGCGGCGGCCCTGGCCGCCTTTCGTCAGGCGTATCCCGACTTCGATGTGGCGGCGGTGGCGGCGCTGCGCGCGGCAGAGTACAGCCGCCTGGACCATCTGGACCAGGTCTACCTGGACTATACCGGCGGCGGGCTATATGCCGAGTCGCAACTGCGCCAGCATATGGAGTTGCTCAGCCGCAACGTCTTCGGCAACCCCCACTCAGCCAATCCCACTTCCCTGGCTTCGACGCGGGTGGATGAGCACGCCCGCGAGTACGTCCTGGAGTACTTCAAGGCCTCGCCCGCCGAGTACGCCGTCATTTTTACCGCCAATGCCAGCGGCGCCCTCAAGCTCGTCGGCGAGTCCTATCCCTTTGGCCCTGGCGCCCAGTACCTGCTCACCTTCGATAACCACAACTCGGTCAACGGTATCCGCGAGTTCGCCCGCCGCCAGGGCGCCCGGTTTACCTACGTCCCCGTCGTCCCACCTGACCTGCGCGCCGATGAGGCGCAGTTGCTGGCGCTGCTTGACCAGGCCGACCCGGCCTATCCCAACCTGTTCGCTTACCCGGCCCAGTCCAATTTCTCCGGCGTGCAGCACCCGCTGGAATGGATTGAGATGGCCCGCGGCCGAGGGTGGGACGTGCTGGTGGACGGCGCGGCCTTCGCCCCCACCAACCGCCTGGACCTGAGCGCCTGGCAGCCGGACTTCGTTCCCCTGTCGTTCTACAAGATGTTTGGCTACCCCACTGGCGTTGGCTGTCTTATCGCCCGCCGCGCCGCGCTCAAGAAGCTCCACCGCCCCTGGTTCGCGGGCGGCACGATTACCCTGGCCTCGGTCCAGGCCGACGGCTACTTCCTGGCCGAAGGAGAAGCCGGCTTTGAGGATGGGACGATCAACTACCTCGGCCTGCCAGCCGTCGAAGCGGGCCTCAAGCACCTGGAGGCGGTCGGGATAGACACGGTCCACGACCGAGTGATGGCCCTGACAGGCTGGCTGCTCGGCCAACTGGCGGTCTTACGCCACAGCAACGGCACGCCTCTCGTCCGCATCTTTGGCCCCCTGGACACCGACCGTCGGGGCGGCACGATTACCCTCAACCTGTATGACCCACACGGCAACCTGGTAGACTTCCGCCGTATCGAGAGCCTGGCGAACGCGGCCAATATCTCGCTCCGCACCGGCTGCTTCTGCAATCCGGGCGCGGGCGAGGTGGCCGGCGGACTGACCAGGGAAGACTTCCACGACTGTTTCAAGAACGACGAGCGCATGACCTTCGAGCAGTTCATCACCGCCATGGACAGCAAGCACCCGGGCGCGGTGCGCGTGTCGCTGGGCATCGCCAGCAACTTCACCGACGCCTACCGCTTTGTCGAATTCACCCGCGCCTTCCTGGACCGCCCGGCGGCCAGTATCTAAGTGCCATGACGATGGGGGGGATAATGTCCAGGCCACGAATGACGTTTCTCGTCGGGCTGCTCGCTGTGCTGGGATGCGCCTGGCTGCTCACCTCCAGCCAGGCCCTGGCCCGACCGGCCGGTGAGACGGGCGTGGGGCGCAAGCTAGCCGCCCCCAACACCGTCTTTCCTGTCAACCAGTTGGACGACCACGACGACGGGACATGCGACGCCGACTGCACCCTCATCGAGGCTATCAACGCGGCCAATAGCGCTGGCGGCTCGAGTGATGTTGTCCTTCCGACCAATGCCACCTTCCTTCTGACCCAGATTAACAATTCCGACGCCACCTACGGCGCGAATGGCCTCCCCATCATCACCAGCGACATAACGATCCAGGGGAACGGCTCGATTATCGCCCGCGACACGAACGGGCCAGCCTTTCGCATTGTCCAGGTGGGCGGCGACGGGAAACTCACCCTCGATACCGTCACGCTCATGGGCGGGCTGGCGAATCTGGGCGCAGCCGAGGGGCGGCGGGGCGGGTGTATCTACAACCGCAGCGGCAGCCTGGGCGTGGTGCTGATGAAAAGCACGATAGATGACTGCGTAGCGTCTAATGCGGGTGGGGCAATCCTCAATGCTGGCCCGCTAACCCTTAACTCCTCCACCATCATCCAGACCTCGGCGACGGGTTTTACCATCTGGAACGAAAGCGGGAACCTCCAACTCAACAATGTCACTATGTCGGGCAGCGGCCTCAGTTCCGGCATTGGTCATGGCGCCGGCAGCTCGACGACGATTACCCAGAGCACTATCACTGGTTTCAACAGCGGCGTCATCACCGCCGGCCACCCGGTGACCGTGACCCAGAGCATCGTCGCTGGCAATACGATCTTCCAGATCAATGGGGCCTATACCGACGGCGGCGGCAACTATACCGGGACTGCCCCTCAGTTGAGTCCCCTGCGCTACTGGGGGGGCTCCACCAAGACGCGCTACCCGGCGCCCGGCAGCCCGGTCCGCAACACCATCGCCTCCTGCGCTTCGTCGGTGGACCAGCGCGGCCGGACGCGGCCCGCGCCGGGCAACGCCAACTGCGACGCGGGCGCGGTTGAGGCCAGCGACTTCGCGGTTACGACGACGGCCGACAGCGGGGCCGGCTCGCTGCGCCAGGCCATTCTGGACGCCAATAACCAGGCCGGCCTGGACCTGATCTACTTCAGCATCGGCAGCCCCGGCGTTCAGACCATCCAGCCGACCGACGCCAACCCCCTGCCCAACATCACCGACCCTGTGGTGATTGACGGGCTGACCCAGGGCGGCTCGGCCAATAGCGGCACGACGAGCCTGAATGCCGACCTGCGCGTCGTCATTGATGGCAGCTTGCTCACAACGGATGTGAACGGCCTGAAGCTGACCGGCGACAACAATGTCATTCGCGGTCTGGTCATCAACCGCGTGTCACCTTTCGCCTTTTTTACGAACGCCGACGGTATCGAGGTGGCGTCCAACGGCAACCGCATCGAGGGCAACTACATCGGGACGAATCCGACGGGAACGACCGCGCTGCCCAACTCCTACGCGGCTGTGCGTGTGACGGGGAACAACAATATCATTGGCGGTCGGACGCCGGATGCGAAGAACCTGCTGTCGGGCAATACCAATCAGGGCGTTTATATCGTTAATGCCTCCAATAACATCGTGCAGGGGAATTTTATCGGGGTGAATGCGGCGGGGACAGCCACCTTGGCTCAGGGGTATGGCGTATCCACTGTGTTAGGAGGCTCGAACAACACGGTGGGCGGGCCTCTCGCCGGCCAGCGCAACGTGATTGCCGGCCACACCTTCTCGGGTGTCTATACCGTCAGTCCTACAACCCAGACGCGGATCCTGGGCAACTATATCGGGACCACCTCGGATGGCAGCGGGGCGCTAGGCAATAACGACGGTATCGAGATTAACGGGTCCGACGATAACATCATTGGCGGGCCAGTGGGAACGACGCCAGGCGGCGCCTGTACGGGTGACTGCAACCTGCTCTCAGGCAATACCAACGACGGTGTCTATGCCTACGCGACGAGTAATAGCCGTATCCAGGGCAACTATATTGGCGCCAACGCTTCGGGGACGGGGGCAATAGCCAATGGCGTGTATGGCTTGTATCTCCTGGGCGGCACGGCTGGTAATAGCATCGGTGGGACAACTCCCAACGCCCGCAATATCATCGCCGGCAATACCTCGGATGGTATTCTGCTCACAAGCGGACCCAAATTGACTACGATTCAGGGCAACTTCATTGGGACCGACACGACGGGGGTCGCCTCGCTGAGTAATGGAGGTGTGGGTATCCACCTCCTCTCGGCATCCAGTAACACGATTGGCGGAACAACGGGGACGACGCCCGGCGGCGGATGCGCCGGGGCCTGCAACCTCATTGCCAGGAATAGCATCGGAGTGTACATCGAAGGCAGCGGTTCGTCTGGCAACACGCTCCAGGGCAACTTTATCGGGACCAATGTGGCCGGCACAGCCGCGCTCAACAACACTAGTGAGGGCATCCTCATCAACCAGGCGCACAGCAATACGATAGGCGGCACGACCGCCGGTGCCCGCAACGTGATTTCCGGCAACGGGACGTTTGGGATTCAGATCGCCAATGGGACGGCGACGGGCAACGTCGTCCAGGGTAACTTTATCGGGACGGATACGACGGGCACGGCCAATCTGGGCAACGGGAATGATGGGGTGCTGATCGCGGGCGCGCCGGGCAACACCATTGGCGGCGCTACGGGCACGACGCCGGGCGGCGCGTGTACGGGCGCGTGTAACCTGATTTCGGGTAACAACAACCACGCCATTGATATCACCGGCAGTAACGCGACCAGTAACGTGGTCATCGGCAACTTCATCGGGACCACCGTCAACGGCACGGCGGCGCTGGGTAACCTCGCGGGTGTTTATATCGAAAATAACGCGAATAACAACCGCATCGGGACCAATGGTGACGGTGTAGCGGATACCGCCGAACGCAATGTCATCGCTGGCAACCTGCACAGCGGCGTTCAGATCCATGGACCGGTCACGGGCACCATTGTAGCCGGTAACTACATCGGCGTGGCTACGACGGGTGCGGCGGCGCTCGCCAACGAAGACGGCGTCTTAATCGATAACGGAGCCCAGTCGAATACCATCGGCACGAATGGCAGCAATGATGCCTTCAATACGGCCGAGCGCAACATCATCGCCGGCAATCTGAACACCGGCGTGCGATTGATAGGCCCAGCCACCAACAACAATGTCATCGCGGGCAACTATATTGGCCTCAACGTAACTGGCACAGCGGCGGTGGGGAATGGTAATGGCGGTATTTTCCTGGGCGTCGTCAGCCAGAGCAACATCATTGGGACCAACGGCGATGGGGTCGCGGACGACGCCGAACGGAATGTCATCTCTGGCAATACGGGCGATGGCATTGCCATTAGTAATTTCAACTCGGTCTCGAATGCCATCCGCGGCAACTATATTGGCACGGACGCCACGGGCAACGTTGACCTGGGTAATACCGGCCACGGTATCTCTATCAACGGTCCCAGCGCGACGTTGATTGGCGCGGCGGTCGGTACGACTCCCGGCGGTTCATGTACGGGCGGGTGTAATGTCATTTCGGGCAATAGTGCCGATGGTGTCTACATTGCTGGGACGACAGCCAGCGGTACGCTTATCCAGGGCAACTTTATCGGTGTCAATGCGGCCGGAGCCGCCGCGCTGGGCAATGACGGGCGCGGCATCCTGATTGAGAATGCGCCGACAACGACCATTGGCGGGACGACGTCTTCGGCGCGCAACATAATCTCTGGCAATGGCGGGAACGGCATAGAGGTCTCGGATGTCGGGGCGTCGGGAACCATCATCCAGGGCAACTTCATCGGGACCAATGCCTCCGGGCTGGGAGGCTTGGGGAATACTGAGGATGGCGTTAGGCTCACGACGGACGCCACAAACAACACCATCGGCGGCACGACGGGGACGACGCCTGGCGGCGCGTGTAGCGGAGCGTGTAACCTCATCGCCGATAATGGCGGAAACGGCATCAGCATTACCAATCCGGGGACCGACAACAATGTCGTGATTGGTAACTTTATCGGTACGGATGTCAACGGGACGCTAGACCTGGGTAACGACAGCGGGGTCTATATCGCCAGTGGCGCGACCGGGAACCGAGTCGGGACGAACGGCGATGGAACGGCTGACGTGGCCGAGCGTAACCTGATCTCAGGTAACTATTCAACCGGTATTGTGATCCAGGGCGACAGCACGACCGATAACATCGTCGCCGGTAACTACATCGGAGTGGACACGACGGGCCTGGTAGGGCTTGGCAATAGCAATGGCGTGCGGCTTGACAGCGGCGCGCAGAACAACCGCATTGGGACGGATGGCAGCAACGACGCCTATAACAGCGCCGAACGGAATGTCATCGCCGGTAATGCGGGAACAGGCGTCCTTATCACCGGTCCAGCCGCCGACGGAAATGTCATCGCTGGTAACTATATCGGCGTGGATGCCACGGGGGCGGCGGCTCTCCCCAACCAGGGCGACGGTGTGGCGATTACATCGAACGGTAAGAACAACCGAATCGGGACCAACAGCGACGGGATTGCCGATGCCGCCGAACGCAATATCATCTCAGGTAACTTCTACAACGGTGTTACCATGAGTGGCATAGGCTCGACGGGCAACGTCGTGGCGGGCAACTATATCGGGACGGACGCGACGGGGACCGTCAACCTGGGCAATCTCGGCGTCGGCGTCTATATCACGTCCGCGCCCAACAACACGGTGGGGGGCACGGCGCCCGGCGCGGGGAACCTGATTCGCGGCAACGACCGCGAGGGGGTCACGGTCCGCTATGCTCAGGCAACAGGCGACCGCATCCTGGGTAACTCCATCAGCCAGAACGGGACGCTGGGTATTGACCTCAATCCCACCACGAGCGAAGAGACTGGCGATGGCGTGACCCCCAACGATGTAGGGGATGCCGATAGTGGGCCGAATAACCTGCAAAACTTCCCGGTCCTGCAACAGGTTGAAGCCCACCCGGCTGATACGTTGGTGCTCGGGACATTGAATAGTACGGCCAACGCGACGTTCCGTATCGAGTTCTTCTCCAATGTAGCCTGTAACGCCTCGGGGTACGGGGAAGGCGCGACCTACCTTGGCTTTACCACCGTTAATACGGATGGCAGCGGGAACGCGCTTATCAATGCGACGCTGCCCATTACCGTGCCCTCCACGGCCACTATTACCGCCACGGCCACCAATAGCGGCAACAACACCTCCGAGTTTTCGGCCTGCCGCCAGGTGCGGGCATCGAATCGCAGTTGGGCGACGGCCCGCACCATCCCGCTGACGCTTATGGCGGAGCCAACCCGGCTGGAAGGCTCGGACAGCCAGTTCCTGACGCAGCAGGACGATTCGGCCTGGTTCAAGTTTACCATCCAGCCCCATGCCGAGGTCCAGATTGATCTGACCAACCTACCGGCCGACTACGACATGGCTCTGTACCGCGACCCCAACCTGGCTTACCAGAAGCTCAACGAGCCAATCACGCCGGTCGAACTGGCGCAGCGCGCCGCGCCCGAAGGGTTCCTGCCCGAAGGGTTCCTGCCCGAAGGGTTCCTGCCCGAAGGGTTCCTGCCCGAAGGGTTCCTACCCGAAGGGTTCCTGCCCGAAGGGTTCTTGCCCGAAGGGTTCCTGCCTGAAGGCTTCCTGCGCGAGAAGTTCCTGCCCGAAGGGTTCTTGCCCGAAGGGTTCCTGCCCGAACCGTTCTCCCTGGCGGAGGCAGAGAGTCTGGTCTCGGTATCGGCCAACAAGGGTACCGAGAACGAGCGTATCATCCGCAAGACGTATGACAACACGGGTGAGTGGTATATCCAGGTCAAGGGTAAGAATGGCGCCTTCTCCCTCAATAACGCCTTCGATATCAAGGTCCAGATCTTCGGGAATTTCTGTGAAGGCGTGGGGCCGGTGACGGGGGCGCTGCCCGTCGGCGTCAGCGGCGGCTACAAGACCTTGATTCTGACCGACTTCACGCGTCTCCCCGGCACAGCCACCGAGAAGGCCGCTCTGCAGGCCCAACTGGCGCAGTTTATCAGCCGTGGCGAAGTGGCGGGCGTGGTCATTGACCTGGGCGAGTTGGTCCTGGGCAATCCCAAGTACCCACGGGTCGCGGCCGCGAACGCCGCCGCCCAGACCGCGACCAACTGCCCGCTCGCCAAGAACATCCTGGCGAGTGAAATCAAGCAGGTCATCACAGCCTATCGTAACGTCAACCCCGTCGAATATGTCGTTCTGCTCGGTAATGATGGCGTCGTGCCGTTCTTCCGCTATCCCGACCGCGCGGGCCTGGCGAACGAGAACGGTTACTTCCCGCCGGTGATCGAGAACACCCACTCGCAGTCGTCCTTGCGGCTCGGTCAAGTCCTGGGTCAAGACGAATATGGGGCGTCCAAGTCGGTCCAGCGCAACGATTACAATTTGCCGCTGCCTGACCTGGCGGTGGGCCGCCTGGTCGAGTCGGCGGTCGAAGCCACGGGCGTTATCTCGTCCTACATCGCGTCAGGTGGCGTGCTGACGCCCAGTACGGGCCTGGTAACAGGCTACGACTTTGTAGCCGACACGGCGAACGCCGTGAAGACCGAACTTGACGCCGGCCTCAACACCACGGTGGACAGCTTGATCCAGCCGGAAGGGCTACCCCCCAGCGACTCCACGGCCTGGACGGCGTCCCAACTCCGCACCGCCTTCCTCGGCAGCCGCCACGACATCACGTTCTTCGCCGGCCACTTTAGCGCGGTCGGTGCGGAGGCCGCCGATTACAAGACCCGTCTTACCAGCGCCGAGGTGGCCGAGTCGTCGGTCAACCTGGTCAATGCCTTTGTCTACAGCATTGGTTGCCACTCGGGCTACAGCATTGTGGACGGCCACGATGTGCCCGCTGTGACGGAGGAGCCGGACTGGGCGCAGGCGTTCGCGCGCAAGCGTATCACGAGTGTCATGGGCACGGGCTACCAGTACGGTGACACCGAGTTTATCGAGTATAGCGAACGGTTGTATCTGCAATTCACGCGCGAACTGCGCACGGGCAGCGGGCCGGTGCCCATTGGCAAGGCGTTGGTGAAGGCCAAGCAGGGGTATCTCGCGGCCAAGCCTCAACTGCGGGGCATTGACGAGAAGGCTCTGCTCATTGCGACGGTGTATGGCCTACCCATGTACAGCATCAATATGCCCGGCGGCCGGCTGGCGCCCTCGGACACCACCTCTATCGTCCTGTCCACGACGCCCGTCCCCGGCTCGCCGTTTGTCCTAAGTACGGCCGATATTACCGTCACGACCGTCATTACCCCCCAGACGAAGACGCTCACCAATGTATCAACCAACACCAGCGTGACAACGACTTACTTTGTCGGCGAGGACGGGGTGGTGACGAACCCGCTGGAGCCGGTCCTGCCGCTCCAGACCGAAGATGTGAGCGTGACGGGCAATACCCTGCGTGGCGTTGGCTGGCGCGGCGGTCTGTACACCGATCAGAGCGGGCTGACGCCACTGACGGGCGCGCCGGTTACGGAGTTGAGCGCGCCGCACCCGAACTTTAGCACGAAGACTTTCTTCCCCAGCCAGCCCTACACGACCAACTACTTCGAGGCGCTGTACGGCGAGGATACCTTCCTCAACCTGATACCGGCGCAGTACAAGTCGGACGCGCTTGGTTCAGTGACGGGGACCTTCCGCAAGTACGGACAGATGCGCTTCCGCCTCTACTACAGTAACTCGACCAGCCAGGCCGCCAAGTCGCCCCCACCGGCGGTGAAGACCGTCCAGACGGTCTATAGCTCGCCGGCCGTGACGTTTACAGTGCAGGTGGAAGGTCAGGCCTCGGCAGGCATCGAGGATGTCTGGGTGGTCTATACCGCGCTCCAGGGTCCGTTGCACGGTGAGTGGAAGGCCCTGGACCTGAGCCAGGTCATCGCCCCGCCGAAGCGGGCGGCGACGCGTGACGCCACAACCCTGCAAACCTGGCAAGCCGCCCTAACGCTGCCCCAGCCTCAACCGGCCGGCGATATTCTGTTCGCCGTCGTGGCGGCCAACGGCGTCGGCCTCGTCACGCTGGACACCAACGGCGGGGCCTATTACACGGTTCAGGTCGGCCCGCCGCCGGAACCGCCGACGCTAAACACGACGCTCACCCTGAGCCTGCCCGCTCCGGGCGCGTACCGCGATGCGCGTACTTTCCAGGCCACGCTGCTCCAGGACGGCACGCCGCTGCCCGGTCAAACCATTGTGTTTGATCTGGGTAGTACGTTGCGCGAGGCCACCACCAACAGCAACGGCGTCGCGTCGTTTACGCTGACCATCAACCAGCTACCGAACGACTACGAGGTGTTTGTCAATTTCGAGGGCGCCAGCCCGTACAAGCCCTCCTCGGCCAGCGATACCTACACGGTGGAGAAGCAGAATACGGTCATGGCCCTGACCTCCACATCTACCTTACCCGTCACAGTTCAGTATAGCGACCCTACGACGTTCCAGGCGTTCCTGAAGGACGACGAAACGCGGCCCATCCCGGCCAAGACCGTCTTCTTTGTGCTCACGGGCGCCCAGACCGACGCCGTGCATGACATTACCAATGACCAGGGGCGGGCGATTATGGCGGCGCCGGTCTTGCCAGCCGGCACGTACTCTGTGACGGCCTACTTCGCCGGGACTCTACCGGCAGTCACTGGACAAACCACCATCATGGACGAGCGCTACAACCCGTCCCAGTCCTCCCAGGCCACCAGCGCGCTGATCATCACGCCCGAAACTGCCACCGTCCAGTACACTGGTGAGACCAACATTCTGGTGGGCACAACGCTGGACCTGGCCGCGACGGTGATGCAGGACAATGATGGCTCCCCTGGCGATCTGCGCCTGGCTCAGGTTCAATTTGTGGTCAAGAATAGCTCCAACTTTACCGTGGCCACCCGCACCGTGACAGCCGACATCAATGGGGTGGTGACGGACACGGTGCCGAGCCTGGCCCTGGGGAATTACACCATCGAGACGACGGTCCTGGGCGGCTATTTCGCGTCGCTGTCGCCTGTGTTGACGCCGCTGACGGTCCAGGTCCCCTCGACCATCACCCCCACTTCGACCACGACGCCGACCCCCACCACGACCGCCACCCCGACGGTGACACCTACCGCCACGTCGACGGCGACACACACCGCCACGCCGACGGCTACGCCCACCTCTACGGCCACCGCGACGGCGACGGCCACGGCGACAGCGACACACACCGCCACGCCCACCTCAACGGCGACGGCGACCGCGACGGCCACACCAACCGCGACAGCCACACCAACCGCGACGGCCAGTGCGACGGCTATGCCAACGGCCACGCCCACCTCAACGGCGACGGCGACCGCGACGGCCACACCAACCGCGACGGCCACGCCAACCGCCATATCAACCGTGACTGGAACACCGACCCAAACGGTGACGCCTGGCGCACAGACGGTAACGCCGACCCCAACCCCGACGCGCACGCCGATTATCCCGTCGAAAGCTGGCGCTGTGCGTAGCGGGACGTGGTACTTGCGCAACTCCTTGTCGAGCGGTTCAGCCGATCTCGTCTTTAGTTACGGTTTCGCCTCCGACGTGCCGCTCATGTGCGATTGGGATGGCAATGGCAGCAAGACGGTCGGCGTCTTCCGCAACGGCGCGTGGTACCTGAAGAACGCCAACGCGGGCGGGGTCTCTGATGTGGCTATCGCCTATGGCATCGCTAGCGACGTTCCTATCTGCGGGGACTGGGATGGGGATGGCGTTGAGACGGTGGGTGTCATCCGTGGCAACGTGTGGTATCTCCGCAACAGCAATACCAGCGGCATTGCCGATATGGTCATGGCCTATGGTCTAGTCGGCGACAAGCCAGTCGTCGGCGATTGGAACGGGGATGGTATTGACACGCCAGGCGTCTTCCGCGACGGAACGTGGTACCTCCGTAACAGCAATACCAGTGGCACGGCCGACTTCTTCTTTAGCTTTGGCTTGCCGCCCGGCGATGTGCCGCTGGCAGGCGACTGGAACGCCGACGCGGTGGACACGCCGGGGGTGATTCGAGGATCGTTCTGGTTCTTGAGGAACAGCAACACGTCTGGGGCGGCCGACCTCAACTTCAGCTATGGCGCGCTCGGCGATAGAATGATTGTCTGGCGATAGACCTGACGGAGGACGGAGGACGGAATAGGGAATAGGGATGGGAGAGGGGAGAGCCAATCTGAGGGGAACCGCGCCGTGAACGGCGCGGTGGGGTAGCCCTGGGCGGCTACCCCGGTCGCAAGCCGTGGCGTTCAGGCCACGGATCACATCCAATCAATCTAGCCGTTCGACATATACGTCACGCGCCAGAGCGGCGTCCAGCGCCAGTTCGGTTTCGCCTACCTGGATGATGGGCGTGGGGCGCCGCTGGCACAGCCGCACCGGCGCGCCGAGCATGAGGCCGTAGTCGCTCAAATGTAGGAGTTGCTCCGGCTCGCTGTCACCGAGCGCCACCACTCGCCCCTCCTGGCCGGGCGCCAGGTCCAACAGGGACAGCCGGCGCTGAGCCGTCGGCGGCGCTGAGCGCGGCGTGGGTCGCTTGATCCAGCGTTCCACCCAGGTCAGGAGCCGTGACCGGGCCGGATTGACCGTGGAGTAGCCGCAGTGGGGGCAGCAGATGACCATACACTGGCTGCCCAATGGACACGAGGTATGGCAGGCCAGGCCCGCCGCGTCGAATTCGTAGCCGCACATTGCGCACCGCATCATCGTCATCCTCCCACCAGCCGGTGGGCCAGACCGCCCACCAGGAACGCGAACGGGAAGACAAAGGCGACAATCGCCAGCGTCACCCGCGCGCCATGTTCCTTGAGAATCATCATGACCGTCGCCACACACGGCACAAACAGCGTGATGACCATCAGGCTGACAAATACCTGGTGCGGCGTCAGCAGCCCCGACCGCGCCATCTCGAACAGGCCGACCGCTCCGTAGTCCCGCCGCAGAAAGCCGAGCAGGAAGACGCCGGCCGTCTCCGGCGGCAGCCCCAACCAGCCGACCACCAGCGGCGTGGCGAGCCGTTGAATCAGGCCCAGGACCCCGGTGCGGTCCAGGACGAACAAGACGACCGTCGCCAGGGCGAACAACGGGATAACCTCTTTCAGATACCATTCGACGCGGGCCAGGGTTTTGAGGAGGATGTTATCCCAGGCCGGCCAGCGCAGCGGCGGTAGCTCCATCAGGAAGTTCGATGTCTCGCCAGGGATGACCCGCGCGGCGAGCCACCCGACCGCCAGCAGAACCGCCACCATCAACCCAATCCAGACCAGGACGGCCGGCAGGGTGAGCCAACTCACCATGGCCAGGATGACGCCCAGTTGGGCGGAGCAGGGGATGCTTAGCGCCAGCAGCAGTGTCGCTAGCAGCCGTTCCTTGCGCGTGCCCAGGATGCGCGTCGTCATCGTCGCCATGGTGACGCAGCCGAGGCCGAGTACCATGGGCAGGACGGCCTTGCCGTTGAGGCCGATGACCTTGAAGGAACGGTTGACCATGACGGTCAGGCGCGGCAGATAGCCCGAATCTTCGAGCAGGCCGAAGGCCAGGAAGAAGGTACTGACAATGGGCAGCACAATGCCAAAGCCGTAGCTCAGCCCCATCGTGACCAGGCCGAACTCGCCCACCAGGAAGTCCCGCGCCAGGGTTGGTAGTGAAATCCTGTCCAGCAGCGCGATGAACCCCGGAATGAGCCACCCCTGGAAGACGGTCCCCTCCAGGCCGTCCACCAGCGTCCCGGCGCCGAACTCCCCCACGAACTTGTAGACCAGGAACAGGATGGCGAGCAGGACGGGCCAGCCGAAGACCGGATGGACGGCCAGCCGCCCCAGGCCGTCGCGCCACGCCTGGCGTCGGCTGCCCTGGCGTGTGCAAACCTCGGCCACCAGGGCCAGCGCCGCCTGCCAGCGCGCATGGGTGATGACCTGGGCCAGCGGCCGGTCGAACTGGCTCTGCGCTTGGTCACGCATCTCGCATAGCCGGTCGAGGGCCAGGGCGTCCAGCCCCAGGTCGCGGGCCAGCGTAGCGTCGCCCACGAGAAGCATTAGGGCGCGGCCCCGACGCCCCGGTGCCTCCAGCGGCAATAGCCCCTCGACCCGTATCAGGGCGGCTTCAAGCGCGGCGGGGTACGTCACGCGATAGCGTGGCACGTGGGGCTGGGTGAGGCTCTCAATCAGGTGGCTCACGCCGATGCCGCGCGGCGCAATAGTCGGAACGACCTCGACGCCCAGGCGTTCGGCCAGGGCGGAGTAGTCTATGCGCAGGCCCCGCTGCTCGGCTTCGTCTGTCATGTTGACGTCGAGCACCAGCGGCGCGTCCAGTTCAGCCAGTTGCAGCGTCAGGCACAGGGCGCGGGCCAGGTTCTTGGCGTCGGCCACCTGGACGACCGCCTGGGGCCGCTCGGTGAGGAGCAGCCGCCGCGTGACACGTTCGTCTTCAGCCTGGGGCAACAGGCTATTGATGCCCGGCGCGTCGACAATCGTCGTAGCTTGACCGGCTAGCGTGGCCTGCCCCTGGGCGACTTCGACTGTAGTACCTGGATAGTTGGAGACAGTGACATAGCGCCCGGTTAGGCGTTTGAACAGGACGGACTTACCCACATTGGGCTGGCCCGCTAGGATAATCAGCGGGGTAGCAGTCCCCCCTAGAGTGGACGCCTCAGCGTGACACGACATGGCCTCTCCTCGCCTGGGTCAACCACCCATGGCCGCCCATAGGCCCATGATACGGTATCCGGCGGCCGCTGGCGAGAAGAGTTGTCCCTCTTACGGAAAGAATCCTTAACCTACGACTAGATCGTCTAGGGCTTTTCAGTAGGCAGGGTCGGGAGGGGGAGGACGCGGGGAAAGGCGTGGATCAGGAACGCCGCCGCCGCGACGACGTAGCAGAGACCCGTCAGCACGGGCAGCGGCCAGAGGGCGTCCAGGCCGACGAGGCTTGCTAGCGGGTCGTGGAGCGCGGCCAGCAGCACGCCCAGGTTGAGCGTCGCGTAGCACAGGGCGACCAGACGTTCGTTGCCGCGCGACCCACCGCCGAGACGCGGCAGAATCCAGAACGCAACGCCAAACGCCAGTTGCACCGTCCAGCCGATGAGCAGGATGTGGATATGCGACGAGCGCAGTGTCCAAAGCCAGGGCAGCAGCGGGAGGCCCTTGTTGGCGAGGACGAGGCCGCCGAGGGTCTGTCCGATGCCCAGCCAGATCAGCGCGGTGCGGACGAGCCAGAGGCTTAAACGAGGCATACCATCTTTCCCGCCTCTTTACGTTTGAAGATTGCTTCGATCATTGGTTTTTGGTCTTCAGTCTTTGGTCCCTGGTTCTTGGTTCACGGTCGTCTGGCCTCCATCCTAGCCAGATGGTTTGCCTCTGAACGTGGGACGGACTTTAACGCGCGGCCAGATGGCGGCGATGAAGGCCCAGATGGCGACGACCTGCAAGAGCGCCGAGACGGCCAGCGCCCAGCCCCACCCGGCCGCTCCGGTCCACGCTAGAAGGGGTTCAGCGACGACGCGCAGCAGCAGTCCAATGTTCAGCCCGCCATAGGTGATCCAGCCGAGGCGCTGGTCACCGTGGGGTTGCTCGCGCGAGAACGAGGGGAACATCCACAGCGCCACACCGCAGATGAGTTGCGTGGCCCAGCCCACCATCAGCAGGTGGTAGAACACGGGCTGGAGCGCGCCGATGCGTGGGTTCAGGTCGAGACCCTGGTTGACCAGGACCAGCGCGCCCACCAGGAAGGCGAGCAGCAGATAGATGAGCGCGGTACGGATGAAGATACGAGCCTGCGGATACACATCCAGGGTACCTCAATAGTCATCAAGCTGGTAGGGGCAGGGTTTCCCTGCCCGTGGCGCGCCGTGGCGCGGCCAGCGTGCCTCTTCTAGCGGTGGTTGTAGAGTTCGATGCGCCAGCGCCACTCGCTTTCGTCCTCGGCGTTCCACCACTCCACTAGGATACCCACTTCGCCGCCGGGCAGCAGGACCGGGCAGCCGTAGTCGGCCTGGGTCGGCCAGAGGTCTTCGCGGTGAATCTCCCTTCCTCGCCGCGTCAGCCGTAGCATCGGGCGGTCCGCCGTCCGCCGCAAACTCTTGCCCTCGGCCAGCAGGTCGCCCTGGTCGCTCCGCACCTGGACATCGAGGACGGCGGGCGCGGCGTGGACGAGCAAGACCTCTGTCGCCTGGAGACGTCCTCGCGCAAAGGCCAGCCCCGTCGCCGCGGCCTCGGGAAACCACAAGTCCCACACTTCCATCGCCTTGTCTTCGGCCATAAGCCCTCCCGGCGCTGTCAACGGATTCGGGGAACGGATTTAACGGATGAAGCCCGTTTGTGGTGACATAATCCCTTCAATCCGCTCCTCAAATCCGTTGACAGCGTGATTGCGGTTCCGACACTTGGACTTTGACATCACCCTAGTCCTGTACTAGACGGCTTGACTGAGGATGGCTACCGCCTGTAAGCTTTACCTGAACCATCGGCAAGACGAGCAAGGAGCGCAGGATGATTGAGACGAAACTGGTCACGGCAGACGAGTTGTTACACATGCCCGGCCAGCATGGTTGGCCGAATTCTTTGCCCAGCCGAAGCGTCTAGGAAGGGCTTAACCGTCAAAGGTTACTATCGCTTCCCGCACGGTCTGCGCCAACGCCCGCGCCCGCTGCGGCGCATCCCCTACATACTGGCTCGCGTCCAGGAGTTCCCGCACCTGTTCCCCTCGCACAAACTGAGTCATCGCCGTGTCGCTCGCCAGCCGGTCGGCCAGCGGGTTCGGCTCCCCCGCTTGAAGCGCGGCCCAGGCAGCTAAACTGTGCTCGCGGATGACCTCATGCGCCTGCTGGCGGTCACCGCCCGCCCGCACCACGGCCATCAGCACCCGTTCGGTGGCCGCGAAGACCCCGTAGACGGCCAACTGGCGGGCGATGGCGCGCTGGTCCAGCCGCAGCCCGCGCACGACGCGCCGCATCGTGCGCAGGATTTCGTCGGCGGCCAGGAAGGCGTCGGGCAGGACCAGGCGGCGATTGGCGCTGTCGTCCAGCGTCCGTTCCAGCAGGCTGGTCGCGGCGTCGTGCCACAGGACCGTCGGCAGCGCGGCCAGGTAGCGGGCCAGGCTGTCTACCTTCTCGCTGTTAATCGGGTTGCGCTTGAAGGGCATGGCCGACGAGCCGACCTGGAGGCGGCCAAACGGCTCGGCCATCTCGCCAAACACGGGCGACTGCAACAGGCGCACGTCGAAGGCGAACTTGTGCAGCGTCTGCGCGATGCTTGCCAGCCCGTTAAGGATGTGCCAGTCCTGCTTGCGCGGGTAGACCTGCGTCGTGACAGGATAGGCGGCCAGCCCTAACTCCGCCAGGGCCAGCGCCTCCATCCTCTCCGCCGTCATCCCCGTCCCCTGTAACACCTCACAATAAGAGGCTGATGTGCCCACCGCGCCCTTGAAGCCCTTGCCCTTGAGGTTCCGGTGCAATTCCTGGAGCGTTGTGTGGTCCGTCAACAAGTCCTGCGCCGTCTGCGCCAGGCGGTAGCCCACCGTCGTCGGCTCGGCGGGCTGGAGATGTGTGTAGGCCATGCAGGTCCAGTCGGCATGGCGTTCGACCAGGTCCGCTAACTCCCCCAGCAGGCCCTTGACCTGAGCCAGAATCAAGTCGAGCGCCGCCCGCAGCCGCAGCGCGTCGGCGTTGTCCTCGATGTCCTGGCTTGTCGCGCCCAGGTGGATGATGGGGCCGCCCAGTGTGGCCTGCTCGGCGAAGGCGCGTACTTCAGACATGAGGTCGTGGTGAATCTCGGCCTCGATGGCGTGGGCGCGGGCGATGTCCACAGCGTCGGCGTGGGCTTCAAGGTCCGCCACCTGCGCCGCCGTAACCAGTCCGGCTTGGGCCTGCGCCCGCGCCAGGGCGACCCACAGCCGCCGCCACAGCCGCCGCTTCTCGACCTCCGACCAGGTCCGACGCATCTCGTCACTGCCATAGCGCCAGGTCATGGGGCTAAGGTAAGTGTCGTGGGTGAATTCAGGGGTACTCATGAATCTTTAGAGCACAATCAGCGCGTCGCGGTGAGGGCCAACGGACACAAAGCGCACTGGCGTCTGCGCCAGTTCAGCCAGGCGCTCGACATAATGACGGGCGTTGAGGGGCAGGTCGGTCCAGCGGCGCGCCTGGACGGTCGGCTCGCGCCAGCCGGGCACCGTCTCGTAGACCGGCACGGCCCGCTCCATCGCCGGCGTGTCGGGCAGCAGGGTCACGCGCTGCCCGTCGAGGTCGTAGGCCACGCAGACCTTCAACTCGTCCCAGCCGTCCAGCACGTCCAGCTTGGTAATCGCCAGGTGGGAGAAGCCGTTGAGCCAGGCCGAGTGGCCGACGGCGACCGCGTCGTACCAGCCGCAGCGGCGCGGCCGGCCGGTGGAGGCGCCAAACTCCTGGCCTACGTCGCGCAGCCGAGCCCCCGCCGCGTCGTGCAGTTCGGTGGGCATTGGCCCAGCCCCCACCGCCGTGCTATAGGCTTTCACGACGCCAACGACCTCGTCCAGGTGGCGGGGCGCCAGTCCAGCGCCCTGGCACAGACCCGCCGCTGTCGGGTTAGAGGAGGTGACATAAGGATACGTCCCCCAGTCCAGGTCGCGTAGGGCGGCCAACTGCCCTTCCAGCACAAGGGTGTGACCACGCTGGACGGCGTTCTGGACAAAGGGCAGGCTGTCCACGATGTAGGGGCGTAGGGCGTCGGCCCACGCGGCGGCCTGGGCGAGCAGGGTGGGCAGTTCGAGGGGCGGGCGGCCGTAGTCGCGCAGGCGGTCGTTGCGGCTGTCGAGCGTCAACCGCAGCCGGCGTTCCAGGTAGGCCGGGTTCAGCAGGTCGCCCACCCGCACGCCGTGGCGAGCGGCCTTGTCCGCGTAGGCGGGGCCAATGCCGCGCTTAGTCGTGCCGATGGACGCCGCGCCCCGCCGTTCGTCCTCAAGGCCGTCTAGCTCGCGGTGGTAGGGCAGGAGGACATGCGCCCGCTGCTCGAGGCGAAAGTTGTCCAGGCTCAGGCCCGCCGCGCGGAGTTCCGCCATCTCCTCCAGGAGGGCGGCCGGGTTGACCACCGTGCCCGCGCCGAGGATGCACAGGCAATTGGGGTGGAAGATACCTGAGGGGATGAGGTGCAGCTTAAACGTGCCCAGGTCGTTGACGACAGTGTGGCCGGCGTTATCGCCGCCCTGGCAGCGGATTACCACGTGGGCGTCGCTGGCGAGATAGTCAATGATGCGTCCCTTGCCTTCATCGCCCCACTGAGCGCCGACGACGGCTGTGACAGACATACAGTTCTCCTTAGCCTGACTGAGTCAGGAGGGTTCCACGGGTCGAGTGGCCGAGCAGCGCCGCCTCAATCGCGCCAGGCCGCAGGCCAGAGACAAGATGCACCGTCAGATGGGGATAGGTCTCGACGAGGTCGAGCATGGCGCGGACCTTGGCGGCCATGCCGCCCGTTACATCCACTCCGGCTGCGCCCTCAAGTCCGGCGGCGATCTCAGTCCAGGCGGCTGGCGTCAGGTGAGGCAGGGGCCGGGCGTCAGGGTAGACCAGGGGGTCCTGGGTGAAGACGCCGTCCACCTGCCCGGCCAGGACGATGCGGGTTGGCTGGAGATGGGCGGCCAGGTAGTGGAAAATAGTTTCGGTCGAAATGATGCAGTAGCCGCGCCGTCGGTCAACGGCCACATCGCCAAACACGACGGGCACGGCCCCCGCCTCCAGCAGGGCCGCCAGCGGCTCCAGCGCCAGTTGGACAATCCGCCCGTCTTCCGTGATAGCCGAGGCCGACGGTTGCAGGCTGACAGCCGGAATACCAGCTGCCAGCAGCGCGTCGCTCATATGGCGATTGAGCCGGCCGGCCGCCGCGCCGACCTCCGCATACGCCCGCCAGTTGACCGCCCCATCGAGCATCCGCCAGCGTTTAGCGGCGACGTGACCGAACGAGCCGCTACCATGGCCGACGACAAGGCGCAGACCGGGGTCGGCGTCGAGGGCGGCGCGGATGTCTTGGGCCGCCTGGGCCAGCGTCTCGGGCCGTAAGGCGGCATCGCCCTTCTTATCGGTAATCAGCGAGCCGCCGAGCTTAAGAAAGACAGTACTCATGGTCCAGTTTGTTTTAGTCTCAGTAGAAGTTCAGTTGGCGTTAGAACGAGTACGGCTGAAGTCTGGAATCCTGTGGGGTCACGGGTGACGATAGCGTCGAGGCCAGCTTGAATAGAAGATATTGGTTAGAGTCGTAGCGACTAGATATGCATCTATCTGTCCGACATCATTCGCCTGCCAGATAGCGGCCACTTCAGTAACCCACGGCTGGCGGTTCAGCAGAACATCCAGGACGACATTCGTGTCGAGCAGGACGCGCATCAGCTATATTTCTCCATCCGCCCCTCGTCAATCCACTGCTGAACCTGTTCGTCTGAAGGAGGCGAGGCAGTTTCCAGCAGTCCCAAGGTACGCTTGAGGATGTTAGGTCGAGGGCGTGACACTGTGGACTGCGGCCCTAGTGTCTTCAGGATATCCTGAACAAGAGTAAGACGCCGGTCGGGCGGCCACGCCTCCACTGTTTTCAATACCTCATCGTAGTCAGCGCGAAAGACAGCCATACAACTCCCTCCGTATCACCGTCGCTTGCCCATTTCCAGCAAGACCTGGCCCAACACATCCGGCACGTCCGAGATGATAGCGTCCACGCCGAGCCGAATCAGCCGCCGCATCTCGTCCGGCTCGTTGACCGTCCAGGTGTTGATGCGATAACCGCGCTTCTTGGCCCAGGTCACAAAGCGCGGCGTGACCATGTCGTGGCGTGGGTGGAGAGCGTCGGGGCGGATCAGGGGCCGCAGCCAGGCGCGGCTCAGGTGAGGCAGTTGGTCAGGGGAATAGAGCAGGCCAATAGGGAGCGTGGCGGCCAGGTCGCGGATGCGCAGCAGGGCGAACGGGTTAAACGAGGAGATCACGACCATATCCACCATGTGGCTGCGCTTGATCTCGGCCACGACCGCTTCTTCCAGCCCGTCCGGTGTCCACGACTGCGTCTTTAGTTCGACGTTGACGACCACCTGGCGGTCGAGGACGTGGAAGACTTCAGCGAGCGTGGGGATGCGCTCCCCCGCGAATTGGGCATCTTTCCAGCCGCCCGCGTCGAGCCGCTTGAGCTGCGCCAGCGTGAGGCGGCCCACCTTGCCCTTGCCGTCCTCGGTCCGGCCCAGCTTGAAGTCGTGATGGATGACGAGCGCGCCGTCCCTGGACAGCATGACGTCGAGTTCGACGCCGTCCGCGCCCATTTCCACCGCCCGGCGGAACGCGGCCAGCGTATTCTCCGGCGCGGCGGCGCGCGCGCCGCGATGACCGATATTCAGGAGCCGACCACGATAGATGTAGTCGAGCATAATCCCCCTAGGAAGAACGATGAACAAGGAGCAAGGAGCTATCAGCTATCAGCTATCAGCTGTCAGCCCTCGGCGCTGAGGCATTCGTGTCTATTCGTGGATCCACCTGTCCGTCTTCCGTCCTCCGTCCTCCGTCGGGAAGCAGCGCCGCTGTCAGGGTCTGCCTGGCTCCCGCAGCCAGCAGGGCCTGGGCAACCGCTACGACCTGGTCAGGTTCGACCAGCGCCAGGGCAATGCCGCCGCGCCCCCCGCCGGAGAGCTTGGCCCCCAGGGCGCCCGCCGTTCGCGCCGCCTGTGTCAGGTGGTCCAACTCTGGCGACGAGACGCCTAACTCAACCAGACCCGCTTGCGCCTGGGTCATCAGTGGTCCCAACCGCGCCGCGTCGCCGGCTGCGATGGCCTCCCACGCCGCCTCCACTAAGCCGCCCAGGTGGTCGAAGAGGGCCTCATAGGTGGCCGGGGCGGCCTGCCAGGCGCGGCGCACATCGCCGACGGCGATTTTGGTGGGGCTGGCGATACCGGTGTCGGCAATCACGAAGTAAAACACGCCGCCGACGCCTAGGGGGACAGGGGGGGCGCCGCGCACGAAGAGTATGGGCTGCTCGTAGGCTACCACTGTATTGTCAATGCCGCTGGGCGTACCGTGGAACAGGACTTCGGTCTGGTAGACCAGGGCTGAGACCTCGGCGGGCGGGGCCGGGCGGCCAAAGTAGCCAGCCAGGGCGCGCACCAGGGCCGTGGCGATGGCGGCCCCACTGCCCATCCCCCGCGCCAGCGGAATAGCCGAGCGGACCGTCACCACCAGGTCCTGACTGCGCGGCTGGCCCAGCCAGTCCAGGGCGTTGAAGATGGTCACGGCCAGGGGATCGTCACTGTGACCTGCGTCTAGCCGCGCCTGGTGCTCGATATCGGGCGCGTATAGCCAGAGACCATCCCCCCGCGTGCCCGCCTTGACCTCAGCCGTCGCTCGCACCTGGGGCAAGGGGATGGCAATGGCCGGGCGATGGTAGACGACGGAGTGTTCGCCCATGAGGATGGCTTTGGCGGGTGCGCTGGCGGTGATCATAGCGGTCCAACTATACCACAATCCCGCATCACAGGTGAAACCAGGCGTACCGCTTGGCCGCAAGTGTGGTATAATCGGGTTCGACCTCAGGGGATGCTCAGAAGCTGCCCAATTGGGTAGAGTGGGGCGAAGATGGCGGTGTTCACCTGGGGATTCGCCGCCAGGAGCGCGGCCGGCGTGACGCCACACAGGAATGCGACGCTGGCGACCGAATCGCCGGCGCGTGTGACATAAATGGAACTGCAGCGGCGCTTGCCCGGAGTAGCCGTTGGGAGCGCAGGCTCAGGCAGTGGTGTCACGGTGGCTAAGGGCGGCGGGGCGGGGGTGACGATCGGTGATTTGGTATCCTTGGACGGAATGCAGAGTGACTGGCCGACGCGAATCAAGTCGGGGTTAGTTAACCCATTGGCGGCGATAATAGTCGCCGTATGGGTGTGATACTGGACGGCTAACCAGGAGATGGTGTCGCCGGCTTTGACTGTATGACGGACGGCGCAGGTGTCGGCCGGGATTGGAGTACGCTGGGGGCAGACGTAGGGGGCGGGCTGCGGACAGGGATACGTCCCATAGCCGGGAACGCCGCCGCCAGACGTAATCTGGGCATTATAGACCGAGGGTTGGCCGGGCGTCGGGTTCAGGATGACCACGGCGTTCGGCGTGTAGGTGTGGGCCGTGTTGCAGGCGGCCAGCCCGCCTAGCGCCATGACCAGACACACCAGACGCACGATGGGCGGGAGACGCATCCCGTCCCACCCGATCTTCATCGCCCTCTCCTTTACGCATGCACCAGGTGTAAAATATGAGCAACACCGAGCATTACCTAGCAACTATAATGCCAGTCTACTTATTTGTCAACTGCTCATGCGGCTGGTTGTCGTTCTCGCCCGTTTTGCCTTTAATATGCTATGAGACTGAACTAGAAAGCTGAACCGCTATGCCCCCGCGCCTCATCTATATGGATCACGCCGCCACAACGCCGGTCCACCCCAGTGTCGTTGAGGCCATGCTGCCCTACCTTACTGAACATTATGGCAACCCGTCCAGCGTCCACCGTCAGGGCCGCGCCGCCCTTGCCGCCCTGGATGAGGCTCGCCGTCAGATTGCCAGCGTGCTTGGCTGCTCGCCCCGCGAAGTGATTCTGACGGGCAGCGGCTCGGAGGCCGACAATCTAGCCATTCGCGGCGCGGCGTTGGCCCGCCGCGAGCGGGGAGGGGGGAATCACATTCTCACTAGCGCGGTCGAACACCACGCCGTGCTGCACACTGTCGAGCAGTTGAGGGATCATTTTGGCTTCGAGGCGACGGTTCTGCCGGTGGACGGATATGGCCGCGTCAGCCCGGCTGACGTGGAGGCCGCCCTCCGCCCGGACACAGCCCTCGTCTCCCTGATGCTCGCCAACAACGAAATCGGGACGCTCCAGCCCATCGCAGAGATAAGCCGCCTTGTCCGCGCGCGCGGCGTCCTGCTGCACACCGACGCGGTCCAGGCCGGGGGGCTGCTGGATATCAATGTGGAGCGCCTGGACGTGGATATGTTGACGCTCGCTGCGCACAAGTTCTACGGCCCGAAAGGCGTCGGCATTCTGTATGTGCGCCAGGGGACTCCCCTCCTGCCGACCATCACCGGCGGGAGCCAGGAGCGTAACCGCCGGTCGGGGACGGAGAATGTGGCGGGCGCGGTGGGGGCGGCGGCGGCGCTGGTGTGGGCACAGGCTCACCGCGAGGAACATGCCGCGTCTCTAGGGCGGCTGCGCGACCGGCTCATCGAGGGCGTCCTGGCGAGTGTGCCTGATACGGTCTTGACCGGGCATCCGACCCAGCGGCTACCCAACCTCGCCAGCTTCGCCATAGATCGGCTGCATGGGGCGGAGGAACTCTTACTTGGCCTGGACCTGGCGGGCATCTGCGCCTCCAGTGGCTCGGCCTGCACCTCCGCCAGCCTGGAGCCGTCCTATGTCTTGCGGGCGTGCGGCCTGCCGACAGAGCTTGCCATCGGCAGCTTGCGTCTCAGCCTCGGCTACCAGACCACCGAGGCCGATGTCGAGCATGTCCTGGCGACCCTTCCGCCATTGGTCCAGCGGCTACGCGCGCTGGCGAGGATGATGCAGGCGTAAGGGCCAGGTATTGACGCTGGCGAGACAAAGACTATACTTTTGGCTAGGTTTGTTGTGCTATTCATTTTTGGTTGACAACATACCCCCGCTTGTTTATAATCAGCCTGCATTTACGAGGTGGCGAGTTGAATACGCCCTGGAACATAAGGAGAAGGGTACAGCATGGCTGACACCCCGAGCAACGGCCACGCGACGCCAGACGGTACAAACGGGCATCATCTCCGTCTGATGACGGAAGAGGAATTCATCAAGGGGGAGACGAGCCAGGGTATTCTGGTGACGTCTTTCAACAAATTGCTGGACCTGGTCAACCCGCTCTACAACTGGGGCCGGCGCTACTCCATGTGGCCGATGCAGTTCGGCCTGGCGTGCTGCGCCATCGAGTTCATCTCCATGGCCGCTTCCCGCTTCGACTTCGACCGCTTCGGCTGGGGGCTGACGCGCCCCTCCCCGCGCCAGGCCGACGTGATGATCGTCTCCGGCACGGTCACCAAGAAGATGGTGCCGCAGATCGTCCGCCTGTACAACCAGATGGCCGAGCCGAAGTACATCATCTCTATGGGCTGCTGCGCCAACGGCGGCGGCCCGTTTAAAGAGGGCTACAACGTGGTCAGCGGCATTGACCAGTATCTGCCGGTGGATGTCTACATTCCCGGCTGCCCGCCCACGCCCCAGGCCTTCCTGCATGGGCTGATGAAGTTGCAGGAAAAGATTGACGCCGAGCGCCTGACCCAGGTAGCCTGGTATCGGCGGGGTCCGTCTGAGGAAGTGCCGGTGCCCATCCTGGGGCCGGATATCATTGACCCGCGTCAGTTGCCTGAGTTGCGGGCAGCGGCCCAGGCCAGCGGCGGCCTCGCCCTTGCCGAAGCGACGGCGACGGAGACGGTGGCCGATGAGGGCGAGCATGGCGCGGTGGGCGCGTTCCACCCGGAGTGGCCGCGCAAGACCAAGAAGGGCAAGGCGGCCACGCCGCTGTCAGCAGCCGCCCGCGCCCGTATTTCGGCCTAGTTGGGTATGCCTACTTTGGCTGAGCTTTACTTGGACAGTGAGCCGACGAGTGTCCGGATCCAGGACGACCAGGTTCTCCTGGGGCTGGACGACGGGCGCTCGATCGCGCTGCCCCTGGCGTTG
>JAHCIP010000150.1 GCA_026129165.1 Anaerolineae bacterium
GCGAGTACGGCGAGGAGTGGCACCAGGGGGGGATGCTCGCCCACAAGCAGAACGTCTTTGATGACTTCATCGCCTGCGCCGAGTACCTGGTAGGGGAGGGCATTACCTCACCGTCCAAGCTCGCCATCTATGGCCGCTCCAACGGCGGCCTGCTCGTCGGCGCGGCCATGACCCAGCGGCCCGACCTGTTCGGCGCGACACTGCCCGCTGTCGGCGTCATGGACATGCTGCGCTTCCACCAGTTCACCATCGGTTGGGCCTGGGTGAGCGACTACGGCTCCGCCGACGACCCCCAGCAGTTCCAGACCCTCTACCGCTACTCGCCGCTGCACAACCTGAAACCCGGCGTCCACTACCCGCCCACCCTGGTGACGACGGGCGACCACGACGACCGCGTGGTGCCGGGCCACTCATTCAAGTTCGCGGCGGCGCTTCAGGCGGCCCAGGGGGGCGACGCACCCGTCCTGATTCGCGTCCAGACCAGCGCGGGGCACGGCCTCGGTAAGCCGACCGCCTTCCAAATCGAGGAGGCCGCCGACATGTGGGCCTTCCTGGTCCACGCGCTGGGGATGAGAACCACCGATTGATGAACTTTAACAAATTAGTACCGTAATAAGCCGGTGTAGCGGCGGAGAGGCTCGGAGCCGTGGACGAAGGCATCCAGAAACGCGCTGACCAAGTCCTGCAGGCCAGGCCAGTCATCGGCCCAGCGATGGAGGTGCAAGACCTCTTGGCGGAGCTTGCGCCAGAGCTTCTCGATGGGATTGCACCACGAGGCATAGGTCGGCAACTGGACGATGCGTATGGGCAACGTGAGCTGAGGCAGCGGACGGGTGGGCTCGGCACGCCAGTGGGGAGGCTTCGGCACGGCATACGGCCAGGATTGCGCTTGGAGGGCGGTCAGGACATCGGGGTGGAAGTGCATGGGCCAGTTATCCTGCACGACATAGATGGTTTCGGCCTGCGGATAGGCCGCGCGCAGGGTCTTGTAGAAGGCCCGCAGGGCGGAGATGTCGGCGTGGGCGCGCTGGATGTAGGTAACTTGGCCCGTCAGGGCATTGAGGGCGCCCAGCACACGGCGCTGGGCATTGGACCGATGGGAGCGGCGTGCCAGCGGCTGGACCGAGCCAGCCGCTTCATAGGTACAGGCCACACTCGGCTGGCGTTCGTAGGTCACTTCATCCATGAACACGACGACATACCGCTGGGGGTCGGCTTTGGCTCGCGCGATGGCCGCCTGCACATCGGCTAACTTGGCCTCATACTGAGGGTCGGGCGAGTGGACATAGTCGCGCGCCGCCTTGAGGTGGATGCCCAGGCGACGCAGCAGTCGGCTCATCCCGCCCGTCGTGCTGAGGCGCAGCCAAGGACAGGCGGCGCGCACACTCTCGAGCGTCCAGCGCGTCCGTGCTTGGCCCAACTGACGCGGGTCACGGCGCACCACATGGAGCAGCGCCTCCCGCGCCGTCTGCGCGTCAGGATGCTGAGGGGGAAAAAGCGGGCTGGCGCCCGCGTCCCGCTTGAATGTAGAGCGCCCCGAGGCCGTGCGCGGCATAGCCTTTGACCCACCCGCCCACCGTTTCGTCGTCGTGGACGCGGAGCAGCCCGTGACGGGCCACCTGATAGGCGGGCTGACCATCCGCCACCTTCAGCACCGCCGCTGCGCGTTCCCGTAGATACGGTTTGGGATGATGGTCCCGTAGGGCTTCCAGCGTCTCCCGTTGCGCTTCGGTGAGCGCAAAGCTCAGTCGTTTTGGCATGCTGTCCTCCTCCTCATCATCAAGGACGCTGCCCTTGCCACGCTTATTACGGTACTAATTTGTTAAAGTTCATCAATCGGGGCTGTGGAGCCTTCGGCTGATCGTCCGCCTTCGCGGACGTGGTTTTCGTCGGCGTAGGCCGAGTGCGTAGCCTCCCTGTGGGACGTTCGGCGGTACGCCCTGTAGCCCCGACTTCCAGTCGGAGGTTATTTTACCGTCCGTAATCGCGCAGAATGAAGGGCAGGAACAGTCGGCTGCCGGGCAAGGTGAGCGACAGCCGCTGCTCGTCCAGCGGCTGGGTCGCCGACGAGGGGCCGAAGGCGCGCTGGACGACGGTCAGGGGCGCGCCGCCGCGCGTCGGACGCAGGCGGTAGGTGAAGGTCAACGACGCCCCGCTGCCCACCGTTCCCGTCCGCGAGATGGCCGTTACCGGCGCCAGGGGATTGAGCCGGACGGGGACGGCCCCGTGGGTCGCGCTGCCCTCGACGTACTCGGCCACCTCCTCGTCAAAATCACTCACCAACGTCAGGCTGCCGGCTCCGCCCGTGTTCATGGCCTGGGCCGTGATCTCCATCAGGCGCGGCGGGTCGTTGGTCACACTGGCCTGCGCGCTCACGTCCGCCGCCTCGTCGCTATTCCAGACTCGAATCAGACCCCAAGTGCCGTCGGCGGCCTGCTCGACTACCTTGAAGTGGTGGCCGTACTGGAGGTGGTCGTCGCCCGGGTTGCCGGAGTGCTGGCCGGTGACGTCGGTGCGGCCCGCCTGGCCCACACTCAACGCGGTAAACTGACCGCCTCGGATGTAGAACGTCTCCTGGGTACTTACATCTGGGCCGGTCTCGCCGCCGCGTCCCGTGAAGCCAGGGGGCGTGCGCGGCGAGTAGTAGCCCCGCGCCGGGACGACCGTACTGGCGTCCGTCTGGATCAGGTTATACAGCTTGGTCCGTATCGTCGTCGTGTCCGAGTAGGTGACCAGAGGCTGGGGTAGAGCCTCGACGCCGGGGTAGTACCCCAGTGCGTCGTGGAAGCCAGTGACGCCGGGCGCCGGCGCGTAGTGCGAGACCTGCCAGTTGTTCGAGTTGCCCGAACCACCTGTCGGGTCGTAGCTGAGGGTCCAGGCCGGCGAGGGGGTGAGGGAGAAGGCGGCGTTGACCGTCTGGACATTGGCGGCCCAGTTGCTGATGGGCGGGTAGGGGAACCAGCCATACGGCGTATTGAGCAGCCAGAGGTGGCCGTCGCGCAGCGGCATCGGGTTGGCATCAATGAGCAGCAGACCGCCTTTCGGGCCTTCGCTGGGGCCGTTGAAGAAGGCCAGGTCGTTCAGGATGGTCTGCGTCGCCGAGAGCGGGCCGCGTCCGAAGCGGCTGTCGCGCAGCCAGACGAGCATCCCTGGCACATTGGCTGGCACGCGCTCTACCCACCACTCCGGCTTGCCCTCCGTTTCGACGTAGAAGATGCTGTTGTAGAAGTACTGGAGGCCACGGTCGAAGCCGTCCAGGTTACGCCACTCCAGCAAGTAATAGCGTGGCGCCTCGTCACCGCTGGGTGACAGCCGCCAGCCGTCACCCAGCGGTTCATGGGGGTTGAAGCCGCGCACTGAGGGGGTCCAGCCAGCCAGGTTGTTACCTTCAACCGGGTCATCCAGCAGGACACGGCTGCCGGCCAGGACCTTGAAATTATCGAGGAAGGCGCCGCGTTCCAATACCCCCACATCCGTCGCGTAGCGCAGCCGCAGCTTTATCTGTTGTCCGGCATACGATGTCAGGTCGTGGTAGACGGCCGTCCAGCCCTGGCTATTGCCCGTATAGCCGTAGCGCAAGCCGCCAAACAGGCGCAGGCTGCCGGTCGGGTCGGCGTAAGTATCCGACGTCGTGACCTCCTGCCCCGTGCCGACGCGCAAGCCCTTGGTCTGGGTGTAGGTCTGGCCTGCATCCACGGAGACCTCGACAAACATAAAGTCCCAGCTGTTTTCGATGGCATAATCGGTCTGGAAGGTGAAGGAGATGGGGCCAGTGACACCGCGCAGGTCCAGGTCACGTGTCAGCCGCACATCGGCGAAGTTCTGGTCATTGCCCGTCCACCACGTCTGATGCGACCCAGCCGGCAGCGTCGTATACTCCAGCCGTTCGCTCGGCAGATTGACCTGGATCACTTGTTGCGTCCCGACTGGCGGGTGGGAGCTTTGCCCCAGCCGTACCTCGGTGGCTTCGGCCGTCGTGCTGATCACCTGAGGCGTCGCCCAGCCGAGCGCGACCTTGGACCAGGCGCTCATCTGGACGGGGTTCGTCTCCAGGAGCTTGCCGGGGAACATACCTAACGACATGGGATCCCAGATGGTGACTGACGTCTCGCCGCCGCTGCCGGTGTCGTACAGGTCCGGTAGACCGAGGGCATGGCCCAACTCGTGGATAACGACACCGGGCGCGGCGTCCTCGGGATGCACCGTATACGCTTTGACCTTGATATCGTCGGCCGGGTCGGGCGTGCCGCCATCGTCCACGGTGTAGCCGCCCTGCGTCTCGTCAATGGTGGAGGCATGCGCCCAGATGGCCTGGTAGCCCTGCGCGCCGCCGCCCTCCGACTTATCCTTCCCCGCGTGGAAGAGGACGACGTTATCAATCACTCCGTCGCCGTCGGCGTCATAGTCCCGCCAGGGGAAATGGGGGTCATTGGCTTTGATCGCCTTGACCGCATCCTCCAGCAGCGTCGGCGCCCCAAAGCCGAAGCGCGGGTTGCCCGGCAGCCCCTCCATGCCTGATGAGCCGGGCTGACCGGCGAAACATGCGCTCGCGCCATAGTAGGCTTCGGAGTGGGGAACCTGGACCCAGGCGACCACCCCGCGTGGGCCGCCGTCGAGGTGGAGCCGGCCGCCGGAGACCTCCTGGTAGTAGTGCCTGACCGTCTGCCCCTGGATATTGATGCCCGGCTGGCCGTCTTCGGGGTCGGTCAGGTCAGGGCGGATACGCTCGGTCAGGCCGTCCAGCGTGAAAAGCACCTTGTTGTAGTAATCGTGGTCGAAGTTGGGCAGCCAGAAGGTGTTGTTATCACGCACGCCAGGACCGGGGATGTGGTTGTGGAGCGGCCCACTGTAGGTGACCGTCTCGGTGACACACGTCGAATCGTAGACGCTGCGCGGGTGCGAGAAGTTTTCGACCCTGTCCTGACCGGCGAACTCGACGGCGATGGCGAGGACGCGGAACGTGCCCGTCACGGCCAGGCCCAATTCCTCAACGCTCTTGCCCGTTTTGAGGGATAGCTTCTCGGCGTTGAGCCGCGCCTGGAGGGCGGACGGGTCCGGGCCGTGGGGGTAGGTCTTAGTCCACTCGGCCAGAATATCGCGTTTGGCCTGGTCGAGCTGGCCCGGCCCGGCCTGGGCGCCCACCCGCTGCCGCGCCAGGGTGAGCAGCAGCCGCTCGTCGGGCGGCAGGTAGCGGATCGTCTTGGGCGGAGTGGCGCCAGGGCGACCGGGTAGGGCCGGCGCTTTGACCTCCGTCCCCTCCGGCTGCGCTGCCTGGGCCAGGCCGTGTAGGGACACCAGACAGGTGGCGAGCAGGGCGGCGGTGAGCAGGGTCGCCACCAGTGAGCGACGGACCGACGCGAGCATAGGACCTCCTCCGTATTGCGTAATGCGTGAGGCGTATGGCGTATGGCGTATGGCGTATCGGGATGACACCGTTACACGACGCGAGTATCGTTCATCTTACAGTGGCGAGGCAAATTAGTCAATTCAGACCGATGGCAGAGACATGAGAGGAGTATCAGCCATCGAGCCGCCGACTAGAAGTCGGGGCTAAGGGGCGTACCGCCGAGCGTCCACCTGCGTGGACGCCAATCCTCTCTAGGTCCGCGTAGGCGGACGATCAGCCGAAGGCTCTATAGCCCCGACTTCTAGTCGGCGGCTATTGGGCTTGCCCTCCTGGCTCACTTCGTGCTACACTTGTCGGCCAAGAGAGGTTTCAACTTCCCAAAGATCCCGAAACGTTTGGGAGGTTCATGGGGAGAAGCAGGGAGGTTACTGTGCCGACTTACTCCACCATGCGGACGCGCGAGGAGCTAGAGGAACACGAACGGACGTGGCTCGCGCCCTACGCCGAGAAGGCCGCCCAGACGCGCGGCCGGCTCTACCCCACCCAGCCACACCCGTACCGCACCGAGTTCCAGCGCGACCGCGACCGCATTATCCACACCACGGCCTTCCGCCGCCTCCAGTACAAGACGCAGGTCTTCGTCAACTACGAGGGCGACTACTACCGCACGCGCCTGACTCACACCACCGAGGCGGCGCAGATGGCGCGCACGGTCGCCCGCGCCCTCCGCCTCAACGAGGAGTTGGCCGAGGGGATTACCCTGGCCCACGACCTGGGCCACTCGCCGTTTGGACACAGCGGCGAGGTGACACTGGACCGCCTGATGCTGACACGCATGGGGAAGGACCCCGATGATCCGGCATGGACCGGCAAGGGCTTCAACCACAACGTCCAGTCGCTGCGCGTCGTCACGGAACTGGAGAAGCGCTGGCCCGACTTCAACGGTCTCAACCTGACCTGGGAGTTCCGCGAGGGCATCGTCAAGCATCTGACCGAGTACGACGATGTACCGGAGGAGTTCATCAAACCCTACTACCCGGAGTGGCGCTCCTCCGCCGAAGGGCAACTGGTCAACTACGCCGACGAGCTGGCCTACTGCGTCCACGACCTGGACGATGGGCTACGCTCCGAGCTATTGCACCCGGACCAGGTGGAGTTCAAGGAGATTGAGCTGTGGCAGGCAATGCTGGCGGTGGTGGACGGCCAGTTCAACGAGCTAAACCGCCATCGTATGATCCGCCACCTGTTTGACCTGGTGGTAACTGACCTGATTGAGGCGACGGCGCAACGGCTGGAACAGGCCAACCCGCAGAGCGCGGACGATGTTCGCCGCCTACCGGAGATTGTCGTCAAACCCTCGCCCGCCATGCTCGCCAAGATCCGCCAGCTCAAGAGCTTCCTGTACGAGTGTATGTACCGTTCGCCGCGCGTCGTGCGCATGTTCCGCAAGGCAGAACGCGTCCTCGAAGACCTGTTTGTGGCCTTCGAGGAGGACTACCGCCAGTTGCCCGAAATGACGCGCGCGCGGCTAGTGCGCGTGAACCCTGAAGTGCAGAGTGGCGGCTCGATCAACCTCAAGGGCTACCGGGTGATCTGCGACTATATCGCCGGTATGACCGACCGCTATGCGCTCCAGGAACACCGGCGGCTGTACGACCCCTACGAGAGAACCTAAACCCCGTTGGTATAGGAGTTTGCGTGGACATCCTCAACGCCCTGCTCCTCGGCATTGTCGAGGGCGTGACCGAGTTTCTGCCCATTTCCTCGACCGGCCACCTGATTCTCTTCAACCAGTGGCTTACCCTCAGGCCTGGCCTGGCTGAGACGTTTGACATCTTTATCCAGTTGGGCGCGATTCTGGCGGTCATCTGGCTCTACCGGGTGCGGCTGCTGGACCTGCTGCGTCGGCTGCCTTCCGACCGCAGCGCGCAGCGGTTGGCGGTTGCCCTGGCCCTGGCCTTCGTGCCGGCCGGCTTGTTGGCCTTCCTGTTCTACAACCGCATCAAAGCCGTGCTCTATAAGCCGGTTCCCGTCGCCCTGGCCCTCATCTTGGGCGGGATGGCGATACTGCTGCTGGACCGCGAACGCCGTGACGCCAGCATCAAGGGACTTGAGGCGGTTCCGCCGCTGACGGGGCTGGGCGTGGGCGTGGCGCAGGCGTTGGCCCTGGTCCCTGGCGTGTCGCGGGCGGCGGCCTCTATCCTGGGCGGCCTCGGCCTCGGCATGGACCGGCGGACGGCGGTGGAGTTCTCGTTCTTCCTGTCCATCCCCACCCTGCTCGTGGCAACGCTCTACGACCTGTTCAAGAGCGCGTCGGGGCTGGGCGGCTCGGACTGGCTGGTGCTGGCCGTCGGCTTTGTGACGGCCTTCATCACCGCACTGATCGTCATCCAGATGTTCCTGCGCTACATCACCACGCACACCTTCCGCCCCTTCGCGATCTATCGTATTGCCCTGGGCGCCCTGGTGCTTGCTCTCTTCGCCGTCGGTGTGCTGCGGTGATACTTAGACCTGACAGGTTTCCAAAACCTGTCAGGTCTAAGTAGGCAGAAGCCCTTGAGGAACCTATGAGCGCTGCCCCGGCCCTCTCGACCATGTGGCTCCAGACGCGCACCACGCGCGTGGTGGACTTTGCCCGCGCGGCGTGGGACATCGGGTTCGAGCGCCTGGAGTTGAGCCATATCCTGCCCGCCGACTGGTTCAGCGGCTTCGCGCCAGGCCGCTGGGACGTGGCCGCCGTCCACCACCCCTGTCCCCTGCCGCCCCACCGTGTCCCCACCCTGTCGGACCTCGACCCGACTGCACGACGAGTCGCCCTGGACGCGGCGCGCGCCAGCATAGACACCGCCGTCCGCTACAGCGCGGGCTATGTTGTCCTGCACGTGGGGGACATCCCTGAATTGGAATACTGGGAGGATGAGTTGCGCAGCCGGACCCTGGCGCGGCAGCAGGGAACGCCTGAGTACGCTCAGGCGATGCGGCGCTTTGACACAGCCCGCGCCCAGGCCAAAGCCCCCTACCTGGCGGCCAGCCTGGCGAGCCTGCGTGAGTTGGCCGCCTACGCGGGCGAGCGCGGCGTGCGGCTGGGGCTGGAGACGCGCGAGTTTGCCCGCGAGATTCCCGACCTGGACGACATGGGCCTGTTACTGGCCGAACTGCCGGCCAGCGCGGCTGGCCTCTGGCTGGACACGGGCCATGTCGCCGTCACGGCGCGGCTAGGGCGCGCCAGCCAGCGCGACTGGCTCCAGCGCCACGGCGACCGCCTGCTCGGCCTCCACCTGCACGACTGCCTGGGCCTGCGCGACCACCTCTTGCCCGGCCTGGGCGACATCCACTTTGCGGACCTCGTCCCCTACCTGACCCCCGACACGATCCGCACCTGCGAACTCGACTGGTTCTACACCCCGGAGGAGCTACGCGCAGGCGTTCACCGCCTGGTCGAAGCCAGCGTCTGCGCGCCGCTGCGTATTGACCGAACGTGTTGATGGTTTGACACACTCGAACATCTGTGCTAGACTACCCGCGCGAATCCAGGTCATCAGAGGAGGTAGGTATGGCTCATACCAGTCTGAAGGTTGGCGCGGTCGAGATTATCCCACTGACAGATGCGGCCGGGGCGTGGTGGCCTCTCTCCGACGACTTTCCCTCTGTCTCGGCTGAGGCTTGGGAACCCTATCGCCAGCGTTACCCTGACGCCTTTGGTGGCGATAAGTGGTCAACGCGACTGACGGCCCACCTTATCCGCACTCCTAGACGCACCATCTTAGTTGACACCGGCTTGGGTCCCGACCCCTCCGAGGAGGTAGGCGGGGCGCGCGGCTCGCTTCTCCAGCAACTCGCAGACCTGGGTGTCCAGCCGTCGGACATTGACCTCGTCTTCTTGACCCATCTCCACTTTGACCATGTCGGGTGGAATATGACCGATGGCCGCCCCACCTTCTCGCGGGCACGCTATGCCGTGCATCAGGCCGACTGGGATGCCTTTCAAGCGGCGGACGAGAAGTATGGGCTGGCGTTTGTCAAGCACAGTGTAACACCCCTCCTAGGGGCGGGGGTGCTGGACCGGCTCACCCAAGAGACCGAGTTGGCCGAGGGTCTGACCGCTATTCCGACGCCGGGCCATACGCCAGGCCATATGAGCGTGGTGGTCCAGTCGGCAGGGGAGCAGGCCCTCATCATTGCCGATGTAATCCACCACCCGGCCCAGGTGACGGAACGCGAGTGGGGCGGGCTGGATATGGACCCTGAGCAAGGGATAAAGACACGTAAGAGGATGCTGGATTGGGCTGAGCAGGCAGGAATGACGATTGTCGCGGGTCACTTGCCTGGCACGGGTATTGGCCGTATCGTGCGCGCGGCTGGACAACCTTATTGGCAGCCCTTGTGAGTGGCAGTTGACAAATCTCCGCCCCCCTGTGTATAATCCAGCCATGCAAGTGACGTTCCTGGCTCCCGTCCCGCCGGACCCGCGTCAGCCTCGCGCCGTGCGCGGCGGTTAGACCTGCCCAGGAACCGCCCCCCTTCCGCACCCGCGAGGAGCCACCAGCCTATCCCTGGTGGCCCTTTTTATTGGAGGCGCCATGCGATTATCGAACCTATTCAGCCGCACCCTACGCGACGCCCCCGCCGACGCCGACCTGGCGAGCCACGCGCTGCTTGTCCGCGCGGGCATGGTCCGCCCGCTGGCCTCGGGCCTCTACGCCTACCTGCCGCTAGGCTGGCAGGTGCTGCGCCGCATTCAGGCCATTCTGCGCCACGAGATGGAAACCATCGGCGCGCAGGAAATCCACATGCCCTTCGTCAACCCGGCCGAGCTATGGCAGCGGTCGGGACGCTGGTACGAGGTCGGGGATGAACTGGTGCGCTTCCGCGACCGCGCCGAGCGCGACCTGGTCCTGGCGATGACCCACGAAGAGACCGTCACCGACATCGCCGGTTTCGTGATTCAGTCCTACCGCGACCTGCCGGCCGTGGTCTACCATATCATGTGCAAGATGCGCGACGAGCCGCGCCCGCGCGGCGGTCTCATCCGCATGCGCGAGTTCCTGATGAAGGACGCCTACTCCTTCCACACCGACGCCGCCGACCTCGACCACTTCTTTAGCCTCATCCGCCAGGCGTATGTCAACATCTACCGGGGCGTCGGATTGCAGCCGATTCTTATCGAGGCGCTCTCCGGGATGATGGGCGGCTCGGACTCGGTCGAGTTCACCCTGCCGCATCCTCTGGGCGAGGACCAGTTTGTCGAGTGCGCCGATTGCGGCTACGCCGCCAACCTGGAGGTCGCGGTAGCCGACAAGGGGCGCGTCGAGGCCGAGGAGCCTCTACCTCTGACACCCGTAGACACGCCCGGCGCGGAGACCATTGCTGACCTGGCTCTCATGCTGGATACGCCGCCCGAACGCATCGCCAAATCGGTCTGGTACACGGTGGACGAGGCTGACGCGGAGGATGCCGCGCCGCGCCTGGTGGTCGCGCTGGTGCGCGGCGACCTGGAGGTGGACGAACGCCGGCTGTGCGAGGCCGTAGGCGTCCGCGCCCTGCGGCCCGCGACCCCGGCCGAGATGGCGCAGGTGGGGGCGGTGGCCGGCTACGCCTCGGCCATCGGGCTGGACCGCTCGGACCCGGAACCGGGCGAGGCCAGCCTGACTGTCGTCGCCGACGACACCATCCCCGCCACGCCCAACCTCGTCGCCGGCGCGAATCAACCCAACCTCCACTACCGCAACGCTACCTATGGCCGGGACTTCACCGCCGACGTGGTGACGAATATTGTCGCCGTGCGCGAAGGCGATACCTGCCCCCGCTGCCAGGGGACGCTGCACCTCCGGCGCGGCATCGAATTGGGCCACATCTTCAAGCTCGGTACGCGCTACTCTGAGACGATGGGCGCGACCTATCTTAACAGCGATGGGCAGGCGTTGCCGCTGGTCATGGGCAGCTATGGCATTGGCCTGGACCGACTCATGGCGGCCATTGTTGAGGCTCACCACGATGACCTGGGCATCGTCTGGCCGGCGGCCGTCGCTCCGGCCGACTTGCACCTGGTCGCCCTCAAGGCCGAAGACCCGGCCATCCGCGAGATGGCGGAGGGGCTGTACGCCGACCTGCGCATCCACGGCTACCGCGTCCTCCTGGACGACCGTGCCGAGAGTGCGGGGGTCAAGTTCGCCGACGCCGACTTGATTGGCGTCCCTCTGCGGCTGACCCTCAGCCCCCGCACCCTCGCCAAGAACTCCATCGAGGTCAAGCCGCGACTGGGCGCAGCATTGGAGGTCGTGGCGCTGGACGACCTGTACGCCTGGCTCGAAGCCTGGCGCTCTACGCCGTAACATCGGCCGGTGGTATAATGACAGTGTGTGATAGCCGCATCTGATGTAGACATGAGGTGGTAATATGGACACAGCACGCGCAGCGTATCTGGCATTAGTGGTCGAGCCGAACGACGATGGCTACCTGGCCTCCTGCCCTGGCATCCAGGGCGCGTTCGCCGAAGGCGACACGATTGAAGAGGCTATATTCAACTGTGTGGATGTCCTCAAGATCATCGCTGAGTATCGAGCTGAGCGCGGGGAACTACGCGGGTTTAAATCAGCTGATTGACGCAATAGCTATCGTAAGACGGTGAGTTAGGCTAATGGAGAAGAGAGTTTATGGACATAGTAACTGTACTGGTGGGCGTTGCCGGTGTTGTGGCAACCCTGGTGGGTGTAATCGTTGCTTGGCGGCTTGGAAGACGGGCAGAGTTTGCGCTGGCGGAGTGGCTACGCGATCTGAGAGTGTGGGCCTCTGAAGTCATTGACGTGCTGAGTGAAGCGGCTTACAGTTACCCTGAGGGTGAGGCTTCCAAGTCCCCTGACCATAACCTGAACCAGTGCATCTACCGCCTCTCGGCCCTGATTGACCGAGGTCGTTTCTTTCTCCCAAATCAGCGGATAGACGAGTATAGAACCCACCGGCCTTTGGCGTACAGAGGCTTCAGGCATTCTGCTCTAGATCCGCTTGTAGCAGCAATCAAGGTTTTGGAAGGACAGGCTGACAATTACCTCGTAGACCGCCGCCATCGAGCGTTGATCGAGTTGCGCAAAGAATTCGTCTCAGAGATTCATCGAATTCTGAAGCCAGATGTTCACAACCAGGAGATAGCAGGATTGATCCGCTCGAGTTATAGGGAGCGGAAGAAAGACTTCACCGCTGGCAGCTTACTTCCTGATGAAATAATCCCTGGTGGGGCCGAAGCTGTGCTATGGGAGGTGGTATTACGTATGAGGGAGTATGATGCCAAGGTAAGAGCAGTGCCTGTCAGTGACAGTACGCATTCGCCGATAGGCGGGAGTTGAAAAAAGGAGTGAGGTCTGGTATCTGTCGGATATATGAGAGATTGGAGGAATCGATATAGATGACTCGGACCGGCTCGTGGCGGGCGTGGGTGCTGGCGGCCCGCCCGCGCACGCTCAGCGCGGCGATAGCCCCGGTCATCGTCGGGACGGCGTTGGCCTACCGCGACGGCGCGGCCCACCCCCTGGCCGCCCTGGCCGCCCTGTTCGCGGCGGTGTGTATCCAGATCGGCACCAACCTCGCCAATGATGTCTACGACTTCAAGAAGGGCGCGGACACGCAGCGCGTCGGGCCGACAAGGGTGACGACGGCCGGGCTGTTGTCACCCCAGGCCGTCGAGCGCGGCATGTGGACCGTCTTTGGCCTGGCTGCCCTGGCCGGACTGTATCTGGCGTGGTTGGGCGGCTGGCCCATTATCGCTATCGGAGTGGCGTCCATCGCCGCCGGTATCGCCTACACCGGCGGGCCGTTCCCGCTGGGCTACAACGGCCTGGGCGACCTGTTTGTATTTATCTTCTTTGGCCTCGTCGCCGTCGTGGGGACGTACTACGTCCAGACGCTGGCTGTGACGCCCGCCGTCTGGTGGGCCGCCGTCCCCATCGGCGCGTTGACCACCAATATTATTGTCGTCAACAATATCCGCGACGCCGACACCGACCGCCTGGTCGGCAAGCGGACCCTGGCTGTGCTGCTCGGCCGGCAGGGCGCCCGTGCCGAATACCTGCTCCTGCTCGCCGCCGCCTACGCCGTGCCGCTGGGCCTCTGGCTCCTGGGCGGCTGGCGCGTCTGGACCCTCCTCCCCTGGCTGAGCCTGCCGCTGGCCTGGCAGACCACCCGCCTGGTCCTGACGATTCTCGGGCCGGGCCTTAACCGCGCGCTGGGCGGCTCGGCGCAACTGCTGGCCGTCTACGGTGCGCTCTTCGCCGTCGGCATCCTCCTCTAGCGCAACCTTTCTTACCACCCGGCGTCTCAATGAATAGCGTCTTGATGAACAGGTGATGAAAATAGCTGTCGCCTACCTAGACCTGACAGGTTTTAGAAACCTGTCAGGTCTGCCACGCGCTCGCCTGAGCCTCTTAGGCTTCCATTGCGTAGCCAGGGGCTTCTAGCCCCTGGCCGACTGGATAGGACAATCCCCCGTGAAACGCTCGCTAGTCCCCCTCTTGGTCCTGGGCCTGGTCTGTCTGGTTCAGAGCGCGACCGCCGCGCCGACCCTCGCGCCGGTCATCAGCCCTGATGTCGCCGCCGCCCTGGCTCAAGCTGATCAGGCGCGGGTCATTATCTCCCTCCGCGACCCGGCCGCCCTCAAAGCGCCGGCCGACGAACGCG
>JAHCIP010000151.1 GCA_026129165.1 Anaerolineae bacterium
GGTAATCTCCAGGTAGTAGCCGAAGACTTTGTTGAAGCCTACCTTGAGCGACCTGATGCCCGTGCGGTCGCGTTCCCGCGCCTCCAGGTTGGCGACCCACTCCTTAGCGTTGCTGACGGCGTGCTGGAGGCCGTCGAGTTCGGCCGAGTAGCCCAGCGCGATGACGCCGGCGTTGCCCAGCGTGGCCGGCGGTTCAGGAGCAATAGCGCGGCTGATGAGTTCAGCCACCTCGGGGCACGGGTCGAGAGGCGACGGCAGAAGGCCGGTCAGGTCGCGACCCGACCCGACGCCGGGCGGAGTAGCAACCGCGAAGGGCGCGGGCGTCTCGGCCACATGCGCCAGTCCGCTGTAGCGTACCAGGGGTTGACGCTTGGGGCGCGGAGCTTTGGCGGGGGCAGCTTGGGCTGGCGCCGGGGGGACGCTACCGTTGGCCGCCGGGGGCGGGAGTGTCCGCTGGCCTAGCGTCGCCCAAATATCTTCGGGCGACTCCTGAACCACGTCCTCGTCCACTGCCGCCTGCTCCTCCAGCGCGGGTATTGGCGTCCCCAGCGGCGGTACGGGCGCACTCCCCTTGCCACCCAGGGCATGGATCAGCGGCGGGAGGCCGTCGAGCGTCTTGCGAATAGCCAGCAGGTCGCGCGGCGTGGCGATGCGCTGGACGACGCGGTTGGTGAGGCGTTCCAGGTCGTTCAGACCACGCAAGGCCTCGATGACCGAGGCTCGCGTCAGGTTGTCGTCGTAGAGGGCCTGGACAGCGTCAAGGCGGGCATGGATGGCATCGAGGTTCAGGAGGGGTTGGGCGAGCCAGGTGCGGAGCAGCCGCCCGCCCATGGGCGTCACCGTCTGGTCCAGCACGCCCAGCAGCGACCCCTGAACGCCGCCGCTGCGCGTGCCGTGGGTGAGTTCCAGGTTGCGCCGCGTCGGCGCGTCGAGGGCCATGTACTGCGCCGTTGAATAGGTCGTCAGGTTGACCAGTTGATCGGCCGCGCCCAACTGGTTCTCGCACACATAGGCCAGGATGGCCCCGGCGGCGCGCACCGCCAGCGGCAGGCTCGCCAGGCCAAAGCCGTCCAGCGCGCTCACCTCGAAGTGGTCCAGCAGCGCCTGGCGGGCCGTGTCGAAGTCGAAGCGCCAGGCGGGGTAGGGCGAGAAGGGATAGGCCAGCCCCGCTATGGCGGTGTCTACCTCGCCCGCGCCGCCCTTCTGGACGCGGGTAGGCTTGCGGCCAGCCGCTTTGTCGGCGATGAGAACCTCGGCTGGCTGGAGGCGTTCGAACTCGTAGCGCACCTGGGCGACGACGTCCTCGCCGTGGACCTGGGTGGCGCAGAACTCGCCCGTCGTCACGTCGCAGTAGGCCAGCCCGGCGCGGTCACCGTCGAGAACCAGCGCGGCCAGGTAGTTGTTCTTGCGGGCGTCGAGCATGTTCGGCTCGACAATGGTGCCAGGCGTCAGGACGCGCGTCACCGCCCGCTCGACCAGCTTGCCGTTGGGTTCCTCCATCTGGTCCACCACGGCGCACTTGTAGCCGGCGCGGACCATGCGCGCCAGGTAGCTGTTGACCGAGTGGTGGGGCACGCCGGCCATCGCCCAGCGGTCCTCACCCTGCATCTTGCGGCTGGTGCAGGTTATGTTAAGAACGCGCGCGGCGATCTCGGCGTCCTCGTTGAACGTCTCGTAGAAGTCGCCCAGGCGGAAGAAGACGACGGCGTCGGGGAACTGGCGCTTGATCTTGAGGAACTGACGCGCCATGGGGGCGCCCGCTTCGGCGCTTTCCCAACGGGTGGAGGGGACAGGGGCTTTTGGCATAGGGGTGGCTGCTCTTCTGGTACGAACAGGTGTTCTCTAATTGAAACCTATTCTACCCCGAAGAGCCTGGCTTGTCAAGCACAATTCCTATGGATTCATCACTCGCGCGTCAGGCTCTTGAGGATGTAGCGGTAGCCTTCGATACCCTGCACGGTGACCTTGAGCCAGATATCTGGCCCAGCCTGCTCCTCCGCATAGACACAGACCTCGTTGCTGAACTGCATGATGCGGTCAACGTTATCGTTACGGAACTCAGGCGAACGGCGCAGGTTGACGCCCTGGCGGTCTACGTAGCGCATCTGGAGCGGCTGGCCTTCACCATGACACGACAGGGTGATGTCGGGGGGCCGGGGAGGCTCGGGGGTGTTGGTAGATTGGGGGGCGGGGGTCGCCGTAGGCGGTCGTGGCGAGGGCGACGGGGTGCGCGCGATGGTCGTCGCCTGAAGGATGCTATCGGTGGCGCGCGCCTGGGCCGTAGCAGTCGCCTGGGCTTGCGCGCGTAGCGCCAATCGCAGGTTCACCGCGTCAGGCGTCATATAGTTGACGGTGAAATAGACCAGGCCCGCCAGGCCGCCCATGACCAGGAAGGTGAACAAGGCCTGGCCTAGCCGGTCGCTGGCGGCCTCGCGCTCCAGACCGAACAGGGCGCGCGCCCGTTCACGGCGAGCGATCCAGATGGCGCGCAGCGCGATGAGCGCGCCCAGGCCGGCGAACAGGTACAGATAGTTCTTGAAATTAACAATCACCTGGACGACGGTTTGGAAGATTGAGTTGCGGAGGATTTCGTCGAGCATAACCAACCAGGATTAGGGAATAGGGAGTAGGGTTGAGGGATTAGATGCGAAACAGGCCTAATCCCTACTCCCTAATCCTTGAGAATAAACATTGGGACCGCTGAGCCGCCACCGGCTGAGACGTTCAGCAACGCGCCGCCGGAGAGGCGCACCCCACAGCCATACGCCTGCGTGCCCTGCCAGGCGTAGGGGTCCAGGTCCAGGTAGCGGGCGGCGTGGACAATCTCGCCGTCGAGGAGAACGGGGAAGTTCTCACGGGGGACAGGGACACGCTCCTGGACGACATAGCTGCCCGTGAGAGCCTCGTGGAGCGCCGTCTCCCAGCCCGCCGCGCCTACTTCCCAGCCCAACACCACACCTTTGCCGCCGTACTCACCGCTGGGCTTAAGTACCAACTGGTCGCGGCGCTGCGCAGCAAACTCTAGCAGGTCCACCCGCTGCCCGTCATAGTCGGTGAAGCCAGGGGCGACGAGGCGTGTCCACGGGATGTGCTCGGCCAGGGCAGCTTGTTGAGCCGGAGTGTACAGACTGCGATACTGCGGGTCGCTTAATAAGGCGAACAGCGCCTTCTTGAGCAGCAGGTGCGAGCGAAAGCTGTTGACCAGGCACACAGCGCCATCAGCCGCCGCTCGCACGAGGGGGCTGTTCAATCCCTCTCGCTGCAGCAGTTCGCCCGTCACGACGCGCTTATAGACCAGGTCAATCTCGAAATCGCCCAGCCGCAGCCGGCCGTTAGTGTACTCCAGGTCGCGCGGGTCGCCAATGCGGGTCGGATAGCCAGCGGCCTCGAACGCTTCCTGGCACATCAGGAACTCGTTGTAGGTCCGCACCTCGCGCCAGTCAATGATGGCGATATTGGGCTGGCGCCGGCCGCCCCACTGATAGAAGCACTCCAGGAGCGTGTCCAGGATGCGCTTGCGAATCGGGAGCAGCCGGTAGGGGTAGGTCCGCGCCACCGCCTGCATGACGGGAAATTGGCTGAATAACTCCCCCAGTCCCTCGCCAAAGGCCAGCCCGCCTGGGCTCTCGGCGTTGTACTCGATGAAGTACAGACTATCCTGACCCACGAAGAACGAGTCGAGGCGCGCCGAAGCGTCGGGATACGAGTACCCGAACGGCAGGGCGATGATGGCCTCTTCTTCCGGCGTCAGCCCGATCTTGGCGCGTAACCCCTCATCCTCTATGACTGCCTCGCCCAGGCGCGCGATGGCTCCTAAGATGGTCACGGCGGCGTCCTGGACGAAGTGGTAATCGCGCTCGCTGATGAAGTGGGGTCGCAGCACCGAACACACTACACGGTCGCCAAACGTCAGCCCACGCGCCCGCATCTGCTCGAACAGAGTCTCGGCCAGTTCGGGCGCGTCGGTGCGCGCCAACGTGTCGTGATACAGCGCGGCGGCAGGATGCGTCATGCGGTCGCGTTCCTCGGCAGGAAGTGGTCCCAGCGGTGGGTCGGATAGACTGGGCCTTGTTTGGCGCGGTTTATCACCAGGTCTGCCATCTTTTCGACGACCCACGCGAAGTACTTGTCCTTGAGCGAGGAGATGTCAAAGTCGGGCGCTGCATTGGTGAAGTCGATAGCAATCGGCGTGCCGTTGCGGACCGCGAACTCGACGGTGTTCATGTCGTAGCCGAGGGCGCGGTTAAGCTTGAGGGCGTCCGCGCGGCAGCGGGCTTCGAGGGCTGGCTCTACGGGCGTGTCATCGGCGCGGTAGCGGTCGAAGTGACTTCGGCGCGGGTCCCAGTTGGTGACCAGGACATCCTGGCGGCCGATACACAAGCAGCGGACATAGCCCTCCCAGTGGATATATTCCTGGAGGATGAACTGCATCGTGGCCGTCTGGTCGTAGCGCCAGAGTAGCTCACCCAGGCTGTCAATCTTGTAGACATCCTTCCAGCCGCCGCCCGACGCCGGCTTCATAATAGCTGGCAGGCCGGTGTAGCTCACAATCCAGTCCCAGTCCAGCGGGTACATCAGGTTGCGCAGGCTCTCCGAGACGACGCCGGGGATGTAGCTCTTGTTGGGCAGGGCGATGGTACGCGGGACAGCCACGCCGAGGGCGGCGGCGACGGAGTTGGCAAAGAACTTGTCGTCGGCCATGCGCCAGAAGGGGTCATTGATGACGACGACACCCTGCAGGACGGCGTTTTTGAGGTAGGAGGCGTACATCGGGACCTCGTGGGAGATACGGTCCACGATGAGGTCATACGGGGGCCGTTCAGCCATCTGGGGCGCGCCAAGCTTGGCGTACTCGGCAACCACACCCGCATCGCGGCGGGCGACTTCGGCAATGAGGGCGTCGGGGAAGGAGCGTTCCCGCCCGACCAGAAGACCGACTTTGAGCATAGGCGAACCTCGCGGGGAAGGTGAGAGTAGTCGTGGGGTATTATAACACGGCCCCCGTCAAGGCGCAACATATGACGGTCGCAAATAGACAGGTAGCCTGGGTAGGCTTATAATGTATCCACAATAGTAGTCACATAACGGAGGAATGCGATGCGTGTGGTGGGTGTGCGTGAACTCAAGCAACGCGCGAGCGAACTGGTGCGCCTCGTCCGCGAGGAGGGCGAGGAGATTGATGTGACCTTGAGAGGGGAAGTTGTGGCCCGTCTGGTGCCCGTTAAGCCCAAACTATCTTCCGAACGGATTGAGGAACTCATGGCCGAGATGGACAAGACGGCCTCCGAAATCAGTGCCTACTGGCCCCAGGACATCTCAGCGGTCGCGGCCGTCAGAGAGGAGCGCCGCGAACTATGAGCGTCGTAGACGCCAGTGTATGGGTGAGCCGCTATGTAATGCCGGACATCAACCATCAGTCCAGCCAACGGTGGCTCACTCAGCAAGCCACACAGGGTAAACCTCTGTTCGCTCCGATATTAGTCCTGGCCGAGGTTGGTAGCGCTGTGGCGCGTCAGACGGGACGGCAACGGCTGGGGCAAATGGCTCTGAGCGGGCTTTTGAACTTCCCAAATCTGCGTCTCGTGCCTATTGACACCCTACTGGGGCACACGGCGGCTCAAATTGCCATTAGTCTTGGCGTAAAAGGCTCTGATGCTGTCTACGTTGCGTTGGCGCAGCAATTAGGTGTGCCTATCATCACCTGGGATAATCAGCAACGGGTCCGTGCGGCGCAGCTTGTCACGGCGCTCACGCCCTGATGTGAAGCACTTACGTTCATCTTCCTATCGTCTTCCAACTATCTTCCTATCCTAAGGAGTGTTCCTAATGTCCCGCTTTCTTGTCACCGGCGCGCTGGGCTGTATCGGCGCCTGGACCCTGTATCACCTGGCCCAGGCGGGCCAATCCGCCGTCGTCCTCGACGTCTCGATCACCCCGACCCGCCCGCGCCTGCTCATGGACGATGAGCAGTTGGCGCAGATTCAGTTCATCCAGGGCGACATCACCGACCTGGGCCAGGTCGAGCGCGTCGTGGCCGACCAGGGCATCACCCATATGATCCACCTGGCCGCGCTGCAAGTGCCCTTCTGCCGCGCCGACCCACCGCTGGGCGCTCGCGTCAACGTGGTCGGGACGGTCAACATGTTTGAGGCGGCGCGTAGGAGCCAGGGGCAGGTGCGTAGCGTCGTCTATGCCTCGTCCGTCGCTGTCTTTGGCGCGCCCGACGACTACCCCGAAGGCCCGGTCGCCGACAACGCGACCCTGCTGCCCACCACGCTGTATGGTGTCTACAAGCAAGCCAACGAAGGCACAGCCCGCATCTACTGGCAGGACTGGCAGGTTCCGTCCATCGGCCTGCGCCCCGCCACGGTCTACGGCGTCGCCCGCGACCAGGGCATGACCTCCAGCCCCACCAAGGCCATGCTCGCCGCCGCGCTCGGCAAACCCTACCGCGTGCCCTTTGGGGGCTACGTGGGCATGCAGTGGGCCAGCGACGTGGCCCAGGCGTTCATCCAGTCCGTCGAGGCCGAGTGGCCCAACGCCGGCGTCTTCAACCTGGGCGGGGCGCCGGTCTCGGTGGCGGAGATTCTGCGGCTCATCGAGACAGTGGCCCCCGACTCAGCCGGCCAACTCACCGCCGCCGACAACCAACTCCCCTTCCCCTACGACTTTGAAGACGCGGGCCTCCAGGCGGCCATTGGGCCTGTCCCGCGAACGCCGCTGGCCGAGGGCGTCGCCGCCACGGTCACTCGCTTCCGCGAGTTGGCCCAGGCTGGTCTGGTGGACGAACGCGGCCTGAACTAACCCTTATAGCTTCGCCGCCGAGGACGCGGAAGCCGCAGAGGGATAAATAGGTTACCCTCCGCACTCTCGGCATTCTCGGCGGTGAAGATTCCCCACTGCGCTGCTATCTTGTCTCCCTCTCCCCTCTCCTCTGTTCCCTGTAATACACTTCACACCCACCTGGCGACGTTGCTCACAGCGCAGCGCCTCAACGTGCCGTATGATGGGGATAGACCAAGAAGATTAGTAAGCCAGAAGGGAGTAAAGGCAATATGACACAAACGAGATTACGGGTGGCGAGACTCATCATCGCGCTGGCCGCGAGCGCGGTGTGCATGATGCTGCTGGCGGTTCAGAGCCGGCCGGCTCAGGCGGCGGTGGAGGATGTAACGTCGGTGGTAGCGCGACCGTGCGCCGACGAGGAAGGGACGGAAGCAGCGGCAACCTGCATCCTGCGGCTGCGCCAACCGCTGGCCGATACCTACAGCTACTTCGGGGAGAAGATCTTCCTCGGCCAGACCTTTGTGGCCCCGCAAGGCCGCCGCGTCTGCAAGGTGGACCTACTGCTCACCAAGCACCAGAATGTGCTGTTTGGCGACCCGGTCCTGGCCCAGATCCAAACGTTGGGTGGCGCGGTCCTCGACTCGACTTTTATCCCCTCGGGCATTATGCCCCTCGGCGTCCCGGCCTGGCAGACGTTCAACTTTGGCTGCGACGGCGGCGACCTCATCGCGGGCCAGACCTATCGCCTGGTGATCTTCTCGCGGCCTAACACGCCACGCGATGCCTTCCAGTGGCATCACAACTCGGCCAGCGTGATTACGGGGCAGGCGCAGCGCAAGTATGACCTGGGCGCGTTCAACAATATCGCCCCCCTCGGTAGCGACTTCGCATTCCGCCTGTACATGTGCTACTAGGGCAGTAGTCGGTAGTCGGTGGTGAGTGGTGAGTAAGCAGCAGGCAGAAGGTAATAGAGTTTGAAATTGGTGATAATACGGCAAGACACTAAGAGAGGAGACAAGACAATGTTGGCAATGTTGAGAATGCGGATGTTGCAGGTTGTGTTAGCGGTGGTGGTGAGTGCAATGTGTCTGGCTCTACTGGCAGTCCACACAACGCCCGCGCAGGCCGCAGAGCAGGATGTGCAGTCAGTAACGGCGCAGGCGTGCGCGGATACCGGGGCCGAGGATGGGACGGAGGCGATCGAGGCTGCGTGTATTCTGCGACTGCGCCAGCCACTGGTGGACACCAAGTCTCCCTTCGGCAACACCCATCGGCTGAGCCAGACCTTCGTGTCCCCCAAGACAACGGGCGTGTGCGCGGTGCGGGCGCTGGTAGTCAAGACGGTCGCCAATAACGACCCCCTCTTTATGCAGATTCAGACCTTCGCTGGCGCGCCGCTGGCTCAGGCCGTCATCCCGGCCGGGCCGCTGCCCGTGGGAGTTCCGACCTGGGTGACGTTTAACTTCGGCTGCGCGGGTGGCGCTCTGACCCAGGGCGTGACCTATCGCCTCGAAATCTTCGCCCCCCAGTCGCCCGATGGCCGCTTCTACTGGATGCGCCACGACGCCAGTGTCATCGCGGGCCAGGGCTATCAGCGCATCTTCCCCGGCGCTAATGCCGCCCTCGCCCCGCTTGGGACGGACTTCACCTTCCTGCTCTATATGTGCAGCTAGAGGCAGTGGTCAGTAGCCAGTAGTCAGTCATCAGTAGGGAATAGGGAATAAGGCATAAGGAATAGGGATTGGAGGATGAAGCTATCCCCAATCCCTATTCCTTATGCCCTCAAATCACCCCCGCCAGGCGTAGACTCTCGATGTACTCTGGCGGGTAGCCCATATCGGCCAACACGGCGTCAGTGTGTTCGCCTAACAGTGGTGGGTGGCGGCGGAGAGTAGTGGGCGCGGCGGAGAACTTGAGGGGGGAGCCGACGAGGCGGACCGAGCCGGCCGTTGGGTGAGGCACTTCGACCACCATCTCCCGCGCCGCGACCGTGGGGGCGCTGAGGGCCTCGGCCACCGAGTTGACCTTACCGGCGGGAATATCAGCCTGCTCTAGCGCGGCCAGCCAGGTCGCGGTAGACCCTTGGCGGAGGGCAGCTTGCAGGAGGGGAATTAGGTCGCCGCGATGGGCGACGCGGTCGGGGTTCGTCAGGAAGCGCGGGTCAGTGGCCCACTCGGCATGCCCCACCAAATCGCAGAGACGACTGAACTGGCGATCATTGCCCACGCCCAGCGCCAGATAGCCGTCGGCGGTGGGGAAGACCTCGTAGGGGACAAGGGATTGGTGAGCGTTGCCGTAGCGCAGCGCCGGCTCGCCCGTGACGAGATGGCTGCTGGCGACGTTGGCGAGCCAGGCCAGGTGGGTGTCGTACAGCGCCAGGTCAATCCACTGGCCCTGCCCCGTCCGTTCGCGGTGGAACAGCGCGGCCAGGACCGCCTGCGCCGCCATCATCCCGGTCGTAATATCGGCAATCGCCACGCCGACTTTATACGGCGGCCCGTCTTCGGGGCCGGTAATCGCCATGACACCGCCCTCAGCCTGGATAACCAGGTCATAGCCGGGCCGGTCGCGCCACGGGCCAGTCTGCCCATAGCCTGTAATGGACAGGTACACCAGGCGCGGGTTGACCACGCTCAGGCTGGCGTAGTCCAGGCCCCATTCAGCCAGGCTGCCCACCTTGAAGTTCTCGGCCAGCACATCGGCCTGCAGGGCTAGGCGGCGCACAATCTCCCGCCCGGCCTCTGTCTTGAGGTTGACGGTGACGCTGCGCTTGTTGCGGTTGACGCACAGATAATAGGCGCTCTCGCCGCCCACGAAGGGTGGCCCCCAGTGGCGGGTATCGTCGCCTCGGCCAGGCGCCTCGATCTTGACCACATCCGCCCCCAGGTCGCCTAGCAGCATGGTACAGTATGGCCCGGCGAGGACGCGGGTGAGGTCGAGGATACGGATGCCGTCGAGGGGGGAGGGCAGGACGGAGGATAAAGGACGGAGGACGGAGGATTGAAGATTCATGATTGATGACGAGTAACCGATTACCGACTACCGACTACAGGTGGATCAGCCCCTGCTGGGCGGCTAGGCTGACCGCCTCGGTACGGTTGCCCGCGCCGAGCTTGCCGAGGATCGAGCTAACGTGGAACTTGACAGTGCGCTCGCTGATGCGCAACTCGCCCGCGATCTCCTTATTTTGCAGCCCCCGTCCCAGCAGCCTGAGCACTTCGAGTTCGCGTTCGGTCAGTGTCTCCGGGCGCGGCGGGCCACTCATGTGGCGGAGCAGCTTGGTCGCCACGACCGGGTGCAGGAGGGAGCCACCGGCGTTGACGACACGGATGGCGTGGAATAGCTCGTCGCGCGGCGCCCCCTTAAGTAGATAGCCCTGCGCGCCAGCCTGGATCGCGCCGAGGATTCTCTCGTCGGTGTCGAAGGCAGTGAAGACGAGGATGCGCGCCTTCGGGTTGGCCGCGCGGATACGTTGGATGGCTTCGACGCCGTCCATGCCTGGCATCTCCAGGTCCATGAGGATGACGTCGGGCTGGCGCGACTGGGCCAGCCGCACCGCTTCCGCGCCATCGCTCGCCTGGGCGACCACTTGGAAGTCAGGCTGGGTTTCCAGGATAGCGGCAAGGCCATCGCGCAGCACGGGGTGATCATCAGCTAGCAGGAGGCGAATGTCGGGCATCATCACGCCTTATCCGATAATGGCACTCTAATCGTCAGGCGCGTCCCGCGCCCCGGCGCGCTGGCGATGTCGAGCGTGCCGCCGAGCAGGTGAGCGCGTTCCGTCATCCCGACGAGGCCAAAGTGGCCTGGCTCGCATTCCTGGTTAGGGTTGAAGCCGATGCCGTTGTCGATGACGCGCACCCGCAACTCCGTGTCGGTGATGTCTAGTTCGACGCGAGCGCGGGTGGCCTGGGCATGGCGTGCGATATTGGTCAGGGCTTCTTGGGCCATGCGGTAGACGGCGGCTTCGACGCGGGCCGGCAACGTGTCGGCGGAGCCGGCATGCCGCCAACCGACATGGATGCCTTGCTCCTCCGCGAAGGCACGCACAAGCGCGCCCAGGGCAGCGGGTAAGGTCTGGTCCTGCAACGGGCGGGCGCGCAGGTCCAGCACCGAACGGCGGGCCTCGTCCAGGTTGGCTCGCGTCAATTCTAGCGCCCGGCGAAGGCTGGCCTGGGCGCGGAGCGGATTGACATCCAGCAGGGCATCGGCACTCTCCAGGTGGAGGGCTATGGCGGCCAGGCCCTGGGCCAGCGTGTCGTGGATTTCGCGCGCCAGGCGGTTGCGCTCCTCAACCGTCGCCAGCCGCCGCGCCCGTTCCGACAGCCGGGCCCGTTCGACCGCGATACCCATCTGGTAGCCGATGGTGTAAAGGAGGCGCAGGTCTTCCTCCTCCAGTTCTCGCCAGTCCGCGCTGGCGACGTTCATGACACCTAACGGCTTCTCATGGGCATAGATGGGGATGCTGGCATGGTAGCGGAGGCCATTGGTGCCCTCGGTCAGGTACTGGAGGCGGCTGCAGCGCAAGAGGTTGACACTGGCCGCGCCTGTGAGGTCGCCGGCCCTGAAGGTATCCAGGCACAGACAGCCGCCGCGCATCCGGCCTGGATAACGCGCCAGCCCGGCCGGTAGGTTGAGTTGGGCGGCCACATGCGGCTCGCCGCTGTCCTCGTCTAGCAGCCAGACCCAGCCGGCGTGCAGTCCCAGCAGGTCCGCCACCAACCCCAGCGACTGGTCCAGCGCCTCGCGTAGGTCTACGGCGCGGTTCAGTGCCTCGGCGATGGCGTTGAGGATGGAGAGTTCCTGGTTGCGCCGCAGGAGTTCAGCCTCGGCGGGGTTTTCGTCCGTGGGACCCAAAGGTGGCTGGGGCATAGTGGGTCAAGGATACAACAATTACTCCCCTGACGCAACTAGATGTGGTATACTGGGATGGCATCGAGCCTTGAATCAGGAGGAGACGTGGGACGGCCAAACGCTGTGATTGGAGTGGACCTGGGTGGAACACAGATTCGCGCCGCCCGCCTGGACGATGGCGCGACGGCCTTCGGGGCACGGGTGGCCGCCTTAACACTGGGGGACGAAGGCCCGGCCGCCGTCCTGGACCGGGTCGCTCAGGCGGTGCGCCAGGCGGCGAATCATAACTTGTGGGCGATTCGGGCGGTCGGCATTGGCGCGCCGGGGCCGCTGGACCCCCAGAAAGGGCTGCTCTACGAAGCGCCCAATCTCCCCGGCTGGGAGAATATCCCGCTGCGCGCGGAATTAGAAGCCCGCCTGAACCTGCCCATAGTCATCGGCAATGACGCCAACCTGGCTGGCCTGGGCGAGCACCGCTTCGGCGCGGGGCAGGGCGTGGACGACATGATCTATGTCACCATCAGCACCGGCATTGGCAGCGGCATAATTACCCAAGGCCAGATGCTCGTCGGCGCGCATGGTCTGGCGGCGGAGGTCGGCCACATGGTCGTTGACCCCAACGGGCCAATATGTAACTGCGGTGGCGTGGGCCACGTGGAAGCATTCGCGGCTGGCCCCGCTATCGCGCGAGCGGCGCGGGTACGCCTCAGCGCGGAGCAGCCCTCGATGTTACGTCAACTAGTACAGGGGGAGGTGGAGAAGATCACCGCCGTGCACGTCAGCGAGGCGGCCCAGCGGGGCGACGCCCTGGCGCGGGCGGTGCTGCGCGAGGCAGGACGCTATATCGGTCTCGCCTTCATCAGTCTGGTCCACATCTTCAACCCGCGCCTGATCGTCATCGGCGGTGGCGTTAGCCAGGCGGGCGACCTTATCTTCGACCCTATCCATGAGACGCTCCGCGCGGGCGTCATGAACCCGGCCTTTCTGGACGACTTTCGCATTGTAAAGGCCGCCTTGGGGGGCGATGTGGGGCTGTGGGGGGCCGTGGCCCTGGCGCAGACGGTCGGGGAGTAGGGAGTAGTCAGTAGCCGGTAGTCAGATTATCTGAATACTGATGACTGACTACTGGCTACCGACTACTCCTTCTCAGCAGCAGCCACAGCACCCGACGGATCCGGTCCCAGGCCAGGCGAGCGGTCTGGGCATCGCGGTCATCGGGCGGCTCAGGGGCGTAGAGCGTCTCACTGACTTCGTCGGCCAGTGTTAGCAGCGGCTCGCGCCCCTCGACGCCGCGCCAACTCAGTCCGCCCATCTCAAGGCGGCGCGGCGCCAGGTCGGCCCCCAGGTCGCGGGCGAACTCCGTCGGCGTCTGCGCTGGCTGGAGGGGATGCCCTAACCGCCCCGACTGCGTCAGAAGTCGCCGCCATAGGATGCGGATTTGCTCGGCGGGTGGCAGGGTCAGGAAGCGGCGCTCCTGCACCACGCCGATGCCCCAGACCAGGAGGCCGAGGCTCCAGATGGCGAGCAGCCAGGGCAGCAGCGCTCCCAGCCGCACGCTGGCGCGGGGCAACTCAGGCGCCGGGAGTGGCTGGAAATCGGGCGGGGGACCATCATACGTGGGGCGCTGGATGGGCGCTCGGTAGGGTGTCGGTTCGAACTCGACCCAGCCCACGCCCGGAAAGAAGACTTCCGGCCAGGAGTGGGCCTCCTGTCCAGTCACCACATATTCTCCTAAGTCACGGTCATAGCCGCCCATGGCATAGCCCGCCGCCAGCCGCGCCGGTATCCCCACCGAGCGCAGCATAACGATCATAGCCGTGGACATGTAATCGCAGTAGCCCTTTTTGAGGTCAAACAGAAAGTAGTCCGTGACGTCACGGCCCGGTGGCGCGGGCTGAATCTCCAGGTCGTAGGTGAACGTGCGCAGATAGTCCTGGATTGCCACTGCCTTGTCGTAGGCCGTCGGCGCGTCGGCGGTGAGTGACTGGGCCAACTCGCGCACACGCCGCGGCAGCGACGGGGGCAGGCTCAGGTAGCGTTCCAGCGCCGGTGGTGAGAGGGTGCGCAGACGCGCCTCGCTGGCCTGGGGCAGCCGCGAGACGACAGTGTACGCACTGGCCGCCACCCGTATCCCCGCCAGGTCATCTGGAGCGCGCTCCACCCGTGTATAGTCCACATCCAGGGCAATTGGCTCGTTAACGGCGGCCGGGGCTGTTCCGCCCTCCAGAGTAAAATGCTGCCGCAAGCGGACGCTGGCCGATACGTTGACCAGAACCGCCTCGATAGAAGGCGTCGCTCCCACTCGCCGTTCGGTCAACGCGCTGTTTTCCCAGCCGCGCCCAGTGTACGTATCCATCGTCTCGGT
>JAHCIP010000152.1 GCA_026129165.1 Anaerolineae bacterium
GGAAGACATTCCAGGCATTGAGCGCCGCCGCGTGGTGTTCGAGCCAGGCCGTGGCCGCGCCGATCAATCGCTTGAACTCCTGCCCGTCGCAGAGTTGGCTCATCGTCCCCCCTTGGGCCGGGGTTCGGTCATACGCAACCCCTGGACATGCACGTTGACGCGGGCGACGGGAATCCCCAGCGACTTCTCGACGCGGTACTTGACGCTGCGCATAATATTCTGGGCCACCTCGGAGATTCGAGTGCCATATTGAATAATCACATAGAGGTCAATAATGAATTGTCCGTTGACGTGCTGGACGCGCACACCTCGATGGAGGTCGCGGTTTAGCATCTCGGCCAGCCCGCCGCGCAGGTCGGGCGAGGCCATGCCCACGACGCCGTAGGATTTGATCACGGCGTCGCTGGCGAGATGGCCGACGGCGATGGGAGAGATGTCAATGCGGCCCAGGTCAGTCTTGGAGAGCGAGGTATCGGCGGTTTGCGTCAAGGAGGATTCGTCAGTCATAGTGCCTCAATGCAGCGGCGAAATGAGACCCGTTTTCCCACTCAAGGCAGCGCAGGCTGCTAGAAAACGGGTCATCATTTCTACTTATACATCAACCCGTGAGGCCGTGCAAATCAAACCGACGCCAGTCGAGCGGTCTGAACTGCCTCGCGCAGGGCGGCGAGCGCGGCTTGCGGTCCGGCGGCTGCCTTAAACACAGCCGACCCGACCACCAGATTTGTCGCCCCGGCGCGGACGACCTGGGGCGCGGTGCGCTTTGGCTCGATGCCCCCGTCGACCTGGATTTGAGCGCCCAGCCGACGTTCCAGGAGTATGGCCCGCAGGCGGCGGACTTTGTCCAGGCTGGCTTCGATGAACTTCTGGCCGCCGAAGCCCGGGTTGACCGTCATGACCAGCACGCGGTCCACATCGGCCAGGGTTTCCTCGACCGCCACCACCGGTGTAGCCGGGTTGAGGGCGATGCCTGGGCTGACGCCGAGGTCGCGGATGGCATGGAGGGTGCGGTTGTGGTGGTAGCCCGTCTCAATGTGGACGGTCAGCCGGTTCGCGCCGGCTTTGGCAAAGGCTTCGATATAGCGTTCTGGCGCCTCGATCATCAGGTGGACATCTAGCGGGAGTTTGGTGATGGCGCGAATATCGCGTACGATGGGCAGGCCAAACGAGATGTTGGGCACAAAGTGGCCGTCCATTACGTCGAGATGGAGGCAGTCGGCGCCGCCGGCCTCGGCGGCCTGGACGGCCTCGCCCAGCCGGGCAAAGTTCGCGTCCAGAATGGAGGGTGACAGAATCACAGTGGGAGGGGTCATAACTTTACCTGTCCTACGCCCCCTGGGGAGCGGCTGATGGGTTGGATAAGGGCCGGGTTGATACTCGTCGGGTGGCCGGACACGACTTTGGTCCGCAGCTGGCCGCAGCCCGCCTGAACGTCAATCCCACGTCGCATCCGCAGCGTGGTGGGGATGCCTCGCGCCGCCAGGATGTCGCGGAAACCGTAGGCGCGAGCGGGCGTGGGGGTCTGGCCGGTGTAGCCGGGCGTTGGGTTGAGGGGGATGAGGTTGACATGGACGAGCAGGCCCGCCAGCAGGTCGGCCAGCGTCTCGGCCTGCTCTGGCAGGTCGTTCACGTCCTGGATCAGCACCCACTCGACTGTCAACCGCCGCCCGGTTTTTTCGATATAGTGGCGAGCTGCCGCGATAATATCGCGCAGCTTGAAGCGCGTATTGATGGGCACAATAGCGTCACGCACCTCGTCGGTCGCGCCGTGGACGGACAGCGCCAGGTTCACGGGGAGGCCCTGCTCGGCCAGCTTCTCCATACCAGGTACGAGGCCGACGGTCGAGATGGTAATGCGCCGCGCCCCCAGGTTGAAGCCCAACGGGTCGTGGAGTAACTCCACCGAGCGCCAGACGTGGTTGAAGTTCGCCAGCGGTTCGCCCATCCCCATGTATACGACGTTGGTGACGTGGCGGCCTGAGCGGCGCAGGACACGCTCGGCGAATAGCACCTGAGCGACAATCTCGCCCGGCGTGAGATTACGGAGTAAGCCCATCTGCCCTGTCGCACAGAAGACACAGCCCATGGCGCAGCCCACCTGCGACGAAATACAGACGGTATGGCGCCCCTGCGCTTCCTCCTCGTCGCCCACCATCGCCGCTTCGTCCTCGTAGTGCATGAGGACGCTTTCGACGAGTTGGCCGTCGGCGAGCTTGAACAGGAACTTTTGGGCCATGCGGTCGGCGGACCACGTCTCGGCCACCGGCTCCAGGACGCTGAGGGTAGCGACGGCGGCGAGCCGCGGGCGGAAGGCAGCCGGTAGGTTCGTCATCTGGTCGAAGTTAGTCGCCAGGTGGCGGTAGAGCCAGTCCCACAGCTGCCGCGCCCGAAAACGCGGCTCGCCCTGCTCGACGACGAGCGCCTCAAGTTCAGGGAGGCTCAGGTCAAGCAGGGCGATTGGCTTATCGGTTGTTGGACCGATCATACTCATCCTAGCTGCGTCGGCGGCTACCGCCGAAGATAATCAGCGCGTAGTACAGCACCTGGAGCAGCGCCGCGACGGCCGCGGCCACGTAGGTCCAGGCTGCGGCGCTCAGCACGGACCGCGCGCCCTGCATTTCGGTCGTGGTCAGCAGACTGTTGCGCTCCATGAGCCGCAGCGCGCGAGAGCTGGCGTCAAACTCGACCGGCAGCGTGATCAGGGTAAACAGGAAGGCCACGGCGAAGACGGCCAGACCAATGACCGCCACCGACTCCATGCGCAGGAACAACCCGCCGAGGATGATCAGCGGCCCGAAGCTGGCGCCGAGGTTTGCAACGGGTACAATGGCAGAACGCAGCTTGAGCGGGCCGTAGTTCTCGGCATGCTGGAGAGCGTGACCCATCTCGTGAGCGGCGATGCCCACCGCTGCGATGCTCGGCACGCGGTAGTTCTCCGGCGAGAGGCGCAAGGTCTGGCTGGTGGGGTCGTAGTGGTCAGATAGCATCCCCTGCGACTCCTCAATCTTCACGTTGGACAGGCCGCTCGAATCGAGCAGATAACGCGCCGCCTGGGCGCCGGTCAGGTTGCGCGAGTTGGCGATTTGCTTGTACTTGCCATAGGCTGACTGGACCTTCCACTGTGCCCACAGGCTGAATAGCAAGCCGGGAATCATGAACAGCCAGTACATTGGGTTCATCGCATAGAAAAAGGGCATGGCGACTCCTCCTTCAGTGAAGTCGTCTCGGTCAAATCGTCTTACAGCGTCTAAATCATCATAAACGGTACATCACTCACTATGATGAAAGTATAGGCAGAATCATACCCGCGCTCAAGCGCGGCCAACCGACATCTAGCCTACAGGTTGGCCGACAAACGACCGAGCCAGGCCGCGCGAAGGGCGGCAATGTCGTCGTACACGATGTCGGGTTGGGCTGGCGCCCAAACCAGGTCGTCGCGGGTGTGGACGCCGCTGAGCAGGAAAATGGAGCGCATCCCGGCCCGCGCGGCCCCCTCAATGTCGGTATCGAGCCGATCGCCCACCATCGCGGTCAGGTCGGCTGACACGCCCATGCTGTGGGCGGTCTGGGTGAAGATGCCGACTTCGGGCTTGCCAATGACGGTCGGCTTGACGCCAGTGGCCGTTTCGAGGAAAGCCAGCAGCGCGCCGTTGCCGGGCACAATGCCGTCTGGGTGAGGAAAGGTCTTGTCGCCGTTAGTGCCGATGAAGCGCGCGCCGCCGCGAATGGCGGCATTGGCGCGGCGGAACGCGTCGTAGTTGACATTCCAGTCAATTCCCACCACGACATAGTCGGCGGGCGCGTCGGGGACTAGCTCGAAGCCGCGCCGCCGCAGGGCATCACGCACGCCTTCGCCGCCAATGGCGTAGACGCGGCCACCGTGGGGTGAGACTTCCGCCAGATAGTCGGCCGTCGCCAGGGCGCTGGTCATAATATGCTCAGGGGCGACGGAGATACCCATCACGGCCAGGCGAGAAGCGTACTGCTCCGGCGTCGCCCCCGAGTTGTTGGTCAGCAGGCGGAAGGGGACGTACGCGGCCATCAGGTCGGCCAGGAAGTCGCGCGCGCCGAGGATGGCCACGTCGCCGCGATACAGCACCCCGTCCATATCGAAGATAAAGGCTTGGATGGCGGCCAGATTCATGAAGGATGTCCATTGGCGGGGCGAATGTCCCGCACATTCATTTGAAGGTGGGTCGAGCCATTCCAGCGGTTCGGCTCGACCTGGTAGGCGATGTCAATCATCTGGGGCAGTTGCGCCAGCCACTCGGCCTGGCGGAAGGCGATGGCCTCGCGCGTATCGCCGTGGGCATCGGAGAGCAGAAGCTTGAGGTGGTTCGTGCCGACGACACGGGCCTCGCGCACGGCCAACCCCAGACTGGCCAGCATCGGGGGGGTATTGTGCTGGCCGAAGGGCGCCAAGCGTTCCAGGGCGGAGAGGACCGGCGGCTGCATCTCGCCCAGCGGGACGACGGCATCAATGCTCAGCGTGGGGGTCGGTAGTCCGTTGAGATGGCTGTCTACGTAAGCGCGCAGCCGCGTTTCGAGTTCACGCAGGTGCTCGTTACGCACGGTAAAGCCGGCCGCGGCGCGGTGGCCGCCGTGCTTGCGGAGTAGGTCGCGCACCTCGTCTAGCGCGTCCACCGCGCTGAATTCGGGGATGCTGCGCATCGAGCCGCGACTTTCCTCGTCGCCTAGCTCCACGACGACGGCCGGGCGGTAGTATTCCTCCATCAGTCGGTTCGCCACCAGACCGACGACGCCGGCGGGGTAATCAGGGGCGGCGACAAAAAGCAGGCGGCTGTGGTCAATCTGCTTGAGCGCGTGCTCGCGCGCAATCGTTAGCGTTTGCTCGGTCATGGCCTGCCGCTGGCGGTTCTGCTCTTCGAGTTTCGCGGCGAGCGCCTCGGCTTTGGCCGGCTTGGCCGTCATCAGCAGGTTATAGCTGATCATGGCGTGTTCCAGCCGTCCGGCGGCGTTGAGACGCGGCCCGACGATATAGCTCAGCGTATCCACGCCCACATGGCCTGGCTCGATGCGCGCCAGCTTGAACAGGGCGCGCAGGCCGAGGCGGCGGGTCTGGTTCACCACGGCCAGCCCTTGGCGGACCAGGTGGCGGTTTTCCTGGGTTAAAGGGGCCATGTCGGCGACGGTACCGAGGGCGACCAAGTCGAGTAGGTCGTCAGGATGTAGGTCGCTCTTGCGCTTGCCCAGGGGGGTGCCCTCTTCGACCATAAACAGGGCCTGGGCTAGCTTGTAGGCCAGGCCGACCCCGGCCAGGGTCTTGGAGGGATAGAGGCAGCGGGGCTGGCGCGGGCAGAGGATGGCATGGGCAGCGGGGAGCAGCTCGGCCGGTTCGTGGTGGTCGGTGATGATGATGTCGAGGCCGAGCTTGCGGCCGTGGACGGTCTCGACTTGCGACCGGATGCCACAGTCCACGGTGACGATCACCTTAAGGCCATCTTGGGCCAGCTTTTCCAGCGCGTTTTGGTTAACGCCGTACCCCTCTTCGAAGCGATCGGGGATGTACGGCTTGACCGAAGCGCCCAGCGCGTGCAGGGCGTGGACCAGGAGGGCGGTGGCTGTGACACCATCCACGTCGTAGTCGCCGTAGACGGCGATGGGTTCGTTGCGGCGGATGGCGTCGCGCAGGCGGCGGACCGCTTCCTGCATGCCGCGCATGGCAAAGGGGTTGGTGTCCAGCCCATCGCTATTGAGGAAGGCACGCGCCGACGCCGGGTCCGTGTAGCCTCGGTTGAAGAGCGTCTGGGCTAACGGCCACGGTAAATCGGGGAAAGCGGTGAAAAAGGTGGGCGGCGCGGGGGGCGCGAACCGCCACTGCTTCGGTCTCAACACGTACTCCTCTGGGCCAACGGATTATACGCCAGTCAATCCAACTTGTCTACTCTCGTGTAACTTCTAACCACTTAAGAGGCGCCTGGACCTGGGAAGCTTACGCGGCTTTGGGCAGCGTCTACGTGCGGCGGGCCTGCATAGACAGATAGAAGGCGACCAGGCCAGCGATCAACCCGAGCAAGCTGACGACGAAGAGCCAGTCCGCGGCCCCGATGGGCTGGAAGTCGCCCCAGGCGCGGGCGACGCCGAGGGCCGTCAGCCCCAGGCCCAGCACCGCGCTCTCGATGAGTTGTCGCCAGGCGCTCCAGCGCGGTTCACGCGCCAGGAGCAGCCCTGTCACGCCGGGCAGGGTGAAGAAGGCGGCGATGACCCGCGCGGTGAGCGGGGTCAGGCTCCAGGGCCAGAGTGGGATAAACAGCGTGGGAACGATAAACATGCTGAGGGACAGGACCAGGAGGACCGCGCTGCCTAAGCCTGTCAGGCGGCGCGCCAGGGCTGACACGACCGCCTCCCCCCTCTCAGCCACGCCGGTATCAGTGTGGCGGTTGCGATACCAGAGCCAGACGACCAGGAACGGCGACAGAATATAGACGATGGTCCAGGCGTAGAAGGAGATATGGCCCGCGTGGAAGCGGTCCAGATGCAGCAGGGTGGCGATCAGGGCCAGGCCCGCGAAGGTGGCGACGGCCAGGAACCCATGCCGCACGTAGCTCCAGTGGCGGCCAAAGGCGACACGGGCAAAGAAGAGCGCGCCCGCCGCGTAGTTGGCTCCCATCAGGAGCGGCGTCATACGCGGTCGAATGGTCCAGGCGAAGAGGGTCTCAGTGTCGTCAGGGAAGAGGTACAGGATGACAACAGCGGTAAGCAACACGAGCATGACGGCGGCGCCAACGAGGCGCGTCTCGCGGTGGATGATGTCGTTCTGGGTGGGAGGCGTCGAGTGCATAGCCAATGTCCTGCCTGTCTCCTGTTCGGGTGGTTGTCACTCAGCATGACGTCGAATTAGGGCATGATCTCACCGCGCCGCAGTTGCTCATACAGCGCCTGGGTCTCAGACGCGGGCGGCGCGTCCAATTCGTCGTGGAGCAGTTGAGATAGGGCCTGGTAATGGCGAAGCGCCTGTCCAGCTTCGCCTTGCCGAGCCAGGCAGCGCATGAGTTCGCGGTGCGCCGCTTCGAGATAGCTATCCTGGGTGATGGCGCGCCGGTAGGTAGCGGCGGCGTCGGCGTAGCGGGCCTGGGCCGTCTGGGCTGCCCCCAGCACGAGCAGAGCATCCAGGAAACTCTGGCGTACCTCTTCGCGCTTCAGGTCAACCCACTCGCCGCTGTCCATATCGGCCAGAAAGTCGCCGCGATACAGGGCGACGAGGGCGTTGAGCGCGGTCGAGGCGTCGGCGGGCGAGAGGTCTCGATAGGCTTTGACCCCCTTGAGACCCCGCTCGAACACCTCCACATCATACCAGTAGCCCAGATCGCGATTGAACAGATAGTGTTCGTCCTCGAACAGAATCCAGTCGGTGTCGCCGAGGGCGCGGCGCAGATGGTACAGGGCCGTGCGGAAGTTGCTGCGGAGTTGGCTGGCCGAGGCATCCGGCCACAGCGCCAGGCCAATCTGCTCCTTAGTTTGCCGACTGTGGCTGAGAAGGTAGAACAGCAACTCACGCGGTTTGGTATAGGTCCAGTCACTCGCTGCAAGCGCCCGTCCCTCGCGGTGGACCTCCACGGGGCCGAGAGCGAGCAGGCGAAGCCTGACAGCTTCCGACGGAGGACGGAGGACGGAAGACAGAAGAGTAGGGACCAGAGATTGAAGACTCTTGCCTTCGTCTTCCGTCTTCGGTCTTTCGTCCTTCGTCTTCCGTCCTCCGTCCGTAATCTCTAATCCCTCATCCCTGCTCCCCGCTCCTTGCGCAAAGGCCGTGTCATAGGCGCTGTCGCCGAGAGTCTGTCGAAGGCGGGCGGTGAGGCCTCCAACGGCGTCTTGACGCCAGGAGTCAATGTGAGCGCCGATGCGGTCCTGGAGCGCGGCGGCCGCGCCGAGCAAGCGGGCCGCGGTCAGGGGCTGGCTGGGGGCCGCGCACAGCGCCAGACCAGTCAGGGAGAGCGCCGCGCCCACCTGGAAGCCAATCTCGCGGTTGACGTCCAGCGCCGCACGGTAGAGTCGGCTGGCCTGGGCGATGTCGCCCAGCCCCCGTGCGACCTCCGCCAGCCCATTGAGCGCGGCCCCCAGCCCCCATCGTTCGCCGAACTCTCGAAACACCGCCTCGCAACGTCCATAGAGCGCGCCCGCTAGTGGGTAGTCCCGCTGTTGCAAGGCCAGGTGGGCCTGCCCAATCAGAGGCCAGCACTCGCCCCAGGGGTCGCCAAGTTGCTGAAACAGGCGCAGGCTCTCGGCATATGCCTCACTGGCCTCGGCATACTGTTCCGCGCCCCGAGCAACCTCGCCCAACCAGGCCAGAGCGGCCGCCTGCCCCCAGCGGTCGTCGGCCTGCCGCAGGTGGGTCAGGCTTTGCTCCAGGAGCATTCGTGCGGGGCCCGGCTGCCCCTGCCACAGGACACCGGCCCCCATCGTCAGGAGAGCCTGGCCAATCACCCGCGCATCCCCAAGCTCCCAACCGAGGGTCAGGCTGTTCTGGAGATAAGAGCCAGCGGCGACCACATCGCCCTGTGCAGCGGCGAGGATACCGCCGGCATAGAAGGCTGTGGCGCGGGCCGCACTCAGGGCGGGCGAAGGAGACGGAAGAACCTGGAGGGCGGCTTCAACCCAGCGTCGGCCTTCGCTCAGGTAGCCGCGCAAGGCCCAGAACCAGCCTAGCGAACCCGCCAGCCGCACCGCATCAAGAGTTGAGGCTGGTGGTACAATGGCTATCGACGTAAGAGCCGTTGCGCTGGGACTCCCCAATCCTTCCTCCGTCACGCCTAAGCCCCATCCCAACGCGGCGCGTAGATTGTCGTGCTCGCGTTCCAGGCGCGTCAGCCAGGCGCGCAGGTCGGGGCCTTGCATCTTCTTCTCGGCCTGTTCGCCCAGCGTCACGGCCCAGGCCAGGTGACGTTGCCGCATAGCAAGCGCTTCGTCTCCCAGCTTGTGGCGGGTATACTGACGGATCGTTTCAAGCAAGCGATAGCGTGTCTCTGGCCCCTCGCTCGGCGTGACGACCACCAGCGACTTGTCCACCAGGAGCGTCATCCACTCGACCACGTCAGTGGCGGTGATGACGTCTGGAATACTGGACGGTGCATCCGTACACACCATCTCGATGGCGGCAAGAGTGAAGCCGCCCGCGAAGACCCCCAGGCGGCGGAAAAGGCGCTGCTCCTGGGGCGAGAGCAGGTTGTAGCTCCAGTCTACCGTTGCCCGTAGCGTCTGGTGTCGGGCGGGCAGATGGCGTGGCGCGCCGGCCAGCAGGCGGAAGACATCGTCCAGCCGCCCGGCCATCTCGACGACGTTTAGCACACGCACCCGCGCCGCCGCCAGTTCGAGGGCCAGCGGGATGCCGTCCAGGCGGCGGCAGATTTGGGCGACGGCCGACGCGGTCTCGGCGGTGAGAGCAAAGGCCGGCAGGGCTTGCTGCGCGCGCTCAACGAACAGCCGCACCGCGCCGAACTCGAGCAGACCAGCGGGGTCGCTCACACTTTCCGGCCATGCGAGCGGGGGGACCGGCCACACTGTCTCACCCAGTACCCCCAACGGCTCGCGGCTGGTCGCCACCAGGCGCAGGCCGGGGCAGGCGCCGAGCAGGCTGTAGACCAGGGCCGCGCTGGCGGCGATGAGGTGTTCGCAATTATCGAACACCAGTAGCGCCTGTCGGTCGTGTAATTCGTCGGTCAGGGTTTCGACCAGGGGGCGGCCCGGCTGCTCGCGGACGCCGAGCGCGGACGCGACGGCCTGGGGAACCAATGTCTCGTCGGTCAGGGCTGCCAGGTCTACCCACCACACCCCGTTGGGGAACTGGTCGGGTGTAGCGCGGAGGTCGGCGGCGAGTTGCGCAGCCAGGCGGGTCTTGCCGCTGCCGCCGGGGCCGGTCAGCGTCAGGAGGCGTGTGGCTGCCAGGTGTTCCTTCACGGCGGCCAGTTCGAGTTCGCGTCCAATCAGGCTTGTCAACTGCCAGGGCAGGGGGTTGCCCGGGTAGCTTGCGACGCGCGGATGCTGGCTGTGTAGAATCTGGCTCTGCATACCTCTGCCCCTACCTCTACTCCCCCGTAGGCGCCCTGTTCGGGCAGCGTCCCCCAAGTATACCCCTATCGCCTCAAAAAGGCGACTGGCCCAAGGATTCGGTCAAATCGTCGGCGTAGGCTACAATTGTCGTGGGAGGGTGTATGCTGCGTGTGGTGTTTATGGGGACCCCCGACTTTGCCGTCCCCACCCTGAAAACCTTGTTGACGCTGCCCGATGTCCAGGTGGTTGGGGTGGCGACGCAGCCCGACAAGCCAGCTGGGCGGGGGCGGGCGCTGGCCGCGTCGCCCGTTAAGCAGGTGGCCGTCGCGGCCGGTGTCCCGGTCCTCCAGCCGCGCGGCTTCCGCAAGAACCCCGCCAACGCCGAGGCGCTGCGCGCCCTGACGCCCGACCTGCTCGTCGTCGCTGCGTATGGCCTGATCCTGCCGCAGTCTGTCCTGGACATCCCCCGCTATGGCAGCCTCAACGTCCATGCCTCGCTCCTGCCCCGCTGGCGCGGCGCGGCCCCCATCACCTTTGCCATCCTGGCTGGCGACGCCGTGACCGGCGTGACTATCATGCTCATGGACGCGGGGATGGACACGGGACCTATTCTGACGACGGGCGAAACCCCCATTCAGCCCAACGACACGACCGAGAGCCTGAGCCAGCGGCTCGCCGTTCTCGGCGCGGGCCTCCTACGCGACACGCTGCCGCGTTGGGTCGCGGGCGAGATTCAGCCGCAGCCCCAACCGGGAGACGGGGTCACATTAACGCGCCTGATTCAGAAAGAAGATGGCCTGATTGACTGGGGGCGGCCGGCCGTCGAGATCGAACGGGCCGTGCGCGCCTACCAGCCCTGGCCGGGCGCCTATACCCTCTGGCGGGGCGAGCCGCTTAAGGTGTTGAAGGCGAGCGTGGTGGCCGGCCAGGGCGAGCCAGGGCGAGTGGTCATGGTACAAGGCGGCGTGGCCGTCGCGACGGGCGCGGGCCTGCTGCGCCTGGACGAGGTCCAGCCCGCCGGCCGGCGGCCCATGCCAGGCAAAGCCTTTGTGAACGGGGCGAAAGACTTCATCGGGTCGCACCTGAAAGAGGTTGTTTGACAGAATTAACAGAATTGGCAGAATTTATAGTTGCCCTATGAGTAAGGCCCGGTCCATTCTGTTTATTCTGATAATTCTGCAAATTCTGTCAAAATGAGGGATGAGGGGGTGGCGCATGAGCGAGCGCGAGGTGTGGCTGGTCAACCTGGGCGTTGAGCCGTATGAGCCGGTGTGGGCGCTCCAGCGGCAGGTAGTCGAGGCGAAGCGGGCGGGCTGGCCGCGGGACGTCCTCCTGCTGCTCGAACACGAGCCGGTCTTCACGCTCGGCCGCCAAAGCCAGCCGGAGGATATCCTGGTCAGCGACGAGTTCCTGGCCGCCCAGGACATCCCGGTCATCCCCATCGAGCGCGGCGGTAAAGTCACCTATCATGGCCCCGGCCAGATCGTCGGCTATCCCCTCCTCGATCTACACCACTATCAGACAAATATCCGCTGGTATCATCGCTCGCTGGCCGAGGTCATCCTGCGCACCCTGGCCGATTACGGCGTCCAGGGCGAGTACGACGAAGCCTTCCCCGGTGTCTGGGTGCAGGGCGCGAAAATTTGCGCCTTCGGGACCATGCTCCGCCGCTGGGTCTCGTTCCACGGCTTCGCCCTCAACCTCGACCCCAGTCTCGAACACTGGGGCTGGATCATCCCCTGCGGCCTCAAGGGCAAGGACATCACCACCCTGAAGGCGACGCTAGGCTGGCTGCCCCCGGCTGAGGACGTCCGCGCCCGCCTGGCCCGGCACTTTGGCGAGGTATTTGAGTGTCGGCTCACGGCTGTGAGTCGCGAGAGGCTCGAGGCTGAGTTAGCGGCTCTCTCTGGTTGATCTAGATCACCGCTTAGAGGGCAGTGCCGGAGGGGGGAAAGTTGACAGTTCGGGACTTGCATCCGGCCTAATTCATGCTATACTGCCTCAAAGAGGAGAGGCCTTGACAGGGCGCAGGGCCTATCTTCGGTGAGGAGAATATCTTGCCTGGTCATGATATTATCGTGGTGGGCGCATCGGCGGGGGGGGTCGAAGCCCTGATGACGCTTATCAGTGGCCTGCCGGCTGACCTGCCGGCGGCTGTCTTGATTGTTCTCCATATGCCGCCTGAGGCCACCGGCTTCCTACCCCGTATTCTACAGCGCGCAGGACCTTTGCCCGCTTGCCCATGCGATAGACGGCATGGCTCTCCATCCAGGGCGCATCTACATCGCCCCACCCGATTATCACCTGCTGGTGGAACCAGGGCTGGTGCGTGTAGTCCACGGACCACGGGAAAACCGCCACCGCCCTGCCCTTGACCCCCTCTTCCGCAGCGCGGCCCTCGCCTATGGCCCTCGTGTAGTCGGGGTGATTCTGTCCGGCGCCCTTGACGACGGGACGGCGGGCCTGCACGCGATTAAACTGCGGGGCGGGCTGGCCGCCGTCCAGGACCCCGCTGACGCGCTCTATGATGATATGCCGAGCAATGCGTTGGAGTATGTCGACGTGGATTTCTGCCTGCCTGTGCGCGACATTCCGCCTCGGTTGATTCAGCTTGCCCAGACAGCAGCGGACGAGAAAGGAGACTGTGTGTCTGAGGCAACACAGTCAGATATGGAGTATGAAGCGGAGATCGCTCGTCTCGACCCCGAGGCGCTCAACGACGAGGATAAACCCGGTGTTCCCTCCGTCTATGCCTGCCCGGAGTGTCATGGGACACTCTGGGAGGTTCACGAGGGCAATGTGTTACGCTTCCGCTGCCGTGTCGGCCACGCCTATACTGCCGAGAGCCTGCTGGCCGACCACAACGACTCTCTCGAACGGGCGCTATGGGCCGCCCTCCGCGCCCTCGAAGAGAATGTCGCGCTGACTCGCCGCCTCGCCAAGCGGGCCGTGGAACGGGGGTTGGAGGCGGCTGGGGCGCGGTTTGAGGAACGGGTGCATGAGGCGGAGATAAATGCGGAGCAGATCCGGCGCGTCATTCTAGCCATGCGGTCTAACGAGATGACCACGGAGATGGACGAGGCAGCCAGCGCCTAGTCCGCAAGCGAGCCTGAGCCATGAGTAAGACTTCCTCCATCACCCAACTCGTCGTGATTGGCGCGTCGGCCGGCGGCATCGAGGCGCTATCCAGTCTCGTCGCTACCCTGACGGCTGACTTCCCCGCGCCCATCGTCATCGCTCAGCATCTGGACCCGCGACGCCTCAGCCATCTGCCGGAGATTCTCGCTCCGCGCAGTCCGCTGCCCATTCGCCTGGTCGAGACGCGCGGAAAACTCGAGGCCGGCGTCATCTATGTCGTGCCTTCCAATCGCCATGTCGAGATCACCGACCACGAGGTGAGCGTAGCGGAGGGCGGACAGGGGCGTGTCAAGCCCTCCGTAGACCTCCTCTTCACCAGCGCGGCCCGTGTCTTTGGCGAGGGGCTGATTGCCGTGATTCTCACGGGCACTGGTTCCGATGGCGCCGCTGGGGCGCGGGCTGTCAAGAGTCAGGGCGGCACGGTGGTCATCGAGAACCCTGAGACGGCCGCCTATCCCGGTATGCCGCTCTCCCTGGCGCCGACCACAGTGGACATCGTGGCGAACCTGGATGCCATCGGCCCCCTGCTCCACGACCTGCTCACCAAGACCCCGACCGCCGCGCGGGGTGATGCTGACCGTCAGTTACGCGGGCTGTTGGAGCAGTTACGCGAAACCAGTGGCATTGACTTCGCCAGCTACAAGACGCCCACGATTATGCGGCGTCTCCAGCGGCGCATCGCCGCGACCGGCGCGGAAGACCTGGGCGCCTATATTCGATTACTCCAGCGGAATCCCGACGAATATCAACGCCTGGTCAATAGCTTTCTCATCAAAGTCACCGAATTCTTCCGCGACCCGGAACTGTTTACCTAC
>JAHCIP010000153.1 GCA_026129165.1 Anaerolineae bacterium
TGAGGGCGCGGGACCGGGCGCCACCAAAGCTCGCGTGAGGGCTGTACTGCCCGCGCCCGACTGGATTGTCCGGTCTGACCCCTTCCTCGACGAGAAAATCATAGAGCAGGCGAATGGCGGTGAGACGTTGCTGCAACGTGGCGTTGGCGAGGCCGACAGGGCCATCGGGTGTTCGCGCAGTTGCGGCACGTGGGTTGGCACGCGTGGCGAGGTCACGCACGTACAGCGCGATGTGCTCGCGTGTCGCTGCCACCAGTTCCACCCGCTGCTGGTGGCAGAAGGCAAGATAGTCCTGGAGGGCGCGACCGTACGCGTCCACCGTATTCGGCGCGCGTCCGAGGTTGGCCTGGATGGTCAGCCAGCGACGCGCATACTCGACCTGGGCGACCAGCGGATAGCGTTCCCACCGCACCGACTGGGTCTCGCTCATATCACCTCCCGCAAAGTACACCGACCGGGTGTACTGGCTTGATCACAATGACAGGAGGATAGCACCGATGAGGACATTACAAGTAACGTATCTGATTGGCCGCCTGGGACGTGACCCTGACATGCGTTATACCCCCGAAGGCCACGTCGTCACCAAGTTTAGCGTCGCCACGGACCGTCCCACCAAGCCAGGCGCCGAGCCTGAGACGGACTGGCACCAGGTGGTGTGCTGGGGGCCGCTGGCCGAGTTCGCCGGGCAGTACCTGGGCAAGGGCCGCCTGGTGTACATCGCGGGGCGCATCACGTACCGCTCGTGGGACGGCAAGGACGGCCAGAAGCGCTACGCCACCGAGATCGTCGCCAGCGAAGTCATTGCCCTCGACCGCCGCCCCGACAATCCGAGTAACGAGACCGCGGCCGACGAACCGGTCTTCTAACCCCACCTCTCGCAACCCCATCGTGTATCCAGGTAGGCGGAGCCACCCCCGGCTCCGCCTGCTTGCGTTAAAAGGAGGCGCCCGTGACGACCCTGTGCGAGGCTGTACCCCAAGACCAGTTACTCAGCCTGGCGGTGGCGGTCAAAAGCCCCACTGTCCTGGCCCAGACCTTCGCGGCCTACGTCGGCCAGTTCTACGACCGCACCGCCTTCGACGCCCTGGCCCGCCAGGTGGCCGACCTCTACGCCCTCGATAACGCCGAGCGCGCGGCCCGTTTCCGGTCCCAGCTTGACCGCCGGCTCTGCGACCGCTACCACACGCCGGTCGCCTGGGAGGTGGACGAACCGCGCGGAGGGACGGCGCCATGAAGCGCAAGACCGCCAGCCAGCAGGTGAGCCTGCTGCCGCCCGAGGCGGCGACCCTCCTGCACCTCGTCCGTGAGAACCTGCGGCTGCTCGCCGAGTTGTCCGCCCGCTACGAGGTGGCGCACGTCACTCCGCCGGGCGAACAGCCCATGCTGCGCAAGCCCGCCGACGTGGCCGCCTATCTCGGCCCCGAGATGACGGACCTGGCCCAGGAACAACTCCGCGTCATCCTCCTCGACATCAAGAACCACGTCCTCGGCACCCGCCTGGTCTACCAGGGCGGCCTCAACGCGGTCGTCATCCGCCTGGCCGACTGCTTTCGGGAGGCGGTGGCGTGCGGCGCGGCCGCTGTCATCCTGGTCCACAACCACCCGTCGGGGGATCCGACCCCGTCGGCGGAAGATGTGCGGCTGACGCGCGAAGCGGGCCAGGCGGGCGACCTGCTGGGCATCGAGGTCCTCGACCACATTGTCCTCGGCCGGCCGGGCTTCGTCAGCCTGCGCGAGAACGGCCTCTACAGCCCCACGCGGGGCGTGACAGTTCACTGATGAGGGAGGTAGACCTATGATCCAGACACTCGCCCCCACCAACGGCAAAGTGAACGGCGCGCAGGCGCGGGCCGAGCGCGCAGCCGATCAGGTCGGCGTCGAAGCGGGGGCCGTCGAACGGCTGCCCTTCGACCTCTCGGCGCTGGAAGACGATGGGGTGTTTGTGAACGTGGACGCGCAGGGCTTCGGCCTGCTCGACCGGCGGCTGGACTGGGAAGCCCTGGGTATCACCCTGCCCCGCGATGCCCAGGTAGCCTTCCGCCCACCCCGCTGTGGCCTGCTGCCCGACCGCTGCCGCCTGCCACTGCTGCGTCCCCCCGCCCGCGCCCATGCCGCCCTGCACCGCTACTCCTACCGCTTCACCTTGACGGAGACCCTGTTCGAGACGCCCTCGTATCGCTGGGTGCCGTGGACGGCCTTCGAGCAGTTCGAGGCCGAGTTCCAGCAGGCCCAGGCGGCGCTGGAGCAGGCCAAGGCCGAAGCCCTGGACCAGTACGACGCCATCCGCGAGCAGGTGGTAGACACCTTCCTCCAACTAGCGGCGGACTCGGCGCGGCGCCTGGCGGCTACAGGACGCCTTATCCCCGAGGGCTTCCAGGATGCCGTCGTGCGCGGCGTGTTGGAAGCGATGCCAACGCCCGACGACCTGCGGGACCGGCTGCGGCTGCGCTACCGTGTCGGGGTGGTCCTGCTGGGCAGCGAGATGCTGGCCGAGCAGCGCCAGGCGCGCGAGGAACGCCGTCAGCTCGAACAGGCCGAAGCGGCGCTGCGGCTGGAACAGCGGCGGCAGGAGGCGCAGGCGCGGCTGGTCCAGGCCGAGTTCTGGGCCGAGGAAGAACGCCTGCGGCAGAAGCTGGCGGCCGAGGCCGAGGAGCGCCGCCGCGAAGCCGAGGTCAAGGAGCGGCTGCGCACCCTGAAGCTCGAAGCGGCCCGCGAGCGGTTGCAGGAGGCGCTCAGCCCGCTGGAAGAGGGCGCGCAACAACTCCACAGCGCGGTCTACGAGGCGGCCACCGCCATCCGTACTTCACTCCAGAAGCATCAGCGTCTACCCGGCGGCTCGGTCAAGCGCGTGCGCGAGATGGCGCGCTGGTACAGGCTCATGAACTGGCAATCGGAGCCGCAGTTGGAGAGCCTCATCGCTGAGTTAGAACAACTGGCCAGCCGACCGAATGGCAAGCGCAAGCGCGACACGGGAACGCTCGACCAGGTCCTGGGCGACATCATTACCCTGTGCTACTCGGACGCCCAGGCGCTCGCCGAACCCAACCGCATGGCGGCGCTCGAACTCTAGACCCACCCTTCAATGCTCGGAAGGAGACCCTCCATGTCTCAGACCCTGGCTCTCGATACCCTGGTGACCGAGTTGGACATCCTCATCCGCGCCCGCTATCCCCTGATTAGCGTCGCCACCTTCGAGGAGTCCCGCTTCCGTCGTCTGATGAACGCCGTCGCCCACCTGCCCCGCCACAAGGCCAAAGGCTTGTTCACCTGGAGCCGCATCACCGGCCTGCGCCAACTCGCCGGCGCTGACCCCCTGCTCAACCCGCGCCCCATCCCTGACACCGAAGACCCCTTCGCCGTCCTGGATTACATCAGTCAGGCCGAGAGCGGGCTGTTTGTCCTGTGCGACTATGGGCCGTACCTGGCGCCCTTCGGCCAGGCGGAGCCGCAGTTGGTGCGTCGGCTGCGGGAGCTGGCCTGGACCGTCAAGACGCGCCCCGTCACCGTCCTGTTCGTGGACCCCGCCTTCCCCGACCTGCCCGCGCTGGAGAAGGAGGTCAAGCGGGTGGACCTGCCCCTGCCCGACGAGCGCGAGGTCGAGGCGCTGCTCGACCTGCACCTGGCGCGGCTGGCCGAGAACCCCGACGTGGGGTTGAGTGTGGACGAGCGGACGCGCGAGCAACTCGTCCAGGCGTTGCTCGGCCTGACTGAGAGCGAGATTGAGAACGCGCTGGCCAAGGCGACGATTGCCCAGCGCGGCGTCGGTCCGACCGCCTTGCCGCTCATCCTCGACGAGAAGCGCAGCGTCATCCGCCAGAGCGGGGCGCTGACCTACACCCACCCCGAGCCGGCCGACTACCTGGGCGGCTATGCCCACCTGCGCCAGTTGCTCCAGGAAGCGGCGGTGACCTTCACCCCAGCGGCGCGGGCCTACGGGGTCGAGCCGATGAAGGGTCTGCTCCTGGTGGGGCTACCTGGCACCGGGCAGGACCTGACCAAGAAGATTGCCTCCTCCATCCTCGGTCGGCCCCTGTTGGACCTCGATTTCGGGGCGGTCATGGGCGAGGGTGGCGGAGTCATCGGCTCAGCGGCCATGAGCATCAAGCGGGCGCTGGCCATTGCCACAACGCTCAAGGGTATCCTCGGCGTCAGCGAGTTCGAAAAAGCCGTCGGCGGCCTCCAGTCGTCGGCGCGGTCGGATGGGGGTGAGACGGCGCGGACCATCGCCAACCTCCTCAACTGGATGCAGGAGCAGCAGGACGTGTTCGTGGTGGCGACGGCCAACGATGTGCGGCAACTCGCGCCCGAGCAGGTGCGGCAGGGCCGCTTCAGCCAGGTCGTGTTCGTGGACCTGCCCACGCCCCAGGACCGCGCCGCCATCTTCAAGGTGCATCTCGTCAAGCGCGGCCGTGACCCCCAGCAGTTCGATCTCGACGGACTGGCCCGGGCCGCCGAGGGCTTCTCCGGGGCCGAGATCGAGGCAGCCGTCAAGGCGGGCCTGCTGGACGCCTTCATGGATGGAGCGCGCGACGTGACGACGGCGGACATCCTGCGGCGCGTGCGCAGTATCCGTCCCACGTCGGAGGTCAAGCGCGAGGAGATTGAGGAGTTGCGGCGCTGGGCGCGCGAGCACCTGGCGGTGGACGCCGGCCACCCGCAACCCTTGACGGGCGAACGCTTCATCGAGTTCTAGAGAGCGACGAAAGACGAAGGACCAAAGACCGAGGATGCTTCTGATTGGTCATCAGTCCTTCGTCTTTCGTCGACATCGAAGGGAGATGTCTGTGAGTAAGTACCTCGTATTTACCGACCTGGTCTTCAAGGACCGCGCCCTGCTGCTGGCTGCCCTGGCTGACCTGGGCTATACCGAGGTCGAAGAGGGGGAAGCCTTGCCGCTCTTTGGCTACCTAGGCGACCGCCGACCGGAGACGGCGGAGATCGTGGTGCGGCGGGCGTATCTTGGCTCGGCCTCCAACGACCTGGGCTTCACGCGCACCGCGCAGGGCTATGTGCCGATTGTGTCAGAGTACGACCAGCGGGTCCTGCACAGCGGGCAGTTCCTGGTCAAGCTGCGCACGGCCTACCACGAGCATGTCGTCGAGGCGGTCAAGCGGCGGCTGCATGGGTCGGCCCAGCGCGTCGTCGACGGCCATCTCATCAAGATTAAGGTGCGCTACTAAAGGAGAGAGCGATGCCAGTCCTTGAGTTTACAATTGACCCGACCACGGGGGAACTCCAGATGCACATCCAGGGCATCGCCGGGCCAGCCTGTGACGACGTGGCGAAGCTGGTCGAGGAGTTGGTGGGCAAACCGAAGCGCGAGCAGAAGACCACGGAGTACTACGCGCGGACGCAGGTGAGGCCACGCGCTCGCTCCAGGGGACAGTCATGAGCGAACTGACGTGGATACTCGACCCGGCCACGGGCGAGTTGACAGTCGAGGGCTTGAGTGAGGCGGAGGCGTCGGCGCTCGCCGGCGACCTCCTGCCTCCCGCCCGGCCGCTCAACTGTGCGCGTCCCCTGACCACACAGCCCCTGCCGTCTCGCCAGGAGACAAGCGGCCTGACACTCCGCGTCGCCCATCTCTACCACGGCTCGGTGGTGGATGGACCGGGGCGGCGTAGTGTTGTCCAGACGCAGGGCTGCGTCCATCAGTGTCGCGGCTGCGCCCTGACAGAGACACACTCGTTGGCTGGTGGGGTGGCGCTGGGTATCGAGGCGATTGTGGCGGCGCTGTTGGACGCCCAGGGTGAACCACGCGACGGGATCACCGTGACGGGCGGCGAACCGTTCCTACAGCCTGTTGGACTGCTGGCGCTTCTCCAGCGGCTCAAGGCCCACGACCTCCACACCGTCGTCTACACGGGTTTTACCCTGGAGGCCCTTGCCTGCCGTCTTGAGCCAGAGGTACAGGCTGCGCTCAAGCTGATAGACGTCCTCATTGACGGCCCGTTCGTCGCGCGGTTGTCGGATGGCGCGGGCGAGTGGCGGGGTAGCCGGAACCAGCGTGTTATCCACAGGCCGGGCGCACTTATGGAGGTGATGAGGAGCGACCGTCTTCAACAGAAGTAGCAACTGCGGAGACACGTGCTGTCGGCCCAATGCTGTTACTAAGGAAGGCTTAACAAACGCGCGGAGGCAGTTCCAGGAACGCCTCCGCGCGTCTTCACCCGGTTAGTGGCTCTCTATTGAACGACCGTGAGTGCCAGGAAGATGAAGGTTCGGCAGAAGTAGTCTAGCGGCCGGTGCGTCATTGGCTATCCACTACTTGGCTGAACGTCTTCTAATCTCATCTTGTAATTCTGGGCCGCTTAATTTCTTCTTACCCGCATCAGTCTTAACAAACGCCTGGTTACCACCGGTGAAATACAGGTCAGTGGTAGACGCATACGGGACAATGATTTCTACTACCCACAAATCAGGAACAACTACACCCTTATCTTGATAAACCTCATGAAATTCTATCTTGTATGCTGTTGGAGCAACAGCAGGTTGAATCTGAGTAAGTTTCTCCGTCACAACACGTCGAAGTACGTCCCTCTCTTTAGAAGTGAGATGTACTCCAATTACTACTCTATCAGCATCTCTAATCCCCCAATAGATGTGCCCTCCACCACTATTTAGAAAGGCAACGACATATTCATCGGCTGTATTTTTGATTGCGTCAACTGGATTGCCGCCTTTAATCTCTTTGAACTCATAAAGTCTGCTTTCTTCAATGTAAACAGGCTCGCTCAACATGAACCTCATGTCATCTGATCGCAAATCGATCTTGTATTGATCTATTGGCACGACCACGGACTGCTCATAGTTAGGCTGCATCAGGTATGGATACCGCTCCCGTTGTTCTCTCTGCAGCAAAGCCAATAGATTGCTGATGAAGATGATTGCATCAGAAGGGCCTGCTTCCAGAACGGAGTCGAGGAAAGGCGCACCTGTGATGGTTACTGAACAACCATTACCAAAGTCGTTAAGAACTCCAAAGATCGGCGCTCCCCCATCCCAAAACATATCCATCGCCAGGAGATGGGTACTAGGATTACCCATGATTACGACTTTGTCCTGAATTGATGCAAAAAGCGGCCAAGGAGAACTGAGCAAAAGATTGGCAACTCCTTCATATGCAGATTGGAGAATTGGGTGTATCCATGTGAGATAATCGGACGTTACCTTGACATTGAAGATACCGCCTCGGACTTTATGCTCTTCATCTATGGCGTGTGGAACAAGTTCTCTGGCCTCATCATCTGAGAGCAGTGCCCCAAAGACCAGGAATTCTTTCGATGATTCCGGTAGGTGAATAGAGGGCAAGGTTGCTTCTCTAAAAAAATCTTGATACTCCTGTAGTTTTTTCTTGCCAGAACTTGTGCTGAGAATAGACTCGCCAAAAAGGTCAAGAACAATAATACCTCCTTTGTCAGCGAATTTTTTAAGTGTTTCCGCACGAACTTTGAACTGAATTCCATGTTGTTCGGTCTCTTGGCTGGTTATCTGTAGCCTTAATCGCCCTTCAATGAAGAGTATATCAACATTCTGTTCGAAAAGTACGGATTCTGAAAGGACTTGGCGTTGAAATATAGTATTCAATCCACCACGGACAACCTCGTCGGGAAAAAGGGCAAATCCACGAACCACTTCGTACTCGCGTTCCAAAAACCCCAACAGCTTACGACAGCGAATATGATCCAAGCCCATCTGAGAGAGCTGCGAGTACAAATAGATGAGACGGGGGCGCTTACCTGAATTCACTTCTCAATTCCCCTTTGCCTGTACCGATGATAGTTGCTCCCGATCCATGACTCGTTTTGCACCCGCACCCCTCTCTTATGCAGGCTCTCAGAGAGACACGATCTTCAGGTGCAGCTGTAGGCTAGGCATTCGCGGTCACATCTGGAGGGCTACAGATACTCGAACCGGCCCTGCATGTCCTCGGCATCTAGGGCCTGAAACACCAACATCAGGCCCCGCACAATCTCCCCCACCGAGGCGTGTTGCGGGACGTACACAATGCCAGCATGGACCACGGCTGCCGCGTGCAGACGCAGGAAGTCATCGTCCTGGGTCAAGGTAGCTGGCAGGTCTTAGCCACCGTCGTCCTGGACCGCTGCCGGATTGGATGCGACTGAGGCTGACGTTGTGGGCTCGCCCTCTAGCGCCATCGCTGGCTGGACGGGCCGCTTGCGCTTTGCCCGAAAGGAGACGATCTTCCGCCCGCTGGCCTTCTCCTGCTCTTTCAGGTCGCGGTGGATGGCCCAGAGATCGAAGTTGAATTCCTCCGCGTACGCCTCGCGCAGTTGGCGCACTTCTTCCACGATTGGGTCTCGCCACATACTCCTAAGCCTCCAACAGTTCTTCAGGCGTACAGATCACCGGTGTCTCATAACCCCGCGCGCCACAGATCGCCTCGATCTGGTTCCGCAACGCCGCGTTGGCGATGTGGGTGCAGTTCCATGTCAACAGGTAGTCCATCCCATGCACGACGGCCAGGGCGATGTGGAGCGCATCCAGCTCTGCTCTCCTCGGTAGCGGGAGTGCGCCGACCAGTTCCCCCGCCAGTTCAATCGCTTCCTCTGTCTGCTCAAGGCTCGGAAGACCCTCCAGAACCTGGAGGCGTTGCGCCGCTGCCTCTCGATCGCCCCGTGCGGCCTCACGCAAGACGATCTGGGAGACAAACAGGTCGAAGTCTTCCCGTCGGTTTTGCCACCACTCGCGCGTAATCTGTTGATGAGCCGCCGTAACCAGGTCACGGCTGGGCCAACCCGTTAGGTAGCTGGCGATGGTTGTCTCAAGATACACACGTGGTTTCATAAGGTAGCGTTCGTTCGGCTCGGTCAAAGTCCGCTGTCACCCGTTTCAACGATGATATTCTACCCGTATTTTCCTGCGCCGTCCAACGCCTCTTGATCGAGCTAAACATAACCCTGCTGCGCCTCACCGGTCACAGCGTCTCACCCAGCCCAGGGCTATTACCCAAAGCACTTTGGCTAGGGCGACAGAGGGGTAGGGGTTAATCCTCTGCCCCATCCGCCTGGCGCTCCTGGAGCTTCTGCCTGAGGAGCGACGGCGTCTGCTGCCGCAACGCCTCGACGAAGGCCTCGCTCTCGTCTAGCTCTCGGTCAATCGTCTCGCGGTGGTCAAAGTAGTAGGCCAACGCGGCGTAGACATCGGCCAGGGACAGGTCATACTCCGCCGCAATCTCGTCCGCGCTCCACCCCAGCCGCTCGTGCCAGACCACGATGTTGTGGACGGTGATGCGATGGCCGGCAATGCGGGGCTTGCCGCCCGCGATGCCCGGCGTGATCTCGATGTGCTGGTCGAGTGTCTTCGCTGCCATAACGCCTCTCTGCCCTTTCCCCTGCGCTGCCTCTTGTCAGTCCAGCGTGATTATAGGTGCAATCCGCCCGTTCGTCCACCAGTCCCTTGAACCGGCTATATTCCTCATCCTACTGCACCCCCTGGGGTGCAGCGTCTCGCCTTGCACGGAGCCATCGGCGGCTCCGCGCTTGTCACCAGGAGGTACCTATATGGACCTGACCGTGGACCAATCCAGCCTCAACCGTGCCCTGCGGCTCATCACCCGCGTCGCCCCCACCAAAGCCGCGCTCCCCATCCTCCAGACCGTCCGCCTCGACGCCGGCTCGCACGGCTTGACCCTCACCGCCACCGACGGCGACCTCGGCGTTGAGTTGACCATCGCCGCCCAGATGCAGACGGCGGGCCAGGCCGCGACCCCTGCTCACCTGCTCGGCGAGTACGTGGCTCAACTCCCCGCCGAGCCTCTGCGGCTGACCCTCGACCCGGCCAGCCAGCGCTTGCAGGCCGCCTGTGGCCGGTCCACCGCCCGCCTGGCCTCCCTGCCACCCGCCGAGTATCCCACCCTGCCGACCCCCGACACCGGCTGGGCCTTCGACCTCGACGCCAAACGGCTCCAGGCCGCGCTCAACCGCGTCAGCTTCGCTGCCTCGCGCGACACCAGCCGCCCGGTCCTCACCGCCGTCCTGTTCGACTTCGCGGCCGAGGGCCTGACCCTGGCCGCCGCCGACGGCTTCCGCCTGGCCCGGACCCGTCTAGCCGAAGCGGGGGGCGCGTCCCAACAGCTCCTCGTCCCCGTCCGCGCCGTGGCCGAGTTCAGCCGCCTGCTGGGCGAGGGCGCGAGCGTTCGCCTCATGCTGACCCCCGAGGTGCGCGGCCTCTACCTCCTCGTCAACAGCACGCGCCTCTTCACCCGGCTCATTGACGGCCGCTTCCCCGACATCCGCCCGCTCATCCCCACGGCCTGGCGCACCCAGGTGACCCTCGCCACGGCGAGCTTCCGCCAGGCCATCCGCGTCGCGAGCCTATTTGGGGCGCACGGGGACGCGCGGCCTGTCGTGTTGCTGGCCGAGACCGACCACCTCCACCTGCGAGCGCGCGGCGACGAGACGGGCGAGGCGGAGAGCCATCTGCCGGCGACCGTTGAGGGTGAGACGCAAGGCGTGGCCCTCAACACCCGCCTGCTGACCGACCTGCTCGACAGTCTAACCGCGACCCAGGTGCAACTGGCCTGGACCTCGCCCCAAAGCCCGGTGACGGTGCGCGAAGTGGGGGACACCCTCGCCGACGATGTCCATGTCATCATGCCCCTCCACGACCCGACCCTGGCCCGCCCCGCTCGGGCCGCTTGACAGAGGAGACCCCCGTATGGATACCCTTGACCTGACCCCGACCGAACCGACGGAGACACCAGCGGCCCCTGACGAGGCTGCCCCACCATCTACCCCAACCCGGCGTGGCCTGAAGCTCGTCGTCACCCTGCAACCAGTCGAGGGCTCGACCTACCGCGCCATCCTGGCCCTCGGCGCGGACGGCTGCGATCCCCTCCTGCGCTGCCTGGAGGCTGAGACGCTCCCCGCCATCCTGGCGGCCGTTCCCGCACTCCTGACTGAAGCGGAGGCGCGGTGGGCGGTGCAGCCCCGCTATCCCACGCCTCCCTCGTCCAAGGCTAAGCCGCGACCGGCCCCTAGCCCAGTCACTGCGCCACCCCCAACGACCGAGCCAGGGGACGCTGCCGCCTCTCCCGAAACGCCAACTCCGCCACCCCCAGCGCCAGCCCCCGCCGGCCAGCTATCCCTATTTGTCTAGATGAGGAGATTGGATATGGCTCGTATCTTTAGCTACGACGGCCGCGAGTTCCCGGACCCCGACGCCCGCCTCACCGTTGACGAGGTGCGCCAGCAACTCAGCCAGTTCTTCCCTGAACTGGTCAACGCCGACACCGAGGAGACGCGGCGGGGAGAGGATACCCTCTACACCTTCAGCAGGCGCATCGGGACCAAGGGACAGGGGCAGAGCGTCGTCTCCGTCCTGCGCGGGGTCCCGGCCACCCACCTGCGCGTGTTCGAGCTAGCGGCGGACCTGCTCGACGCCGACGGCGCCCTGGACCTGGACGCGGCGGGCGAGCGCCAGCCCGACATCAACCTGGCCCTGGCCGAGGCCGACGCCTACGCCCGGGCCACGCGCCAGGCGGTCCAGGCGCTCCAACGCCTGCTCGGCGGATGATCGTTCGCCCCCTGGCGCTAGGGAAGCTGTTGCGACGGACCGTGGTACGCCCGCGGTCCGTCGCCGCGCTCCTGGCGTGCCACACTTCCGAGCTGGCCTTCCGGCTCATCGTCCAGGCCATCTTCCCCAACGAGGCCACGGCCATCTGGCAGGCGGCCCAGGCGGGGGCAAGCCGCGAGACGGCGCGGGTTGAAGCGTTCCTACGGCGCGTCGAAGCCCAGTTCTGCCCGCTCTACGAGGCCGAAGAGTATGACCAGGTCGCCTGGGGCATCCCCTTCATCCGACTGGGTTGGCGCTACGAGGACTTCCACGCGCTCGACCGGCGGCTGGGGGAGTTGCTCCTCCTGTGCGTGTGCGAGGCGCCGGTGGATGTGCGCGTCCCGCTGCTCGACTGGGCCGGGGCGCATGTCCCGCCTGCGGTGTTGACCCGCCTGCCGCCGCACGGCTTCAGCCCGGCCGAACTCCACGCCCAGTTCGACGGGACATCCTGTGTGGCCGTCGCCGAGTTCGCCGACTGGCTGTGGGGCGACACCGACACGGCCTTTCTCGACTACGATGACGAGGTGGAGGTCATGGACGCCGACTGGACTCTGGACAACTTGCTGGACCTGGCGGCGCAGTGGCGGCGCGCCCAGGCCATCCTCGACCGCATTGACGCCCTGGCCGCCTGGCTGGAGGCCGACCCCGCCACCCACTTCGCCCGATTGCTCGACGCCGCGCTCGGCCAGGATGCCGGCCTGATCTACCAACGGACACGGAGGCTGTATGAGCTTGAGATTACCGACCGGGGCCTCGTCGCCATTGACCACGCCGAGCCCCTCCCCCTACCAGTGGGCGCTGCCGCCTGAGGCCGACGTCGAGCCGGACCCGCTCCAGGTGCGCCTCGACTTCCACGCCGAGAGTGTCGTGCTGCACGACTACACCGAGCGCGCGGTCCGGGTGCGGTTGGTCTCGGCGCTGGAGGTAGCGCATGCCCTGGCGCGCGAACTCGACCTGACGACCGGTCTGCTCCCACCCACCACGCTGTGGTGGTCGAAGACGGCGCGGGGCGTTCACGTCGCGCTGTGGTGTGAGCCGCACGTGTGGACCGTGCGGCTGCGCGAGCAGTACGGGACCCCGCCCCGCCGCCTGCGCCTGCCCATGCCCGGCCTGGTCTTCGTCTGCCCCGCATCGCCCCAGGCGCCCTACGTCTTTGCCGCCCACGCCCGCCCGCGCGCCGACACGGATCAGCTCTACCACGCGCCGGCCTACAACGTGTACCCCTCGGGCCAGGTGTGCGTCGGGACTGAACGTTTCCCCGCCGACCCGGCGCGGGTCCCCGACGCCTTCTTCCGCAGCCACTTCTCGCCCCACGCGGGCCAAGGCAAGTCGTGGCGCTACCCCGACGACATCGGCGCGCTGTGGACCGCGCTCCATCGCCAACCTCAGTATCCCCTGGACGACCTCGTGCCGCACCTGCGGGTAGCTGAAGCGATGCGGCTGGGAGGGTAAGGATGACGATTGTCGACTACCTAGTGGCTCGCGATGGTCCCCCGCCGCTGAGCGGTCACGCCTACGACTATGTCCTGGCGGGTAATGGCGTCTACGTCCAGGCCGAAAACCCGCACCTGGCAGCGCGCGTCTCCATAGCTCCCTGCCACGTGCGCGGCTTGCCGCCGCTGGAACCAGTGTGCGTCCTCAAACACGGCCGCCTACCGCTGGACCTCTGGCAGCACATCGTCGCCGTGGCCCAGACCTGGGCGGCCTTCGGCCAGGAGGTGTTGCTCACGGTGCGCCACGACGCGCGCCTGGGCTACCACCTGGTCGTCCCCCGTCAGACGACGGGGCCGACGGAGATCACCTACCGTCCCGCGCCGAACGTCGTGCTGGAGATCCACTCGCACCACGCCTACCCCGCCCGCTTCAGCCCGGTCGACGACGCCGACGAGCAGCGGCTGACCCTCTACGGCGTCCTGGGCCGCCTCGACACCGCCCACCCCCAAGTCGCGCTGCGGCTCGGGGTGTACGGCTACTTCATGCCCATCCCCTGGGACCGGGTCTTCGCCGGCGACCCGGGCGGCTTTGAGGACACCTTCTACCGTCAGGAAAGCGAAGACGACGATGACCTATCGGATTGACACCACGCCTGCCCCTCGCGGCTGGCGGCGGGCCAACCCTGCGCGTGAGGCAACCCTCGTCCTGGTGGGCTGTGGGGGTACGGGGAGCTTCCTAGCCGAAGCCCTCGGTC